>PLSH01000414.1 GCA_003165095.1 Acidobacteriaceae bacterium
AAGCAGAAGGAAGGCAAGAAGCGGATGAAGCGGATCGGGAAGGTGGACATTCCGCAGGAAGCATTCCTGGCGGTGTTGCGGGTGGGGGAAGACCAGCAGAAATAGCGTGCCACGCCGCAGCCTGACGCCGGGGGCGGCGTTGCAGGCTGCGGCAGGGCAGTTCCGGGGGAGAGCGCCAGGGCCTGTTCACACTTCTACGGCATGAGAACGGCGTCGATGACATGGATGACGCCATTCGACTGATACACGTTGGGGATGGTGATGGTCGCGGTGCCGCCCTTTTCATCGGTGAGAAGGAATTTTCCGCTTTGCATGGTTGCGGTCAGAGTTCCGCCTTCGACGGTAGTGAGCGTGGCTTTGCCGCCGCCGTCCGCGATCATCTTCTTCAGATCCCTGGTGGTGATGTGTCCCGCGACGACGTGGTAGGTGAGGATCCTGGTCAACTGATCGTGGCTCTCGGGCTTGACCAGGGAGTCCACGGTGCCGGCAGGGAGTTTGCCGAAGGCCTCGTTGGTGGGAGCAAAAACCGTAAACGGCCCGGGCCCCTCGAGCGTGTCCACCAGGCCGGCAGCCTTGACTGCAGCCACCAGAGTCGTGTGGTCGTTTGAGTTCAGTGCATTTTCAACGATGTTTTTGGACGGATACATTGCGGCGCCGCCCACCATTGGGTCCTTCTGGGCAAAAGCGCCGTTGACGGTGGTGAATAGCGCCAGTGCGAACAACATGCTGACCAACTTCTTCATAACCTGTTTTCCCTTCTTGAGTGAGGTTGAGAGCAGGAGTACACGGCTGGAGGCTTTTGCCCAGGGGGGAAGAACCTCTTGCCGCATGTACGCGGGTCCGGGGGAATTTGGATTGGAGTGACAGGAAAGGGATTTTCCGGGTTGAGGATCGAGATTCAATCCTATTCTGCGAGAGCGTTGCCCGGGGTCCCGGTTTGGGAGTGCCTGACAGCCGGGGAGAATGCTATAAGAGCACATGGAGATTCACTCTCCGGCGAGATTTCGGCACGGATGTAGAATCCATTGATGCCTTTTCCTGCGTATTCGACCCGTAGATGGAGATTGGCCCTGTGACTGCTCCGATGCAGCCCATTGGCGACTCCATGCTCATCGGGAGAATGATGGCAGGTGACGAAGCCGCGCTTTCAAATCTCTACGACCGGTACTCGGCGATGCTATTCGGCATGCTGATGCGCATATTACGAGACAAGCAAGCGGCCGAAGAAGTCTTGCAGGATATTTTTCTGCAGCTGTGGCGCAACGCGGGCCAATTCGACGCCGGCCGCGGCTCGCTTGCGGCGTGGCTTCTGGTGATAGGGAGAAACCGGGCGATTTCGCGGTTGCGGGGCCGGAGCGGCCGTGAAGTGCTGGAGGAAGAGGAAGGCGCATTTGCGAATACATTCGTCTCTTCACAGAACGTTGAAGAAGAGGCGTGGCGCACGGAGTTGAGAGCGAGCTTGACGGCGGCGCTTTCAAGGTTGCCAGAAGAACAGCGGCAGGCCGTGGAGCTTGCCTATTTTGAGGGAATGACACAGAGCGAGATCGCAGCCAGAACCAGGGCTCCGCTGGGTACGGTGAAGACCAGGGTGAGGACGGCGATGCAATCGCTGAAGCAGATATTGGATGACGGAACGACACGCCAACCCGGAAGACTTTGACCTCTACGCGCTGGGCGCGCTGGACGGCGAAGAGAAGCTGACGCTTGAAGCGCACGCCGGCGCCTGCTCCCTGTGCGGGCAGGAACTTGCAGCGGCGCGCGGGCGCACGATGCTGCTGGGACTCGCCGCGGCCCCGCTGACGCCGCGCCCGGAGGTCAAATCGGCGCTGATGCAGCGCGTGAGCGCAGAGCGTACAGCGGGAGCGAACCAGACTAGCGCCATCTCGTCGCACAGGAAATCGTGGGGGCTGCGGTTGTCGCTGGGGTTTGCGGCGGCCGCCTTGATTCTGGCGCTGGCGGCTTCGTGGTTATGGAAGCAGAACGGGCGGGACCGGCAACAGATTGCGCAGATGCAGGCGCAACTGGAAGCGGCGCAGATGAAGGCGCAGCAGAACGGCCAAAACATGCGCGCATTGAGCGACGTGGTAGCTGCGCCCGACACGGTTCAAGTGGCGCTGCTCGAGCAAGCGGGCGGGCCTCCGGGGCAGGCTCACGTTCTTTACAACGCACGTCTGGGGCTGGTGGTGTATTCAGGCGAGATCGCTCCGGCGCCGTCGGGCAAGAGCTACCAACTGTGGCTGGTTCCCTCTTCGGGCGCGCCTGTAAACGCCGGAGTGCTGGCGGAGAACCAGCGGGACGGCGCGATGGTGGTGCATCTGGAACAGGGGCTTGGCGCCAAGGCATTTGCAGTAACCATGGAACCGCTGGGAGGAAAGCCGCATCCAACCGGGCCAAAGGTGCTGGTTGGGGGAGTGAGTTTATAGCCGCTTGGAGGGAGCCCAGGCTGAGGAAATGGCGAGAGGGAAGGGGGCTTCAGGGCAAGCGATGCGGAGTCAAGCAGATGCTGCCGTCAACGCCCACGCGATTTTTACTAAATATGTACCTTTGTCACCGTACGTTCACCGTGGATTGTGGAAACCTGCCTGCGGAGACTTCGGGTCAGGCGCTGGCTTAAACGGGGTGGCGGGAAGGCTATAAAGTAGATTTTAGACTGATAAATAAGGGTTTACGCTGCTTATCAGAAACGAATGAGAGTTGGCAAGAGAGGAAAACGGCGTTTTTCCGCTAGGTTCGGGTAAAATATCCACACTTTTTCCCACAGAATTGGCACAAAAGGTGCGTATTTTGGGCCCGGAATCATGCATCCTTTCTGAAATACTTTGTAAATCATTGAAAACACAAACAAAAAGCCCCGCCGTAGCGGGGCTTTTGTGGGCCTGACTGCGGCCTTCTCAGTGAGTGGCAGGATGGCTGGCGGGAGGATGGGGGGCAGCGGGCCTGGGCGCTTCAACCGCCTGCGGGGGCGGCGCGGGAACGCCGGACTTGACGTTGTACGCGTCGATTACCTGCTTGGTGATGTTGGTGCTGTCGGTGGCGAAGAGCACCGGAGATTGCTGCTGGGAAACATCCAGAACCAGCGTGAATCCCTGCTTTTGAGCGTAGGTCTGCATGACGTCATAGACCTTGGAAGCCAAGGCGTTGTAGACGTCCTGCATCTCCTGCTGGAAGTCGCTCTGGGTATCCTGGAAATCGCGGTCGAGCTGCTTCTTTTTGGTGTCGATGGAGTTGGCGCGCGAGGCGCGCTCGGCATCGCTGAGAGTGGCGCTCTGGGTCTGCAACTGCTTGGTCAGGGTGTCGATCTGATCGCTGAGTTCCTTGAGTTGCTGGCGCTTGGGTTCGAACTTTTTTTCGAGGTCGCCCAGGTTGCGCATGCCCTCATTGGTTTGGGCAACGGCCACCTGAAAGGCGATAACGGCGATCTTGGTGGGGCCGGCGGGCGCGGCGGCCGCGGCCGGTGGTGCGGCCGGAGTTTGGGCGACGGCGCTCAGGACCATGCCCGAGGCCAGGGTAACAACGATTGCAAGAAAACGCTTCATCTGAATCTGAAACTCCTTCGAAATTCCTGTGCGGCTATTCTCATAGACGCAGCTTGTGCCTCCTGAGAAACCTCACGATCTTTTTAGCGGATGCGCTGCGCCGGACGGCGCGGACATGGAAAAAGACGCGGATGGAGACATCAGCAGGAACTAGAAGGATTATACGGCATTGGCCTGGAATACCGTGTTGCGGCGCCGGAGCGTCGGCGGAAAACGGAGACCGGCGAGACAGCGGGTCAGATGGAGTCCCACCCTTTTCGCAGGCAGCGCGAAAAGGATGGGGCGCCGTCATTTAATGGGTG
>PLSH01000208.1:0-12063 GCA_003165095.1 Acidobacteriaceae bacterium
CAGGCCATGATGGCCGAGCAGGCCCAGCTGGCCGATACCGGCATCTCCAAGGAGTGGCTGATTTCCTACGGCGTGGTTCAATCCACGCTCACCAATGTCACCGAGATCAGCCAGAACAGCGAGCCCCTGTGGATCCCGGTCGATCCTTCCTGCAAGGGTGAAACGACCGGGCAGAGCACGTATTGCGTTGAAGGGACGCCGATTGTCGACGATGCCTACTATTGGCTTCTGACCACCGATCAACTGGCAGAGGACAAGGCTGTCTATAGAACGCTTCAGAGTCTTCCCGACCCCAATCACCTGAACACCCAGATGTACGTGACCGCCTCCCTGGCGCATCACCTCTATGCACAGCTGCAAGACCCCCGCACCGCAGCCGAAGTCATGCAGCCAGCCAAAAATCCTGAGGCGAATGTGGAGAATTATGTAACCAAAGAGAACGAGACATTTCAGCAAATGCCGCTATGGCAGGTGGATTTCTCCAAGGTGATTGCCAGTTTCACTTCGCGCCAACCGGTGGGCGGGAACCAGTTTGTAGGCGACTATTTCCAGGGAGTCTCAGACTCGCGCGCCTCTGCCCCCGCCAGCCAGGAACTCGATTTGGAAATGGCGAGCCGCGTCAGCGGAAATTTCCTGGGGCGCCTGGGCGGCGGGAAGGCGCTGTTGCCGGTTTCCCTCGGTATGCAGAGCGCGTTTTCTTACGACCGGTCCGCTCTTGGCAATCTTTCTCCGGCTACCAAGCCGATCAACGCATCCTATGCGCTGAACAACTTCACCGTTGGCGCCTTCGTGCAGTTCCGGCTTCCTGGCCGGCACGTCCAGGATGCGGTGCAACCGGTCCGCTCACTGCCGAGGAACCTGATCGTACTCACGCCGCGCCAATACCAGGTGCAGATCAACGACCAGTATCTGTTCTTTTCTTTCAGCCCCCCTCCCGGCGAACTGACGGCTACGCTGCCGCGCAATTCGTCCTGGACCGACCGCGGCGGTTTCAGGCGCGAGTTCGGCCATAGCCGCTCACGTTTGCTCCCCGAGGTTGGCAGCTATTTTGAGACGGGCATGGAGTTGAGCGCCCAGGTCAATGTCCTCTCGGCGCTTACCCTCCAGACCACCGTCAAAGGTGTCCCCACGAAAAAGACCTGCGATGCCAGTTCGACCCTCACTTTGCAGAACTGCTTCCTTCAGGCTCCGGCACTCCCTATCAACAGCACCACCACAGTGGTCGGCTCCCCCGCGGTCAAGACGCTGCACGCTCCAGGGTATTATTGGCAGTTGCACTTCCAGAACAGGCTCTTCGGCAGTAAAGCCAATCAAGTAAGTTTAGTTACCGACAGCCAGGGCGATTATTACTTTGGACGTCCCCCGGCCGCCGAGCTGCCCACGCAGACCGAGTATGCAATTCCACTCAGCCTCTCGCTGGTTTTTCGTACCTATGGGAACCTGTCCTTCGCTCCAACTTACTCGGCATTTTTCTACAAATCGCAGCTGAGCGGCCAGAGCCTGCAGGTGAATTCGTTCTCGATTGCGGCGCGCTGGTATTTTGCACGCGATGCCCGGGTGCCGATTCGTAAACAGATACCGCTTCAGGGGCCGGAGTCTTCAGACCAGACCAAGACCGGCAAGGCGCATTAGCGAACGGGCTCTTTCAGTTGACGGCGAGCCGGGCCCAACCCACCTGGACCCGGCGCCGATCTCTTTATGGTGGATCGCAGCGTCTTCGGGTGGTTTGCTGACGAGCAACGCACCTGGATTGACCCGTCCGGTCCTGTATCCTCAGAAAAGAAGAGGAGTTTCGCGCGCGCCAGCAACCTGCCCGGCCGCCGGGAACCAGCCCATGCGCTATACCACCCAGTTTCTGCTTTCGGCATTGTCGGCGGCGCAGTTTCCCGCGCCAGGCGCGCCGGAAGTTGCGTTTCTGGGCCGCTCAAACGTGGGCAAATCGAGCCTGCTGAATGCGCTGGTGGGAGAAAAGNNGGGATGGCCGGTGTTCATTGAGCCGTACCTCGGCGGACGCGAGACGCTGCGGCTGTGCGTGTGCCTGGTGGACTCGAATGTTCCTCCGCAGGCGAGCGATGCGCAGTTGCTGGACTGGCTGCGGGCGGCCGGGCGCGCGTTTGTGGTGGCGGCCACCAAGATCGACCGGCTCAGCGGCAACCAGCGGACACGGAACCTGGCGGCGCTCAAAAAGGATCTGGAACTGGATGACGTGCTGCCAGTCTCAGCCAAGACGGGATACGGGATCAGGGAGCTGTGGGCGCGGATTGAGGCCAGTGCGGAGGAGTGAGACGGCGCAGCCGGGAGCTTTCCCAGGGGCCAATCCCGATCTCAATTGGAACCGATATCGCGCCGCTTGCGGCCTGCTCACTGAACTGCGCAGCGATGATTGCCGCAAATTCGCCGGTAGTGTGCAGCACGCGCGCGCCCTGCGCAAGGCGGCCCAGATAACGCGGAGCCAGTTGCAGCCAGCGCCGGGCGGCCCAGGCGCCGGGCGGCAGGCAATCGAGGGCGATCGCATCCAGCTTTGGCATCCAAAGCGCAGGGGCATCGGCCGCGCGCCAGGTTAGCCAGGTCCCGGCATCGGGGGCAAAGCCGGCCGCAATCTCAGCGAGCGCCAGATCGGGTTTCACGCCGCGTTCGAGCATCTCGCGCTCTACAGCCGCGGGCGCGGCGCCCACACAAACCGCTACCGGTTCGCGCTTGCGGATCTGATTCTTCAAAATGCGCAGAGCTTCGTCGAGGGAGGTCACCAGGAAATCGACCACGCCCTCTCGCATGGCCTGCTTGCGCGCGGCCTGGTCGGCGGATGCGGCCAGAGTCGCGGCGCCGGAGATGTTGCCCGCCACCGCCAGTGCGCAGCCCTGCTCATCGAGTTCGCCGGCATAGAGCAGCTTGCCGCCGAGGCTCGCTTCGCCCCGGGCGGCGGATTCGGCCAGGCTGGCGTACGCCTGTTCCACGCGGGCGATGAAGGCAAATGCGGCGGGGGACAAGGGATCCAGCTTCAATGCCTCAATCCGTCCACGGATCTAGCACGTTGGCCTGCCGGACAAAGAAAACGAACTGTCCGGGCTTGGGATTGACGCGCACAATTTGCTCGTACTTGCCCTTGTAGCATTCGTTGGGGGCGATCACGCCTGACTTCATGATGTCGGTGATCGAGTACCAGTGCAGCGCGCGGGTATTCTTCTCCTTGCCCGCATCGCAGTTGATGTAGATGTACGTGGATTGGTCATAGGTGCCCTGGACGGAAAAGAAAGAAGCGCCGGCAGGGACAGTTACTTGTCCCGATCCATCGTCGTTGAGCTCCAGCCGATCATTGCGGATAGCGTCATGGTGATCGATCCGCACCATGTAATTGGAGGGAATGACGGGCTTCCCCGTCTTGGCGTCGAGCATGAGAATGGAGATGGTTTTGCCGGTTTGCGCCGGAAGCCGGGGGCAGATCGCGGCGGCAAGGGTGAAGGCAAGCACGGCAAGAATCGCAAACGGACGAGTCACAAG
The DNA here is from genome assembly GCA_003165095.1 of Acidobacteriaceae bacterium. The sequence continues at coordinate 3,499 of PLSH01000208.1, forward strand.
GGTACGGGTCACAAACGAACCTGCTTTCGTTTGAATCATATTCTTACTTTGCCACGTCTTGCCCCCGGACTACCAGCCCTGATTACCAGGAAGAATACGGCTGCCCGTCCGATCCGGTCTCATCGGAGCCGGAGTGAACATCGGTGATGCCGGGCTCGGATTCATCGAGCGAGTACATGGCGTCGCTGGTGTCCGGAGCCCAGGTGGAGTCGCTGCGGGTCATCGGGTCCTGGGGAATCGCGCGGAGATAGCCGTTTTGGACCAGGTCGTCGAGCGACTGGGGCGCCTTCTGCTTGTCCATCGTGTAGGAATCGATGGCGTCGCGCATGACGTGCAGATCTTCCTTGAGTACAGCCTCTCGAGCCGTCTTGATCGAGGCCGCAAAATGGGGAACGGCCAGGGTGGCGAGTATGCCGATGATGAGCATGACGATCATCAGCTCGAGGAGCGTGAAGCCTGCGTCTTTTTGGCGATTCCTGTGCACTGATTCCTCAGTTCCCGGCATGGCTTACCAAGTGGAGTATTTGGTGCCGTCCAGGGCGGTTCCATCCGACTTCGAATATACGTCGAAGATACTCTGGCCGCCGTAGGAGTCCGAATCCGGATCGTCCTGCATGGAGCGAAGACCCCACTCGGCCTTTCCGGTGACGGGGTCTATGGGAACGCGGCGCAGGAACTTCAGTTTCTTTCCCTGCACGTCGACGCCGTTCACCAGCGTTTCCAGGTCGGGCGGATAATTCTGGCTGTCGACCTTGGTTTGAAATGCGTTCTTATCGGCGGCATCCTTGTAGTGATCGATGGCGTCTCGCATCTCCCACAGATCGCGGCGCAGCATCTCCTCGTTCTGGCGCTTGTAGGCGAATCGCGCAATGGGGAAGGCCGCCCCGGCGAGGATCGAGAGGATGGTGATGGTCACGATCAGCTCGACAAGGGTAAGCCCACGCTCCCGCGGCCTGATCGCTCTGCCTCCCGCTCCAACCGCCTCTTCCCGCCGGACCGGGTTTCGAATTTGCGAATGCACACGCATGGGCGCTGTTCCCTACCTGACCAGGATGCTGGCCTGCCCAGCCACGGCCGGCAACTGTTTCTGAGCGCTGTTGACCACCGCGGCGTGAGTGATCGAGAGGATGCTGGGGCCGGAGGCCTTGGCCTGGAATGTGAGCACGCACACCACTCCCGTGCCGGTTACGCCCGCTGCTCCCGGCGGACGCGAGGCGACCACGTTTACATTGCCCGGGCCGTCGTCGCGATGGATCACGGCCACTGCCTGGCCGTCGCTGCTGAGTAAGGTGCCGGCCGACACGTTGATGAGCGTGAGCTTGGCCGGATCGTAATGCAGCTGCAAGGGTACTGAAGCCACATCGGCGCCGCCATTGAGAACCACCGGAACCTGGAAGGTGGCGCCCGCGGCTACCGGAGCGGAGGGCGCAGTGAACGTAAAGGCTCCGCCATCGGTGCGCGGCAGGCCCGGTTGCGGGGCGCTTGGCGGGGCGCTTGGCGGGGCGATTTGAGCGCCAGGCAGCGTCCCAAGCTGAGCGCCAGGCGGCGGGATTGGCTGAGCTGCCGGTTGAGCCACAGCCGGCGGAGCCATTTGAGCGCTGGGCTGCGGAGCAGGCTGGACGCTGGCCGGCGGCGGCGCCGCTGTGGGTGCGGCGGCGGGCGGCGGACTGAAATCCGGCCGCTGATCGGCGCGCATCTGCGCCAGCGCCATGGGAGCCGCAGCCTGCGCGCTCGATGAGGGAATGGTATCCAATGACGGTTTTTCGAAGGCGGCAGGACGCACGGCGGGAGCGGCTGCCGAAGGCGGCTCATCGTCTTCCACACGGCGCAGGTCGATCGACTGGCCGGAGCCGGTGTCGATGGCGCGCAGGTTGTCCCGATCCAGATCCTGCGAACGGACGACGTGGGGCACGACCACGAAGACGATCTCGTCGTCCTGAATGGTCTTGTCCTTGGAGCCGAAGAGATATTTGAGGATCGGGATGGAACTCAAGCCCGGAACGCCGGTCCAACTCTGCGTGGTCTGGTTGTCCTGGATGCCCCCGAGTATGCTGGCTTCGCCCTCGCGCAGGCGGATGACCTGGTCGACCACGCGCTGGCTGAGAATGGGCTCGGTCACGCCGCTGATGCTGACCGAACCGCTCTGGGCGCTGACCGTGATCTTGATTTTGAGCGTTACATCGTGGTTGTAGTGGACGCTGGGCGTCATCTCGATATCGACGCCGACGTCCTCATACTGGAACTGGGTGTTGACCAGCGAGCTGACCAGGGCCGTGGCCGCGCCGGTCTGATAGGAGCCGGTGGCAATCGGAATCTTCGATCCGATCTTCATCGCCGCCTTCTGCCCATCGGTGGCCCGGACGCGCGGATCCTGCAGGATCTGGGTGTTGGTGTCGGTGAGCAGCAGGTTGAGCGTGGCGGAGCCGACGGTCACGTTAAAATCCGACGCCTTCAGGTGAGACAGACTGTAAAGAGTCGGCGACGTGCCGGAAGAAGTAGAGGTGCAGCCGGTGGTGCCGGCGGTGCAACTGGAACTGCTGGTGCTGGAAGAGGTGGAAGGCGGCGACAGGGAAATGCCGAAGCTGCTGGGCCAGGAGATGCCGACGGTGCGCTCCCAGTTCTTGCTGACCTCGAGCACGGCCATGTCCACCACTACCTCTGGGCGCGGCTTGTCGAGGTCCCCGATCAGCTTCTGCGCCAGCAGCAGCTCGTCGGGTGTGCCGCGCATCACGATCGCGTTTTGGCTCTGCACTCCGTAAACCTTGGTATTCGGCATTACGTTGCGCAGGGCCGTCTGCACGTCGTTCAGGTCGTTTTGCTGCCAGGCGTTGGCCAGGTAGAAGGTTTGCACGGCCTGTTCGTCGAGTTCGGTGCGCTTGCTGCGCGTATTGGCCGCCACAAAGATGGTGTTGGAGGTGATCGGGCGCCAGAACGTGTTGGTCATGGTGCCCACGATGCGCAGGGCATCGAGCATGTAAACGTTGTTCAGGTCCACCTGGACGCGCTTGGCGGTGAAGTCGGGATCGAACAGCACATTGATGCCGGCGGCTTTGCCGATTGCCTGGTAAACGACTTTGGAATCTTCAGTCATGTGCAGGGTGAGCGGCTCAGTGGAAGTAAGTTTGAGTTGCGCGGGTGCGCCAATGGAATCGAGCTCGGCTTGTTGGCCGGCCAACTCGGGCACCGCGATCTCCGGCGTGGGCGCGGTCTGGGCCTGCCGCTCGCGGACTCTGTCTATCTCCTGCTGTGCCTCTTCGTTGCCGGGGTCGATTTCAGCGGCATGGAGAAAATCTCCGAGCGCTCCCTGAATGTCGCCGGACTGAAGCAGCTTGCGGCCGTTGGTGATGTGCATCGACGAGGCGGTGCCGCGCACGCGGTATAGGGCGGACTGGAAGCGCAGGTCCTTGGGATTCTTCTGAAAAGCCTTCTGGTAATCCTCAAACGCGGTGTCGTAATCATGGCGCGCTTCGGCGTCCTGTCCGTGCTTGAACAGGGAACCGGCGGACGGGCCGGCGGCGTGGAGTGGTGCGCTGGAGAGGCTCAGCGCGGCCAGGATGGCGAGCGAAGCGAATGCGGAAACGGCTCTGCANNTCAGCCAACGATGCCTCATTTTACGGTGTTTCCCCGGTTCCTGTGAAGTTTAAGGCAGACTGCATCCGGCTGCCGGTTGCGGCAAGGCCCCATGGCGGCCAATCGGAGATCTGCGCCGATGCTACGATAAAGACTCGAGGAAGGTTTTCTGTGGCCCGTCAAACCAGCCATGTCGTAGTTCCCAAGGACGCGTCCGGCGTGAAGAAGCCGGTGCGCCCTCGCGATCCCGTGGCTTCCGGGGAGCGCGACGCGGCCCACAACCGCGCGGCCTGGCACAACTACTTTCTGCTGGAGAAATTCGAAGCCGGCGTGGCGCTGCGCGGGACCGAGGTCAAGTCCATCCGCCAGGGCAAGGCCAACCTGAAGGACTCCTACGGCCTCATCAAGGACGGCGAAGCGTTTTTGCTGAACTTGCATATAGGTCCTTATTCCCACGGCAACCTGGCCAACCACGACGAAACCCGCACGCGCAAGCTGCTCCTGCATCGGGATGAGGTTCGCAAACTACTCTCGAAGACGCAGATCAAGGGCCATACGCTCATTCCGACCCGGCTTTATTTCCGCAACGGCCGGGTGAAATGCGAGCTGGCCGTCGCCAAAGGCAAGCAGGACTGGGACAAGCGGGAGACCGAGAAGCGCCGGGAGGCCGACCGGGAGGCGCGCGCCGCAGTCAACGCCAGCAAGCACCGCGGCGGGCGGTAACTATTAGCTGTTCATGCGGGGACGATGAAGGCGGCTTTGCGAGCAATTATAGGCCGGTGATCAGCGGATCACTTCAATCTCGATCCCCAGCGAAAGATTCTTCCAGATTCGGTCAGTGGTGTAGACCATGGCTTGGCGTTGGATCGCAAGGGCAAGACAGGCCCGGTCGCCGAGCGAAAGGCCGAAGGGCTTGGTTGTGCTGACCAAAGCTCCGGCCATCCTCGCCTGCCCTTCATCGAAAGGGGCGGACTCACACTTAATCTCCGAAATGTGCCACCAGGCGAGTTGCTCGTCCATGCCGGTTGAAATCAATTTGGCGTGCACCTCTGCTTGATTGACGGCGCTTATCGAGGCCCACGGCAAGCAAGCCGTCACCTTGTCCGCTCCCTTTTCTCCATTGATCATGGTCATGAACGCGGAGGCGTCAAGAACAACGATTTTACCCAAGGTCCTGCTCCATTTCGCGGCGCGCCTCTTCCCGCCGATCGGCAATCAGTTCGTCCGAGAGACAGCGGCCCGGCACAATGTATTTCCGCATACTCTCCTGAACACGGCGGACCCGTGTCCGATAAGACTCGATCTTTAGCACATCGCCCTCAACGCTCATGAGCAGGGTGTCGCCAGCCGTCAGGCCCATCTTCTGGCGTATTTCGGACGGAATCACGATCCGGCCGCTGTCATTTAAACGCGCCTTGCCTTCAATTACATTGCCAACCCCAATCACCATACTTTTCTCCTTTTCTGATTATGACATATTTTTTCAAAATGTCATTTATTGACTTTATGTATCTTCTCAATTAAATGGCATATTGCGAGTTTCCTGTCATCTGCCCTCCTTCATTCATGTGAGTGGCAATGAAATAATAGGCACCATGCGGACTAAGATTTCTTTCGCCCCGATCTCCGGAATTGAAACCGAACTACTGGCCGTGCTGGCCACCGACACCCAAGCTGACAAAGGGCCTGACGCCAAACCCGCGCCCGTACTGCTGACTGCCGACGCTGCGGTTCTGGCTGCCGCGGCCGCCGTCCTCGCGACCGGCGAATACAAGGCCGCCGCCCACGAGACGCTGCTTTTGCACGCACCGGCAGGGCTCAAGGCCAAACGGCTGCTGATTGTGGGGTTGGGCAAGCTCGCCAAGGCCACAGTCCACACCGTGCGCAATGCGGCTGGAACGGCGGTGCGGTTCACCAAGCCGCGCGGCATCCGGGAACTGGTGCTGGCTCTGCCTGAGTCTGGCTCGATTCCGGCCGCCGCCGCCGCCCGCGCCGCTTTGGAAGGCGCGATTGTGGGGGATTTCGATGCCGACACCTACCGCAGCGACCGCAAAGACCTGAGCGTGCAGTCGTTTACGCTTTCCGCCCCTGAAACCATTGACACCAAAGCACTTGAAGCTGCCGTTGCGGAAGGCGTGATTGTCGGCGAGAGTCAGAATTTCACCCGCTTGCTGGTCAACGAGCCGGGCAACAAGCTGACCCCGACCATTCTGGGCCGGCGTGCCGCCGAAATGGCCGCCGAGGTTGGCCTCGATTGGGAGGTTCATTCCACTGAAAAGCTGCACGAGCTGAAGATGGGCGCATTCTGGAGCGTTTCGCAGGGGTCCGAGGAGCCGCCGGCGCTCATTGTGCTGCGCTACGAGCCGGAGGGTGTAAAGGAAGGGCCGATTCTGGGGCTCGTGGGCAAGGGCATCACGTTCGACACCGGCGGCATCTCGATCAAGCCTTCTGACAAGATGGAACTGATGAAGTACGACATGGCGGGCGGCGCCGCGATGATCGGCGCCATGCGGGCAATCGCCCTGCTCAAGCCGCGGGTGCGGGTAATCGGAATTGTCTGCGCGGCAGAGAACATGCCCGACGGCAACGCGCAGAAGCCCGGTGACGTGCAGACGGCCATGTCCGGCAAGACCATCGAAATCATCAACACCGACGCCGAGGGCCGGCTGGTGCTGGCCGACGGGCTCACCTACGCGCGGCAACTGGGCGCCACCCACCTGATCGATGCGGCCACCCTGACCGGCGCAATCGGAGTGGCGCTGGGCAAGGTGAACGCGGGCGCGTTTTCAAACGACGACCCAACCTGGGAAAAATTTGACTCGGCGCTGCAAATCTCCGGCGAGAAGTTCTGGCGGCTGCCCTTGGGCGACGAATACGCCGAACTGATCAAGTCCGACATCGGAGACATCAAGAACACGGGCGGCCGCTATGGCGGCGCAATCACTGCCGCGGAATTCCTGAAGGTCTTTGCCGAAGACACCCCGTGGATTCACCTGGACATTGCCGCATTGGCGTGGGAGGAGGATTCCCGGCCGTATATTGCCAAGGGGCCCAGCGGGATTGCGATGCGCTCGATTCTGGAGTGGGTAAGAAGCTACTAGTTCTTTGGCCGTATGAAAATGTTCCATTTGGAAATGTAGCGCCGGCCTCCCGGCCGGCTGTAATGTGGGCCTCCTGGCCCACGTTCGCTCATTAGATAGAACATCTTCTCCCGGTCACAGACCTAGTACCGTGACCGAATGATTGTCTAATCGCCGGAATGTACCGCCGGTCTCCAGACCGCAATGTAGCGCCGGCCTCCAGGCCGGGGTCCCCGGCGAGCGATTTTTGCTCGCTGGGGTGGTAGACCGGCTGTACCGCGGGCGTCCCCGCCCGCGCTGGTCCAACGGTAATTACCAAATCACACGGTCCAGACACTAGCCGCGAATTCCATATCCGCCCCACCCCCCGATTTCCACAAAATGAACATTTGAAGTCCCTTCATGCGGCAAAGCGCGCTGAAGTTGCGTCTCCTCGCGCCGATTTAACAGTCAGAACGCAGCGCGGAACTGCGTTCCCCGAGTCCTCTCAGTTCACATTGATCGCTCGCGAAATTCAAAACTCATGGCGAGGCAACAATGACCGATCGCATCGAACTTCTGGAGGTTGCGCTGGACAGTTTTCCGGATGGCATTGCGCTGTTCGACGTGGAGGATGCCGTGGTGGCGTGGAATCTCGCGGCCGAGGCCATCACGGGTTATGCGGGAACCGACCTGCTGATGCATCCCGTTCCACGGCCGCTGGAAACGCTGCTGGAAGGCAATCGCCTGGCGCAGTTCCAGGCGGGCGCCAAGGTCGTAACGAAGCTTGGAGCGCTGGTCCGCGTGCGTCATAACCTGGGCCATGAAGTGCCGGTGATGGCGCGAACACTGGTTCTTCGCGACGGATTGGGCGGCCGGATCGGCACCGCGGTGGTGTTTCATCCGGCGGAGAGCCTGGACGCGCTGCCGCATGGAGATACCGGCGAAGACGGGGAGGTGGCACAGAGCCAGGCGGATCTTGAAGACCGGCTGAACACCGAGTTTGAGGACTGGATTCGCGGCGGACAGCCGTTCGGCGTGATGTGGGTAGAAGTGGACCAGGCGCCGGAGTTGCGCAGGACGCATGGGGCCGGGGCCTGTCACGCAATGCTCGAGAAGGTTGGACATGCGCTGGCACAGGGATTGCGGCCCGCGGAAGAGATTGGCCGGTGGGGCCAGGATCAGTTCCTGATCATCTCCCACGAGCGCACCGCGGAGATGCTGGCCGCGCATGCGAAGACGCTGGCCGGCCTGGCCAGAACCGCCGACTTTCGCTGGTGGGGCGACCGGGTATCGCTGACCGTGAGCATCGGGGCGGCCCAGGCCATCGGCGGTCACGACGAAACGCTGGCGCAATTGCTCGAATCCGCGCGGAAAGCCATGGAAGCGAGTATTTGCGGGGGCGGCAACTCGGTCACATCCGCGCCAGGGGGGCATACATGTTTGCCGTTATAGGAATTGTGATTGTGTTTGGAGCCGTCATCGGCGGATTCCTGATGGAGAAGGGCCACCTCGCAATTCTTGCGCAGCCGGCGGAGTTGCTGATCATTGCCGGCGCGGCAACCGGCACTCTGCTGGTGGCCAACCCGGTCCGCATCCTGAAAGCGATCGTTGCCGGGCTCATGGGCACGCTGAAAGGCTCGCCCTTCACCAAGGCGCGCTACCTGAACACGCTCAAGATGATGTACCAGTTCCTGAACAAGGTGCGCAAAGAGGGTCTGCTGTGCGTGGAGATGGACGTGGAAAAGCCCAAGGAAAGCGCGATCTTCAAGAATTACCCCGAGTTTCTCAGCGACCATCACGCGCTGGAGTTTGTGTGCGACACGCTGCGGACCGCCATTACCGGGGGTGTCGAGCCCTTTGACATGGACCAGATGATGGAGTTGGATATGGAGGTGCATCACCAGGGAGCGATACAGCCGGTCGATTCGCTCAC
>PLSH01000208.1:12124-17880 GCA_003165095.1 Acidobacteriaceae bacterium
CTGCTGCTCTCGTTCTTGAAGGGGGCCGCGCCGATGATCGCGATCGAGATGGGCCGGCGGGCGATTCCAGCCTACGTGCGGCCCAACTTCGACGAGATGGAAAAGCACTGCAAAAACCACGTGCCCGCGGCGGCCGAAATCCCGGCGGCAGCGGCGTAGTTGCGCGGCAGCGGCGCAGTTTCTGACAAGTACGTCGGCGGAGGCGGCAAATCATGACAGGGAAAGCTCAACCCATCATCGTCATCAAGAAGAGCGGCGGACACGGCGGGCACCACGGCGGCGCGTGGAAAGTTGCATACGCCGACTTTGTGACCGCGATGATGGCGCTGTTCATCGTGCTGTGGCTGATGGGGTCGAGCGAAAAAGTGAAGGTTGCCGTGGCCGGCTACTTCAACGATCCCAAGGGAACCGCGAGTTTGACAGGCACCACGATGTCGGGCAACGGCGTCGAAGTGGTGCAAGCGGACGACAGCATGCAGCGGCTCAAGGAAAAGCTCGAAGCGGAGATCAAGGCCAAAAAAGAACTGGAGAAGCTGTCGAAACAGATTGAGATCACCATCACTCCCGAAGGACTGCGGATTGAGCTTCTGGAAGACAAGAACGGCACGTTCTACCAGAGCGGCAGCGCCCGGCTGAGCGACAGCGGGCAGGAACTGCTGCAACTGCTGGCCGGGGAGTTGAAGACCCTGCCCAACGACCTGCTGATCGAGGGCCACACCGACGCCACGCAGTATTCGACCGACGCGAATTACAGCAATTGGGAGCTCTCGGCCGACCGGGCGAACTCGGCGCGGCGGTTGATGCAGCAGTCTGGGGTTCGATCCGACCAGGTAACGCAGGTGCGCGGCTACGCCGACCAGATGCTTCGGGTGAAGAACAATCCCTACGATCCGTCGAACCGCAGGATTTCGATCCTGGTGAAGAATGGAATCAATGGCGCGCCGCCGCTTCCCAAAGGCGCGGTCGCGGATGGTGCGCCGGCGAATGCGGACGCCAAGGCTGCTCCAGCGGCTGTCGCGGCGCCTGGGCCGCCCCCAGCCGCAACTCCGGCTGCGGCGTCATCGGGAGCGACGCCTGCTCCGCCAGCCAAAACCGGGCTGATGGGCAAGCTGACGGCGATGCTGCCGGGGAAGAAGAAATAAGTATCCTCCGGCAGAGCCGGAGGCTTTATGGCACGTAGCCCCTCAAATGGGCCTGTGCTTTGGCGCTCCATGTCGAGAGCGGCCCCTCGCCCGCGCCGTAGGCGCAGTGATTATTAGCCCCGCGCTTCAGCGTGGGGTTGGCGAGACAAACATTTCATCCGGAGTCCCGTAGGGACGGCGCCCATCCTCAGACCCCTCCAACGTTTCTGCAGAAAGGATAAAAAAACACAATCCGGGAGCGACTCCCGAAAATGTCGAGTTTCTACTGCCACCCCGGTAAAGCCGCGGGTTCTCCTAATTAAATAGGTCTCAACCAGGCCCTCAGGCGAACACTTTTCCTCCGGCCATCACCTGCTGGGTTTTGTCGTCGAAGGTGGCTTTGAGGCCGGTCTGTATGGCGGCCACGTTCATGCAAAGCGCGATCGAGTGGCTGTAGCCGGCTTCGATGGGCGCGTTGGGCGTCTTGCGCGAGCGCACACATTCCATCCAGTTGCGCATGTTGGCTGAGGTCATGGGATCGGCGCCGGTATTGGCGTCGGTAGCCGCGCTTTCCGCGTGCTCCATGAGCGAGAAGGGAGCAAGCTGGTTGGCCTTCATGCCCACCTCGGCTGCCGATCGGGCGCTGAGGCCTCCAGTGGGCGTCACGGTCTGCTTGTCCATGTCCATCATGCCGCCGTTCGAGTAGTAGAGTTCCTTCACACCGCCGGCGGAGTTGGTGAAGCGCGAGGTGTACTGCACCTGGAACCCCTTCGTCAGATCGTCGAGCGGACCGTAATCGAAGACCGCGGTCATCGTGTCCCAGTTTTTGCGGCCGTCCTTCCAGAGATAAATGCCGCCGTTGGCGACGCAGGAGCGCGGATGCGGCAGGCCGGTGAACCAGTGGACGGTGTCGATCTGGTGGACCAGCCACTGATCGGAAATTCCCGACGAGTAGGGCCAGAAAAGGCGGAATTCAAGATATTTGCGGGCGTCGAAGGCCTCGTAGGGGCGATTGAGCAAATAGCGCTTCCAGTCGGTGTCCTGTTCCTTGAGCAGGGGCACCACGTCGGGACGGCGCCAGCGGCCCGGCTGGTTCACGTTCCAGCTCATTTCAACCATAACGATGTCGCCGAAGGCGCCGGACTTGATGTAATCGGCAGCCCTTTGATAGGCCGGAGTGGAGCGCCGCTGGGTGCCGACCTGGACGATCCGGCCGGACTTCTTGACGGCGGCGAGAAACTTGCGGGCGTCGGCCATGGTGTGAGCGGTGGGCTTTTCCACGTAGGCGTCGCGGCCAGACTCCACGGCCTGCGCGCCCATGAGCGCATGCTGGAAGTCGGCAGTGGCAATGAGGACTGCGTCCACATCTTTGCGCGCGTATAGTTCGTCGGTATTGCGGACCGGGTCGACCGTGCCGCCGCCTAGCTTCTGGATGTAGGCAACGCCCTCATCGCGGCGGCGGTTCCACAGGTCGCAGAGGGCAACGAACTGGAAGTTGTGGGATTTGCTGTTCTCAAGGAAAGCGGGGATCAGGCCGTCTTTCATGCGATCGCCGGCGCCGATCACGGCCACACGGACGCGATCGTTCGCGCCCAGGATGGCGGCGTAGCTCGAAGCGTTCCACGAGACTGCGGTTGCGGCCAATGCGGCACTGCCGGCTTTCAGGAAATCCCTGCGATTGTTATCGAGTGTGGACATAAAGAACCCTCCATGGGTTGGCTTGCCTGGTCGGCGTTGCGCGGGCCGGTGACGAATTTGGAGAAGAGGCTCAAGCGCGTTCACCTTTCCGGGGTCCGGTCCGGAGCCGGAAGCAACATGGTCAGACCGCAGGGCCATGGCCGTCAAGAAGGCGTCTCGAAGGCCTGGAAAAACGATGCCTTGTCAAAGGGAGCGGCTTCACAGCATGCGGGAAAGGTGTTTTGTAACAAGGGCACGGCTTTAGCCGGGCCGCAAATGCCTCAAAATAAAGGACGGGCTTTAGCCCCTGAGGGAACCTTCACTTCAAACTGTGACACTGCCCCGCTCAGAAGCGGCTGTTCAATTGCCTGGGTGAGGCCTGCAATCCAGCGTCATGTCAAGACACGCGCTCTGGTCTTTGGTTCTGGTGGTTCTATCCACGCTTACCGGGTGCGCGCCTGATCCACCTCCCGCTTCACCTGTGCAGCCCGCTCAAAGCGTGGATGCAACTTCCGCCGTCCACGAATTGAACGCGGCGAAAATCCAGCAATACCTGGCCGGCGGTACCGAGACCATCGAACCCTCGGCAGGCGCGGTCGTGAACGGCGACATCCGTCCATTCTGGATCGTCATTGGAAGAATCAAGAATAACTATAGCCAGGACATTTCGACCGCGAGAATCCGGGTGACCGCATACAACAAAAAGACCAACGAAGTGCTGGATACGGCACGGTTCGAGGTTGACGATATACCGAAAGACAGCACCAGGGCGTTCCGGCACCAGATCCAATTGATGGTGCAATGGAACAAATTCGATTCTTACGACACTATTCTGAGCGCGACGGCAGAATAGAGCGTTGTGCGGTAGGTCCTGCAATCTGGTCCATCCGCCGCATAGCCTTCCCGGCATCGTTACCTCCCTGCGGCAATGATTTTGATTCTTGATTCCGGCTCGCGCGACGGCTACGGGCAATCAATTATTACGCGACCGTCTCGCGTGAATTCAGCATGACCGAAAACCGCAGCTTTGAACTCCGCGCCGAGGCCTTCAACGTATTCAACCATGCGCAGTTTTTCGGGCCGGCGTCGGTGGAGGGAAATATTTCGAGCGGAACATTCGGCCAGGCGGTGAGCACCATGCCGCCGCGGCTGATGCAGATGGCGGTAAGGTACCGGTTCTAGGGGGCGGTTCTTTGATCGCACCCCGGGGCGTTCAGGCTTCTGTTGCGGTCGTCCACGGATTGCGCATCGGACCAAAGCGATTTATGGTTATCTGGCTCATGATTCGCGAGGGAAATACGATGCATAACAGAGTTCTTGCCGTTGCTTTTCTTGCCGCCTTCACCGTTGCCGCCGCCGCGCAATCCGCGCCGGAGCGCCCAAAGATCACCGGAATCTCGCACCTGGCCGTATACACGTCGGATGCGGCGGCCACCGAGCACTACTACACCGTGATTGTGGGCGCGGCGAAGTTGCCCGACCCGGAGAACGCGCAGGGCGTGCGCTATGCGCTGAGCCCAACCCAGTACATTGAGGTGCTGCCGCTGCCGCCGGGCGCGGGAGTCAACCGGCTCGATCACACGGCGTGGAACACGGAGAGCGCCGAGGGGCTGCGCAAGTACCTGGCGGCAAAGGGATGGACCGTGCCGGCGCACGTCGAGCGGGGCTCGGATGGCAGCCGCTGGTTTGCGGTGCTCGATCCCGAAAGCAACAAGGTCGAGTTTGTAGAGCCGCCGAAGCACGTGAAGCCGGTGGATGCGCCGAACGTGATCGGCCACCATATCATCCACGTCGGATTCCTGGTGCATGACCGCGCGGTCGAGGACAAGTTTTACCGCGATCTGCTCGGGTTCAGGCCCTACTGGTGGGGCGGGCGCGGCAACAATCCGGTGGAGTGGGTGAGCCAGCAGGTTCCCGACGGGCACGATTGGCTGGAGTACATGCTTGCGGCGGGGCCGGGCAGCGGAGTTCCGGCCGGCATGACCCAGCAGACGCTGGGGGTGCTGGATCATTTCTCGGTCGGCGAGGTTTCCATACCGAATGCCTACAAGGTGCTCCAGGCAGGCGACCGGCTGACCGGAAAGCACGACCAGGGGCCGAAGATCGGGCTGGACGGAAAATACCAGTTCAACATGTACGATCCTGACGGTATCCGCACTGAAATGATGGACTTCCACGCGACTGAGAAGCCGTGCTGCTCGCCGTTTACGGCCGAGGACCCGGCGGAGTAGCGGGGGTTTCAACCCGGCGGCGCGGTTCGTCCGCGTCGGTCTGGGGTTGGCCGGCAAATCGTTGTTGCGCTATACTGTTTGAAGCCTCAAGAGGGCAGGGAAGTCCCTGTCTCAACAGGCTTGCGGCGGACGATGCGTCCGGCCAAGAGAACAAGAAAACGAGAAGAACAATGCCCAAGTTGAAGACCCATACGNNTTACTTCGAAATCGCCAAAAGTGAAGCGCAAGCTGGGCCGGACCCTGCTGGTTTCAGACGGCGACTACAAGAAGGTAGCGCGCATGATTCCCTACGCCTGAGGCGCTTCGCGCGGTCCTCGTTTTGGGGTTCCGCGCTGAAAATGCTGATGGGCCAGAGAAGATTTGGCCCCCGCCGGATTCGGAACGATTCGCCCCGGTGAGAGATCAGGCTTGCATAGCGAGTGAAGAGGTTTACCGCCGCCCTTTCGGGCTGGCCTCCTGCCTCCAGCCGCTTAACCGACACACCAAACGGAGAAGAAAAAATGCCACGCGTAAAACGCAGTACAAAAAGGAGTGACCGCCGGAAGAAGATTCTCGACCGGGCTAGCGGCTACTTCCTTACAAAATCCAAGCTCTACCAAGCGGCGCAGGAAGCCGTCGAGCGCGGCCTGAAGTTCGCCTATACCGGCCGCAAACAGAAAAAGCGCCAGTTCCGCTCGTTGTGGATCGTGCGCATCTCGGCCGCAGCCAAGCTGAACAACTTCAGCTA
>PLSH01000311.1:0-7458 GCA_003165095.1 Acidobacteriaceae bacterium
TAAGTCCAGGAGTTGCCCTCGTAAAACGTGTCCCCGCCCCACGTGCACTCATCCATCGCCGTGAAAGGCGCAAGCCAGGTACCGTCGCGATGCCGCGGGCGAATAAACCCCGTGTACCCGCCATCGGCAAAGCTCGCATCCCAGAGCTTGTTCCAGTTAGCCGAGCGCTCGAGGTACTTGTTGTATGCGCCGGCCTGGCCCAGTCCTTTGGCGAGCAATGCAATTTCGAAATCGTCCGCGGCGTACTCCATGTCGACTGAGCCGGTGCGGTCGGAGCCCTCGATCGAAACATAGCCGAGGTTGTGCCAGTCTTCGAGTCCGCCCCGGCCCTCCTTGAGATGGTCGGCCGGGGGTACTTCGGCGTCGTGGATTTCGGCCGCCAAAGCCGTCTTCCAATCCACACCTTTGAGGCCCTTCACAAACGCGTCCGTAATAAGAAACTCGGCATTGCTGCCGCCCTGCGTGCGGCCGGTCGAATTGCCGCTGCGCGCATCCGGCAGCCAGCCTTCGCGGCGGTAAAGATCCACCAGTGCGCGGACGATATCGGTCTCGCGTTGAGGCGCAATCAAAGTCAGTAACGGACCCGAGGTGCGGAAGATGTCCCAGATGGCATAGTAATCGTCGTAGTACGGTTCACTTGAGGTCCAGAGCGGATTCTCGCCGGTGCGATCCGTGGGCATCAGCATGGTGTGGTAGAGCGCCGTGTAGAAGACCTGCGCCTGCTCGGGAGTTTCGCCCTTGAGCTCGACCGTGCTGAGAGCCTTGTTCCACTCAGCCACCGCGGCGGCCTGGACGGCTTCGAATCCGAAACCTGGAATCTTGGCCATCAGATTTTTCCGCGCCTGGTCCACGCTGAGGAACGAGATGCCGATCTTCATCTTCACCGGACGCGTGGTGCGCGAGTCGAACGACAACCACCCTCCAGCGCTCGAATTTGCCTCTCCGTGCGCGCCCTTTGCGCCCGGCATTTGTTTCCCGTTCAACCAGGTTCCAGAAGAGATGGCCGGCGTGTTCGTCACCGCATAGAAGTAGACCGTGTACGCATTTGGCTGCTTGTTCCATCCGCCGGTCACGCTGGTGGAACCGGAAACTTCAGTGGGCGAAACAATCTGGATCTCCGCGCTGCTGAGCGATTGCAATTCTCCGGAATGCGCGCTGGAACGAAGGCAGTGGGTTACATCGAAGAGCAGATTGGCCTCAGCGCCGCTCGGATAATCGAAGCGGTAAATGGCGGCGCGCCGTGCGGCCGTGATCTCCACTCCCACGCCATAACGCGTCAGCTTGACCGCATAAAGGCCGGCAGAGGCCTTCTCATCCGCGCGCGGCGACTGCGCATCGAGCGGCGAGACAGCACCCGTAGCCGGCATCACGAGAATGTTGCCGTACTTGGCGCCGCCGCCGGTCCCGCTCACGTGCGTCTGACTGAAGCCGCGAATATCACCGCCCTGATTCCAGCCCGCGTTGGGATCATTCCCATCGGCAGCCACCATATCGGGGCCGGGTTTGATAATTCCGAATGGAACTGCTGGACCGGGAAAGACATTGCCGCCACCAGCAGCACCAAGAAGCGGATCGACGCGACCCGCAAACTGCCCAAGCACAATAACACCTGGCAACATTACCGTCAGTAAGATCAGACCCATCCGGATAGTCGGTTTCATAAAATTAAATGCGCGTTTCATCCAGCGAATCATAGCAAGGCTGCGCTTGATAACGCCATCAGCGCTGGGCGAACGGCGTCGGAGACAAGTATTCCAACCCGGAACCGAAACCGGCCGAAGTTTATCCGCCCACCGATTTTTGTGGACACGGTTGCTTCTTTTGCCCGAGAATGCATCCAAATCCAGGCCCCCATTCGCAATAACGCGAAGAATCCGGATTTCCCCAAACAGTCAAGGAGAATTCATGATTCGAAAGCAGAGCACTTCCCTACTCACCCTCGCCGCGGTGATGCTGGCCGCGACTGCCATGAGTCAGGCGCAACGCCAACCCCTCCTCACCAGCCATGTTCGCCCCGCGGCGCTGAACGGCCAGGCGCGGCTCCTGGGCAATCTCCCTTCAGAACAGACATTGCGCCTGGTGATTGTTCTCCCGCTCCGCAATCAGGATCAACTGGATAACCTCCTCGAAGACGTCTACAACCCAAACAGTCCTTCCTACCACCAGTTTCTTTCCGTTGACGAGTTCACGGCGAAGTTTGGTCCCACGCAGGATGACTATGACGCAGTGGTTGCATTTGCGAAGGACAACGGCCTGACCGTGGTTGGCGCCTCGCGCAATCGAATGAATGTGGATGTGACCGGTCCCGTGGCCAGCATTGAGAGAGCCTTCCATGTGAACTTGCGCCAGTATCAGCATCCCACCGAAGATCGCGTCTTCTACGCGCCCGATCGCGAACCCACAGTCGACCTTCCCTTCCAGCTTTGGCACATCGCGGGCATGGACAACTATTCCATTCCGAAACCGGCTGGCCTGAGCAGAAATACCGGCTCGAAAAAGTCGAGCGCAACCACGGGTTCCGGTCCGTCGGCTTCGTTCCTGGGCAGCGACATGCGGGCCGCATACTACGGCGGAACGGCCCTGACCGGCAGCGGCCAGTCGCTCGGCCTGCTGGAGTATTACGGAACCGATCTCGCCGATCTGACTACTTATTTCAAAAACGTCGGCCAGACCAACTATGTGCCCATCACGCTGCTCTCCACTGACGGCACCAGTACCAGTTGCGTGGACTCGAGGGCCGGCGGCGATTGCGACGACACCGAGCAAACCCTGGATATGACCCAGGCGATCGGCATGGCGCCGGGACTCTCAAGCCTGGTGATGTACGTGGGCTCGACCGACTCGGCCATCTTCAATGCCATGGCTACCGCCAGCCCGCTGAACGCGCAGTTGAGCTCCTCATGGACCTGGAGCCCCGCGGACCCCAGCACCGACAACCCCTACTTTGAAGAATTCGCGGCGCAAGGCCAGAACCTGTTTCAAGCCGCGGGCGACAGCAGCAAGTGGACCACCTCAGGAACTGCTTCGGAAATCTTCCCGGCGGACGATGTCTATGTGACCTCGGTCGGCGGCACTGACCTGGATACCAGTTCCGCAGCCGGCCCCTGGGCCTCTGAGACCGCGTGGTCCGATAGCGGCGGCGGCATTTCTCCTGACAAGTATGCGATACCCTCCTGGCAAACCACGGCGGCCGCCGGCTGCGCCAGTTGCTCCAAGACCTATCGCAACGGCCCCGACGTCTCAGCCAACGCGAACTTCACGTTTTACGTTTGCGCCGACCAGACCACCTGCACAGCAAACGACTACGGCGGCACCAGTTTTGCCACGCCCATGTGGGCCGGCTACCTGGCGCTGATCAACCAGCAGTCGGTGGCCAACGGCAACAAGACGCTGGGCTTCATCAATCCCAGCCTTTATACGATTGGCGAAGGATCCAGCTATGACACCGACTTCCACGACATTACCAGCGGCAGCAACGGCTATTCAGCAACCACCGCCTACGATCTGGCCACCGGCTGGGGCAGTCCCAACGGGAGCGCACTGATCAACGCGCTGGCCGGCTCCGCGTCT
The DNA here is from genome assembly GCA_003165095.1 of Acidobacteriaceae bacterium. The sequence continues at coordinate 3,571 of PLSH01000311.1, forward strand.
ACCACTCCGGGCTACAGCCTCTCCGCCTCGCCTGCTTCGGTTTCCATCGCGCAGGGCGGCTCAGGAAGCTCGACGATTACCAGCACAGTGACCGGCGGGTTCGATTCGGCAGTCACCCTGTCGGCTTCGGGTCAGCCCACGGGCGTGACCGTCGGCTTCAGTCCGGCCTCAATTACTGGCACCGGCACCTCGAGCCTGTCCATCACCGTCGGCTCGTCCGTTGCGGCGGGAACCTATACCATCACCGTGACTGGAACCTCCGGCAGCACCACCGAAACCACTAAGGTCTCGCTCACCGTGACCAGCACCACTGCCGCCTTCTCGATCAGCGCGTCGCCCGCCTCCCTCACCGTCGATCGAGGCAGTTCCGGCGACGTCACTGTCACCACTTCCGTCACCGGCGGCTTCGACTCTGCAATCGCTCTGTCTGCTTCGGGTGAGGGAAGCGGCGTTACCATTTCCTTCAGTCCAACCTCGATTACCGGGGCTGGTTCTTCAACCATGAAAATCACGGTGAGCGGCAGCGCTTCAACCGGCGATCACACCATCACCATTACCGGCACCAGCGGAAGCACAAAGCACACAGCAACCGTGACTCTCGATGTGTCGAGAAGGTAAGCGTCCTGAGACCGGATTTGCGTAAAGTCTCAACGCGCTTTGCTTCGATATGAAGTGACAAAGGGCCCGGACTGATTCAAGTCCGGGCCTTTTTGCGCCCCATCGCTCTCGACCGCGCGACCCTTCACGGCACCAGCAGGATCGGCGCGCGCCAGAAATTCGCCTTCTGCGCGGCCGGATCAAGGATGGTCACCTGGCAATCGTATGGTCCCGGAGCCAGGCCGTTCACTCCCAGACTGAAACTCAGCGGCATGGTTCCAAGGCGGCTCGCGGCACTGGGCGCAATCGCCGTGGGAGATGTCTCAAAGACCTTCGCGCCGTCACGGTACAAGGTAACGAATGCAAACAACGGTGGATTGCCTGCGGAAGGTGTCTGCTTGTACGCCTGGAGGTAGACGTAAATCTCGCGGCTGGTGCTGAACACGCGCGTCACGCTGGGAATCAGCTTCTTGCCGTTTTCGACAAGGGGATTCACAGCGTCGTCTTTCACTCTGTCCTTGGCCTTGGCGGCGTCGTAGAGTGCCTGGTTCAGCTCCACGCGCTGGCTGGCCAGCACAACAGCGCTGATGGCGACGCGCTTGTCTTCTTTGTTCAGGTTGGGAATCACAAACGTGGTTTCATAGGTTCCGATTCTGCCCGTCTCGTCGTCCCGCGCCAGAAACTTGATCGAGTACTTGCCCGGCAGCAGCGTGAAGCCGGTATCGTATTCGATGGGCCGCTTGGCCAACTCCGCCGCCGTGGCATCGGAGAGCTTGATGTTCACGTTGTCGCGCACGTTCGAAACCGTCGTTCCGCCAACCAGGTCCTTGATCTCGCCCACAAAGTCGATCAGCGTATGCTCATAGCCGCCTTTTTTCGCCAGGGCCAACTCGCGGCCGGGAATCTTCACAATGATGGGAACAAAATACTCCGCCCGGTTCTGCTGGAAGTAATCGATCTCCATCGCAATGGTGAGATCGGTGATCGGGTCTTCGAGCATCAGCGCGTCTTCAAGCTGGCGCTCCTTGTCCACTTCGGTAAAGCGCGTAAACTCCTTGTCGGCGTAGTAGCCCTGGCGGTAATTGAGATCCGCGAATGCGTTGTGGGCCAATGAAATCTTGATGCGCCGGAACTTGCCGTTCTTCGCCGTGTTGGTGGTGTAGTAGCCGAGCACGTAGTAATCGGAGATGGCCTGTTGCGCCTGCACAATGCCGCGATCGAGATCGTTGTTGTCGAGCAGAGCTTTGCCTCCGGTATCGCCCGCCAGCGTGTAAAGCGTGTCCTGCGATTGCTGGAAGTTGCTGCTGACGGCCATTGCAGCGCCGCCGGTATACATGCCGGAATTCCCTTGCGAACCCTGCGTCGCGTCGCCCAGCGGAGCCTGTGCCACCAGCCCGCGCGCGTCGATGGTCCATATGGTGACGCCCGACCTGATCGCTTCGTCCACGGTAGCGTGCAGCTGGGCCTGGTTGTCGATTCCGTTCAGCCGCATACCGCCGGCAAAATAAATGAGCGACTTCTTTTCGTTCACCCGGCCCAGCATCCCGGCCGCGGTTTGCAGTGCCGAGAGCTGGCGATCGGTGTTGAACACGTTGAATTCGCTGTCATCCTGACCGAAGGCTGCGCCGGTATCCGAGCTGCTCGCATCGTCCGTGGTCTCCGTCGATCCCTGCCCTTCGCCCACTACCATCGTTTCCAGAATGCTGAGCAGCCGGTTGCGATCGCCGGTGAAATCCTGGAGAATGTCTACACCGCCGCCCTCGTAACGAAGGATGGAGACGAGGTCCGCCGAGGTCATTTGCGTGCGAATGAACTGCTCTGCCGCGTTCAGCGCGCGTGCCTGGTCAGGCGGATACATTCCTACCATATCGAAGTAGAGCGCGAGCAGACGGCGATTCTTGTAGCGCTCATTGTCCATGGTCTCCGGCGCTATCTGCGTGCGTGCCAGGCGGTTGTAAATCCTGATGTCTTCAGTAGCCCGTGTCGAAGCAGGCAGGGGCGTCGATGTCGTGCTCAGGTCCTGGTGCTCGCAGAAGCTCACCGTCTGCGCAGCGCCGTCCTCGGTCACCGTGAAGTCTTTCGCCGTAAGCCCGTGAATGAATTTCCCCTGCTTGTCTTTGACCACCACGGCCTCGACCACCAGTTGCGTCTGAACCTTGAGAGTAAAGCCCTGTGGCGCCTCGCCGGCAGACTTGTTCTGGCCGACCTGCTGCGCTCCCGCGGAAATGGCGGAGATGAGAACGAGGATGAGGGTCAGGTTTCGCATGGTCAGAACCTCAGCCGTACAGTGGTTTGCAGGCTGCGCATGGCGCTCGTGGAATTGGGTTCGCCGAATTGTTCGGCATTGCTCAGGCTGGCGTCGCTCCAGGTCGTGTTCCAGCGCGTGAACTCCGGGTGGTTGAGCAGGTTGGTTGCGTTCACCGTGAGATCGAGATAAAGCTTCCCATGCGGACGAAACGTGCGCGCCAGCGAGCTGTCGAGGCTGAACTGGCTCGGCCCGGTAATCGAATCCCGGCCCGCCGTGCCCCATTGGCCCGGCGCGGGAGCTTCGTAGGCCAGAGAGTTGAGGTGCGTGCCCGATCCCGGCGCGCCCGCGGCCACGCTATAGATCGATGCGCCAGTGAGGCTGGGCCGTATCGTTGAAAATCCCGTGCCCGGAACATTGACGGGATAGACCGGCGTCTCCGGCAGTCCGGTGTCCTCTGAAAGCGTGCCCAGCAGCGTCCACTCCTTCAGCAGCCTGCCACGCCATCCGCTCATGAGCGTTCCGCCGTGCAGCCCCTCGCCGCTGGTGTATTGCGCAGAGAGATTGACCAGTTGACGCTGATCGAATGTTGAGAGCGCGCGCTCGCCGCGTGGATCGCGCCAGTTCTGCGCAACGGCCGCGGAGGAGCTGGACGAAGACCCCGAAGCCGCGCTCTGGCTTTGCGCGCTCGAAGTAACGTAACCCTGGCCGCCCAGTTGAGCGTCATCGTCGATGGACTTCGAGTATGTGTACTCAAGCGATGCCGTGAATCCATTGTGCAGCCTGCGGCGCAACTGAACTTGTCCGGCCTCGCGTATGGAATTGCCGCCCGAGGCGCGATACACAAATCCCGAGGGACAATCCGGGCAGGGATTGGTTGCGCCGATGGGATTGGTGTTGGGAAGAATCTGCTGCGCGCCATGCGTGCCCTTCACGCCGGAATAAGTTGCCACCATCTGCATGGCCGCGGGCAGGTCGCGCTGCACGCTCAACTGCCACGTCTGCGCGTAGCCGAATCGGTAATTGGGATCGATGGCAAAGGTGTC
>PLSH01000311.1:7543-10170 GCA_003165095.1 Acidobacteriaceae bacterium
CCGGATCGCTGCCGAGCACCGGAAGGCCCGCGGTGAAGCCAGAGTTGAGATCGAGATTGACAAGACGGTTGTGCAACTCGGTCATGGGCGCGCTGTACTCCCACCTGGCGCCTGCGTTGATGGTAAGCACCGGCAGAATGCGCCAGTCATCCGTGAAGTAAGCGTCGTAAACGGGCTCGCGAAAGTACTTGTCCGCGTTGCCGAACGCGATGGCGCTGGTGTCGGGCACGCCAATCAGAAAGTCCGCTAGATCGGAACCGCTGCTCGCGCTCTGGACCGCATTCGCAGTGGCCGCGCCGGTGAAGCTGAACGAGCCGCGCGGATTTGCCTCGAAGAAATCGTTCCACAGCTGCTTGCGGAAATCGCCTCCCGCCGAAATGTTGTGCCGTCCACGATAGATGCCCACCGACGCCGACACTCCATCCGTCTGGCTGCGATTGAAGGCGCTGTTCCCATCGCTGAGCCCGGCGATGCCGCTCAAGAAGCTGAGCGAGGGCGGACCCCAGTCTGCCGGATCCTGATCGTTGCCGCCGATGTTTGCGTCAGCCGGCCCAGAAATATTCTCGCGATTGTCAAAATTCGGCGTCACCTCCGTCCTGTATCGGCTGAAAGTGTACGCGGTAAACAGAAACAGGTGCGGGCTGAGGCGGTGCGTCCAATGGATGTTCGCGTTCATGCCCAGCGAGCCGGTTGCATCCACAAAGCTGAACAGGTTCACGCTCGCCGCGCGCGTGCTCTGAAAGTTGAGGCCACCATAAAGTTGATCTCTCCGCCCCAGCGACTTCTGCAGCCGCGATTGCATCGAGTCCTGGTGCGTGCTGTTCAGCACCGGCGCCTGGTAGTTGTAGCCCGACGTGCTCGGGATGTTCGGATTGGGCATTGGATAGAGCGCCAGCAGCGCCGCCGCCTGCGCGCTTACAGGCACCTGGTTGTTGAGATATTGCGCGCCGGTGACCGGATTGTAGAGCGTAACGGGCAGCCCCGCCGCGTTGACCAACCCCGCCAGATTGCCCATCCTCTCGTCCAGGGTGGGAACCAGCCCGGTGTTGATGGAGGCGTTGTTATTGCGCGTCCACGAGTAGTTGACAAAGAAGTCCGGGCCGCGCGGAAGAACATGCGGAATCCTGATCGGCCCGCCGATATAAGCAGAATTGGTGATCAGATCGTAAGCGGTCTTCGGAGCTTCAAGCCCGCTGATCGCGTACGGCCGCGCGTCGGTGGCGGAGTTATCGAGAATCGTCGCGAATCCTCCGGTGTACAATGCCCTGGTGCCGGAGCGCGTGTTGCCGAAGGCCGGGTTGGTGGAGTAGCGCGAGGTTGCTGCATTGTTCACGCTGCCGTTCACCAGGTAGCCGTCGGCGCTCTGCTCATTCTCGCTCTCGGGCGGCTTGGGCATCTCGGCCGCAGCGTTGGCCGCCGCCGGTCCTTCGGCTTTCTTCGCGGCCGGCGGAGCATTTTGAATGGGCTGCGGAACGATCGAACTCTGCGCCAGCCTGGAGCGCGCCATGAGCTGGTCCTCGGGCTCGAGCGCCAGCTCCCACTTGCCCGCGGCTGTATCCGCCGCAATCGTTACCTGGGCATTGATCGCTTGAAAGCACTGCATCTCCACTTCAATGGTCCATTTGCCATCGGCAAGATCGTCGAAGTGATAAAGCCCTCCCTGATCCGAGACCGCGGTGAATTTCTTCCCGTCCTGCGTAGCGGTAACCGTAGCTCCGGGCAAAGGCAAGCCGCCGAACGTAACCATCCCGTGATACTCGCGAGCTGCGGCCGGGGTGATGGCGCAGAACCACAAGAGGACGGAGATCACCACGATTTTGGCAAAGCGCCGCAAGGGCATCCGCCTGCTCCGGTAATTCACCTAATTCGCCGAAGGCTGCTCGATATGATCGATCACGATAATATCCACAGAGCCCTTCCGCGGCTCCAGCTTCAAACCAAGCTGCTCCTCGATGGCCGTAAAGAGCGATGGGCCCGGAGTGTCCGGCGAAGTCGCACTGCCGGCTCCGGGCTGGCCGCNNTGTAATCATAATTGCCCGTGAGGCCCGTCTTATCCTCAACCGAGCGGCCCAGCTGGCTCGACAACAGATGCGCGAGAGGCTGGGTTCCGGTCGCTTGCGACTTAATATGCCCTTCTCCTCCAGACATCAACATGTGCTGGCCGTGCCCTGGCGGATCGTCCGGCTTCGATGCCTTCATCTTGACGCCGCCTTTGGCGATCACCAGGTCGTATTCAGGCATTTCTCTGGTTTCATGGTGAATCTTCAATCCAAAACGCTCTTCGAGAAGCGGAACCAGCATTTGCCTGCGCTGATCGATGGATATTCCCTTCAGCCGCGGCACATCTTCCGCCGCAACCTTGGCTTCAATATCAAAATTGCTTGACTTCACCCAGCCGGGCTCTCCGATGATGCGGTCGTCCTCAATGCCGAACGCCTCGCGAATGATCATGCGCAAAGGAATGCCGGTGATCGAAACGCCGTCCGCTGTGAACATCATCATGGAATCCCCCATTTGGGGCTTGCTCGGCTTGACGGTGGACACTTCAAAAGCAGGCGGCTTGGCAGATGCGGCGGCTGCCGGCGTTGCGGCTGCTGCCGGGCTTGCACCTGCCTGCGCAAGCAGGC
>PLSH01000346.1 GCA_003165095.1 Acidobacteriaceae bacterium
AATGGCGCTGAGCATGCCGGAGACGGTGTTGGAATAGCCGGTGCCGGTTCCGACGGCGATGGTGTGGGGCACGTTGCTGGTTCCTGACAGCGTGGTCAGTGTGAGGTCGGTCGTCCCACTCGCGTTCAGGGTATCGGTCAAGGCCGCGTTGTGCGTGCCACTCTCAAGGTTGATGAAGACATTTCCCTGGCTGGAACCTGACGAATAGGAAATGGCTCCCCCGGAGTCGCCCACGTTGGACGAAGAGAGCGAGCGGATGTTCAGGCTGTCGATCGATGCGCCGGTTGCAGACGAGTCGCCGGTGTAGATGTTGGTGTTGGAGTTGAAGACCGCCTCCTGGTTGTAGGTGGTCGTCGAGCCGATGTTGGAGATTTCCGACAGGATCGACTGGTACTCCTGGTTGGCGGCCGTATCCTGCGAGGAGTTGAGGGTGCCGTTCGAGGCTTCGGTAGCCAGCGTCACGGCCCGGTTGAGCAGGCTTGTCACTTGCGAGAGAGCGCCATCGGCAACCTGCAACAGCCCTGCACCTTCTGTTGCGTTGGTTTCCGATTGGGTGAGGGCCTGCTGGTTGGCCTGAAGGCCGTCGACCAGAGAGAGGCCGGCAGCGTCATCCGCGCCGGAGTTGATCTTCGATCCCGAAGACAACTGCTGCAGAACGGTGTTCAGGTTGTTGTTGCTGTTGTTCAGATTGTTCTCCGCATACACGGCGGAGAGGTTGTTCAAGACACCCAGGGACATGGGGTTCTCCTTTTGGATGCGTGGATTTACGGCCCTTCCCCGCAAGCGCCCCCATATTCTTTGCTTACCCTGGGTGGCTGTTTCCGGCTCGGGAACCGTCGCATCTGGCCCCTTCTTCGGCATGAGGCTTTTGGACTTTATGGGCGCGGCTTTTGTGTCCTGCATGGGACATTTCCGGCGGCTTGATTTTAATTTTTTAACTTTTCCCGCCCTACGCCGATAACCCTAGCGAAGGAGTTCCCGGCCATGATCGAACTTACCCGGCTCAACGGCAAGCCGATGGTGCTGAACAGCGATCTGATCAAGACCGCCGAGGCATCTCCAGACACCATGCTCACGCTTATTAATGGAGAGAAGCTGATTGTGCGCGAAGAGATAGCCGAGGTTGTGGAGCGGGTGCTCGTGTACCGCGCGCGGTTGCTGGCCGCAGTGGCCCGGCGCCTGCCCAAATTCGGCGATATCGAGCGCATTGTTGCCCTGGCAGGCCTTGACCTTGCTGCCCAGCCCGGCGCTCTGCCCGCGCCGCCCAAAACGAATCCCGACAACGATTGATGAATGGCGCCCATCCAAATTCGGAGTCAGACAATCTGGAGAATCGAGGAGCAATTCATGGATAAAGCGAGCATAGCCGGTGTGATTCTGGCCATCGTGGGCATTGTCGCCGGCCTGCTCATCGAAGGCGGCAATCTTGGCCAGGTTCTGCAACCCACCGCCGCCCTGATCGTTTTCGGCGGCACATTGGGCGCGGTTCTTCTGCAGTTTCCGCTTACCACGGTAGTCCCCGCCTTCCGCAGCCTGGGACACATCTTTGCCGCGCCGCGCAAGCACGAAGCCCAGCTCATCCGCCTGCTCATTGCCTTCGCCAACAAGGCCCGCCGCAACGGCGTAGTTTCACTCGACGCCGATCTGCAGACCATCCAGGATCCGTTTCTGAAGCAGACCCTGATGCTAGCCGTCGACGGCACTGAGCCCGCCGAACTGCGCAAGATCATGCGCGTCATCCTCGACTCCAGCATCGAGGACGATGAGCGTCTGCCCGCGGTCTTCGAGTCCGCCGGCGGTTTCTCGCCCACCATCGGCATTCTCGGCGCCGTGCTCGGTCTCATTCAGGTCATGCAGCATCTCGACAATATTCAGGAAGTCGGTCGCGGCATCGCCGTGGCCTTTGTCGCCACCATCTATGGCGTAGGCATCGCCAATCTCTTCTTTTTGCCGTTTGCCGGCAAGATGCGCATCCGCATCCGCGATGGCCACCGCAGCCGCGAGATGATGCTCGAGGGCGTTATTTCTATCCTTGAAGGTATGAACCCGCGCATGCTGGAGATCAAGCTGGCCGGCTTCGTCGACGACGCCGGGCGCGAAAAGTCGGAGCGTGCCGCATGAATCCCCGCGTACCGCGTACCCGAGTCAGCCATGACCGCTGGCTGGTTTCCTACGCCGACTTCATCACCCTTCTCTTCGGCTTCTTTGTTGTCCTCTACGCATTCGCCAAAGCCGACCAGAAGAAACAGGTGCAGGTCTCCCAGTCCATTGATTCCGCCTTCCGTTCCCTGGGCATTTTTTCTGAAGTCGCGCGCAGGCCTTCGAATCCATCCGCCGCCGGCCCATCCGCCGCCGGAACAGATCAGCCCGCGTTGCCCATGAACATCGTCATGGGCGAGGATGTGCTGGCTCCGGCACAGGTCAAAGACGATCTTGAGCGGATTCGCCGCGAGCTCACGCAGACCCTTTCGAACCAAGTCGCTACCCACACGGTTTCCATCCAGATGGGCCGCGACGGCCTGGTGATCAGCCTCCGCGAAGCGGGTTTCTTCGCCTCCGGATCAGCTACGCCCAAGCCTGAGACTCTTCCCACCCTGCGCCAGATCGCGGCTTCACTCGGCCGCACGCCTTACGATCTGCGCATTGAAGGCCACACCGACAACATTCCGATCCACACCGCAGAATTCGACTCGAACTGGGAACTCTCGACAGCGCGCGCCACGTGCATCGCCCGGCTCCTTCTCGACCAGCGGCTCATCTCTCCGGATCGCCTCTCGGCCGCCGGCTATGCCGAATTTCATCCGGTAGCCGACAATGACACTCCCGAGGGCCGCGCGCAAAATCGCCGCGTCGATCTGGTCGTCCTGCCCCGTGCCCAAATCAACTTCGCGGCACCCGCTGCCCCCCAACCCACCGGCGCATGGCGCAAGATCACCGACGACCAGTGAGCGAAGCGAGCAGCGTTTGCCGGTTTGCAGTTCCCTGCTCCCTATTCTCTAGTTCCCAAGTCGCTAAGTCCCTGCGCCTTCACTCGACGCCCAGAACCTTCACGATCACCCGCTTGCGCCGCTGGCCGTCAAATTCGGCGTAAAAGACGCGCTGCCATGTTCCTAAATCCAGCTTCCCGTTGGTCACCGGCAGCGTAGTCTCGTGGTGGAGCAGCAGCGACTTCAGGTGCGCGTCGCCGTTGTCCTCTCCGGTCCGATGGTGCTTGTAGTCGGGCCGCGCAGGCGCCAATGCCTCCAGCCACTTGCCAATATCCTCGATGAGCCCGCTTTCATGGTCGTTGACATAAACCGCCGCAGTGATGTGCATCGGAGAAACAAAGCACAACCCTTCCTTCACTCCGCTGCGCCGCACAATTTGTTCCACCTCGTCGGTGACGTGTACCATCTCCCGCCGCTTGCGAGTTTCAAACACCATGTACTCCGTATGGCACTTCATGAAATTCTCCTGAGAAACGGCTTATTGCGGCCGGAAAGCATCGCCGCTCGCTCAACACTTATCCTAAAGATAGCCGTGACTTCTACCAACGACCTCTCTGCCGATGCTCTTTCCCAACGCGGCCTCGATCTGCTCGCCGCCGGATCAGCCGCTGAGGCCACACTGGCTTTTCGCGCAGCCATCGCCGCCGATCCAAGACACATCGAAGCCCATCACGGCCTGGTTCGAGCGCTGCGCGATTCAGGACGCCTCGAACAATCCATTGCCGCGGCGCTGGCGCTGACCGCTCTCACGCCCTCCGACCCGCTTGCCCACACTGCGCTTTCCATCTCCCTGCAAAGCGCCGGACATATACCCCAGGCTGAAGCCGCCGCCGCCCGCGCCCGAGTCCTCGAGTGGAAAATCCAGCTCGAATTTCCGCCTGCGGCGCCTTCGGAACGGGACTCCCATCCGTGAAGACTTCCCGTCGGCCCGATCCTGCAGAGCGCCTGCGGCGCATGCACGACCAGCTTGCCTATGCCTATGGCTCTCAGCGCTGGTGGCCGGCCGAAACCCCGTTTGAAGTGATTCTGGGCGCCTATCTCACCCAAAATACCTCGTGGAAAGCCGTCGAGCGGTCTCTCGCCAATCTTCGCGCGGCTGGAGCGCTCACCCTTGACGGTCTGCGCGCCCTGTCTCTTGACGAACTCCGCCGCCTCATCCAGCCTTCCGGTTTTTTCACCCGCAAGGCTCCAGCGCTGAAAGCATTTGTGGCCATGGTGGACGACGAGTTCGGTGGCTCGCTTGAAGCGCTTGCCGCAGTGCCTGCCGAAACGTTGCGCGGGCGGCTCCTGGCGCTACCCGGCGTGGGGCCGGAAACGGCTGACGCTGTCCTGCTCTACGCGCTAGACCATCCGGTTCCTGTAGCCGACGAGTATCTGCGCCGCATCGCCGAGCGGCATGGGCTGCTTGTTGGGGAGCCGGGGCGCATAGGCTACAACTCACTCACGGAGCTGACACGTCGCGCCTTTGCCGCCGATCCAGCGGCTGAGCAGTCGCAACTCTTCAATGAGTTTCACGCGCTCACGGTCGCAGTCGGTAAAGCGCATTGTGGGCGAACTGCGCGCTGCGAACGTTGTCCGCTGGCCGGGGATCTAAGAAAAGCAGCTTCTAATACCGCCTTCGCAGCCCCAACCCTTCGGGCGTAATCTGGTCATATGAGTCCAACCCCGCAACAGCCCCAACTCAGCCTTGCCCAGACCTCCGACTACCGCGAGTCCTACGCCAACAGCGTCCAGGTGCGCGTCAGCGTCTGGGACTTCCAACTCGTTTTTGGCCTGGCCTCCAGCGATAGCCCCGATCAGGTCACCATCCGCAATCACCAGGGAATTTATCTCAGCCCCCAGCAGGCCAAAGCCCTATGGAACGTTCTGGGACAGAATCTGGCCCAGTACGAGCAGGCTTTCGGCACGCTCAACCTCGAGCCGCAGAATCAGAATTTCCCCCGCGGACCGGTTAATTAGAAACAGGAACATAGGGACCAAGGACCCAGGGACTTAGGAGCGCTTGCTTGCCCTTGAAGAGATTCTTCAATCCCCGGCCGGATGCACCGCTGCCCCTGTGGATGATCTTCCCAGTGGTCTTCGCCGCGCTTTATGCCAGCCATTTTCTGCTGCTGAACGTCCCTTATTACTGGGACGAGGCGGGTTACTATATTCCCGCCGCATGGGATTTTTTCCGCACCGGCTCGCTGATTCCGATCACCACGATCAGCAACGCACATCCACCTCTGCCCAGCATCTACCTGGCGCTGTGGTGGAAGTCCTCCGGGTTCTATCCTGAAGTTACGCGCGAAGCCGTGCTGATGGTGGCCGCCCTCGGCCTGCTCGCCGTCTGGCGGTTGGCTAATCGCATAGTGGGCGTGGCCTCGGTCGCCTTCTGGACCACCGTGCTTACCGGCCTCTACCCCATCTGGTTTGCCCAGAGTTCGCTGGCCCACTCTGACATCTTTGCCGCAGCCTGCGCGTTGTGGGGCCTGGTCTACGCGTTGCCCCGGCGCGGCCGCAATCCCTGGGCCGCCGCGATCTGGTTCTCCCTGGCCGTACTCTCGAAAGAGACCGCCATCGCCATCCCGCTCACCATAGCCGCAATCAACCTCGTTGAGGGCTTTCGCCTTCGCTCTCCCGAGCGCTCCAGGCTGTGGCGCGAAGCCGCCTGGCTCTCTGCCTGCGTGTTCCCGCTGGCCGCCTGGTATGCCTACCACTACTTGAGGACCGGCTTCATATTCGGCAATCCCGAGTACCTGCGCTACAACGCCCAGGCCACGCTCTCGCCGCTACGCATCCTGGCTGCATTCGGACATCGCATCCTGCACCTCACCGCGCACATGAACCTGTTTGTGCCCGTCATCATGGCTCTGGCCGCGCTGCTGCTCGCTCCGCTCCCCAATGCCGAGGGCCACGCTCGCGCAACCATCGACCCACCCGTCCTCCGTCGCATTTTCCTGTTGCTGCTCGTTAATGCACTTTTGTTCAGCGTGCTGGGCGGCGCGCTGCTCACCCGCTATCTGCTTCCCATGTATCCGCTGGTGCTGCTTCTCGCCGTTACCACTCTTTACCGCCGTGTGCCGTATTGGCAGGGTCTCGCCGTTTTATCGGCGGCCGCATTTGTTGCCGGCCTTTTCGTCAACCCTCCCTACGGCTTTGCTCCTGAAGACAACCTGGAATACGCTCGCGTAGTCCGCATGCAATTGTCCGGAATCGCGCAACTCGAGCATCGCTATCCCGGCGCTGCTGTCCTCACCGCCTGGCCCATGACCGACGAGCTCACCCGGCCTGAACTTGGCTATGTCAAGCGGCCATGGGACCCGGGCGACGTCGACCGCATCGACGACTTCTCCGCGGCCCAGATTGCCAAGGCTGCAGCGGAGCCCGAAAAATATTCAGCTGCTCTGGTTTTTTCAACTAAGTACGATCCACCCTCCCCGCTGCTCACTCTGGGTGCGAAGAGCAAGCAACTCGATGAACGCTACTTCGGCATGCACCACGATCTGCCCCCGGAGCTCATCGCACAACAGTTGGGCGGCGCGCTGGTTTGGGAGCGGAAGGATCATGGCATGTGGATCGCTCTCATCCGCTTCGATCGGCAGCTCGAAACGCATTTAGACGGCGGCAGTGGACAGCAACGGGCAATGCGCTGAATGACTGCCGGCAGGCTCACCGTCCCTACAGCTTCTTCCTCCAAAACTCGAAGACCACGTACCCGACGAGCCCCGAGCACAAGGCGATCGTCAAGTTTGTTCCCGTAAAAATGTCGTGAAGCGCAAAGGCCAGCGTCTTTCCCTTGCCGTTCGAGCGGATGAACTCGCCCATCAGCAGGTTCGAGTAAAAAAGAAAGACGATAAATGCAATCTCGACCAGCGCCCGCCAAATTGGGTGAGGTCTTCTCTGCGATGCGGGAAGTTGCGGCATGGCCTCATCATATCGGCCAACCCGAATCCGGCCAATGGTTTTCGATTCGAACCCCGCCTCGCGTCGCTGAAACACCTATAATCACCCTGTCGTGCTTAATCTCTTCTCATTCCGCATGGGTGCCTGGCGGCAATTCGCAGCTGTGGCTGCCATCGCGGTTGTTTCCAATGTCTTTACATCGGTTTGTGCTTATGGCCAGGCCCCGTCGGACGCGGCACGAGCCGCGGCCGACCATGGCCGCATTCTGCTCGTCTTGCCCTTCGACAATCGCACCGGCCAATTCGGACTGGAGTGGATTCGCGAGGCCGCGGCCGACCTGCTCAGCAGCCGCTTTGCCTCGGCCGGATTCCAGCCCATGACCCGCGCCGACCGCATGTACGCCCTCGATCACCTTGGCCTGCCCCAGGGCTTTCAGCCCTCCCGCGCCAGTTCACTCAAACTCGCCCAGACCCTGGACGCGGATTCGATCGTGGTAGGCAGCTTCATGACCGACGGAACCGCGATCGTCGCCCAGGCCCAGCTCGTCGACGTGCCCCACCTGCGCATGAGCTCCGCTGTCACCGCTCGTGGCGAGATGCGAGACATGATCGCCGTCTTTGACTCCCTGGCCTGGAAGCTCACTCGCCAGCTCGATCCCTCCTTCAGCGTGGCGGAGGAAACCTTCGTCGCTGCCGGAAAGAGCATTCGCCTCGACGCCTACGAGCAGTACATCCGCGGCATTACCGAGCCTGACCAGGCAGAGCGCCTGCGGCACCTGGAGCAGGCCGTGAAGCTGAGCCCCGGCTTCAGCCCCGCGTGGATGGCATTGGGCCGCGAAGACTATAGCAGCCAGCAGTACGAGCAGGCTGCTGCGGCATTCGACAGGGTAGACCGCAGCGGACTGGACGGATTGGAAGCCGGCTTTTACGGCGGCCTTTCGCTACTGTTTTCAGGCAATTATCCGCAGGCAGAGAAGGCTTTTGCGAATGTTGCGAGGGTTCTGCCGCTGGCTGAAGTCGTGAATAACCAGGGGGTTGCCGTCAGCCGTCAAGGCCATGACGGCACTGCGCTTTTTGTCCAGGCCGCCTCAGCCGATCCCAACGACGCCGATTACCATTTCAACCTCGCCGTCAGCCTCAAACGCCACGGAGCTTCCACCGCGGCCCTGAACGAACTGACCCAATGCCTCAAGCTTCGCCCCAGTGACAGCGAGGCGCAGTCGCTCGATCAGGTGTGGAAGGCTCGAGCCGCCGCACAAACCATGGCCGGGCCTGACGCCGCGACAAGCGTCGACCCGCTCGAGCGCATCGTTCGCACCTTCGATGCCGCCGCTTTCCGCCAGGCGGCGCTCATGCTGGACCAGATGGACTCAGAGCGCTTGGCCGCGCTCACCCCCGGGGAACGGGCCCTCAAGCTCTCTGCCCAGGCCAAAATCTACCTCGACCGCGGCCTGCTGCTGGAGGCCGAGCGGCTCTACCAGTCTGCCGTCGCCACGGACGGCAATGTGGCTGACGCTCATGCCGGACTCGCCGAGGTCCGCGAGCGCACCGGAGATGCCGGCGCGGCCCGCGGTGAGGCGCGCGCGGCTCTGGAACTGACGCCATCCGCCGATGCGTATCTTGTTCTTGGACGGCTGGATTACGCTGACAACCACTTCAGCGAGGCAAACAACGAGGCTCATGAAGCCCTCAAGCTTGACCCGGCCAGCCAGCCGGCAAAGGAACTGCTCGCGCAGGTCCTGGCCCGGACCGGCCAAAGCAAGTAGGACCCAGCCGGAGGTCCTGAAGGAGTAAGCCATGCTTCAGCGCAGGGTCACCTTCTCAATCGTGGTTGGCCTCTTTGTGGCGTTTCTGACACTGGCCGGCGGATTCGGCATTTCAGCCTCCGCCCAGCAGCCGGTCGTCGAAAAGTTGGTTCTCGACGATACCATTCAGCCGGTTACCGCCGATGAACTGAGCCGCGCCATCACCCGCGCTAACGCCGATGGAGCCCAGGCGCTGCTGGTGGAGCTCGACACGCCGGGCGGGCTTGTGGATTCGATGCGCACCATGGCCGGTGCAATTCTCGGTTCACGGGTTCCCGTCATCGTTTATGTGGGTCCGTCGGGAGCGCGGGCCGGATCGGCCGGTTTCTTCCTGCTTGAGGCTGCGGATGTTGCCGCCATGGCTCCCGGCACCGAGGCCGGCGCGGCCCACGTAGTCTTCGAAGTCGGCAAGCCGGACGCAACGGAGATGCAGAAGGTCGAAAATGACGCTGAGGCTTTTCTGCGCTCCTACGTAACCCGGCGAAACCGCAATGCCGAGGCCGCCGCGGCCGCGGTGGAATCGTCGCACTCCTACACGGCTGAGGAGGCGCTCAATCAGCACCTCATCGACCTGGTCTCAAACAGCGACGCGCAACTGCTTGCCTCGCTCGACGGCCGCGAGATCACCCGCATGGACGGGAGCAAACAGACGCTCCACCTGGCCGGCGCGCGCATCGAGTTGCTGCGCCCCACGCTGCGCGACGGACTGCTCGGCTGGCTGGTCAACCCCAACATCGCACTCCTGTTCCTCGTTTTCGGAGCCTTGCTCATCTACCTCGAATTCAATACTCCCGGCACCATCGTTCCGGGCGCATTGGGAACGCTGATGGTGCTGCTGGCCATTTTTGCGCTCGACTTGCTGCCCATCCGCTACACCGCGGTTCTGCTGCTCATCGCCGCGCTGGTTTTACTGATGCTCGAGGCCAAGTTCGGCGGCCACGGCGCCCTGGCGATCGCCGGAATTGTCTGCCTCACATTCGGAACTCTGACCCTGGTGGCCGCGCCCATTCCTGAAATGGGCGTCAGCCCCTGGGTGGCCATCGCGGTCAGCGCCGCATTCGGTGTGATCACGGCGTTTCTTGTCCGAATCGCGGTCCGGGCGCGCCGGCGCAAGGCGCTGCTCGGCCCTGACGCCCTGGTGGGCTCCCGGGCGACGGCGATGGAATCGCTTGCTCCGCAAGGACACGTTCTGGTGGAGGGCGAAATCTGGCGCGCCATCGCCTCACAGCCAGCTGCCGCCGGGGCAGCTTTGTTGGTCACCGGGCATGACCGGATGCTTCTCCGCGTCGAGCCGGCGCCCGCAATCCATCCGCACGCGACGCCGGTCTAACCCGGCTGGAGTACAATCCCTGCCTAGAGCCAATTGTTGCTTCGTCTGCCTTATCGTCAATTTCAGGTTCCAAGCGAGGAAACCCAATGTTTGATTCCATGACGCCGATTCTGATTTTCCTGGCCATCGTCGTTCTTTACCTGCTCAATTCCATCAAGATCCTTCGCGAATACGAGCGCGGGGTCATTTTCCGCCTGGGCCGGGCGCTGCCCGCGCCCAAGGGTCCGGGCATCATCCTTGTCTTCCGGCCCTTCGATCAGATGGTGCGTATCTCCCTGCGCCAGGATGTGCTGGAGGTTCCGCCCCAGGACGTAATTACCCGCGACAACGTGACCATCAAGGTGAATGCCGTGGTGACGCTGTATGTCGTGAATCCCAACGATGCGGCCATCAAGGTGGTCAACTACGTCTACCAGACCTCGCAGTTTGCGCAGACTACGCTACGCACAGTGCTGGGCGAGGTTGAGCTGGACACGCTGCTCAGTCATCGCGACCAGCTCAACTTGAGAATCCAGACCATCATCGACCAGCGGACTGAACCGTTTGGGGTGAAGGTGATCTCGGTGGAAGTGAAGCAGGTGGACCTTCCCGATCAGATGCAGCGCGCCATGGCCAAGCAGGCCGAGGCGGAGCGCGAAAAGCGCGCCAAGGTTATCCACGCGGAAGGTGAGTTCGACGCCGCCCGGAAGCTGGTGGACGCAGCTGCGCTGATGGCCACGCAGCCGATGACGCTGCAATTGCGCTATCTGCAAACCCTCTCAGACATTGGCGTGGAAAAGAACTCAACGATCGTCTTCCCGCTGCCGCTGGAGATGATGACGCTGCTCAACAAGCTGGGGACGGCGGGAACGGCGCCTGCAGAGAAGCCGTAGAACGCAACAGGGAAGATGCGGAGCCGGGGCTCGCGCCTGGATGCGGAACGCCGGTATTGCATTGTTCAGCCGATGCTGGGACAAGTTTGTTTTCAAATGCCATAAGGCCGGGGACAGGTTATGAGGGGAGCTTTCGACGACCAGGAACTGGAGTCGGCCCGGTCCAGGCGTGACACCGAGCTCACGCTCGGCTCGGGCACCTTGTTGGCAATCTTTTTTGGCCTAATGCTTCTCTGCGGCCTTTGTTTTGGACTCGGCTATGCTGTAGGCCACCACGGCTCGCAGACGCCGACGGCCGACGCTTCGCAGACAGCGGCCGGTTCTCAGCCTTCAACAGGCGGAGGGTCGATTGCCAAGCCCTCAGCCACGACTCAGGCCGCCGCTATGCCTCCCGCCACTTCCGCTGACACCACTCAACAGCCGCCGGATACAACATCGGGCGCCACTCCTGTTGCCGCTGCGGAGACGCTACCTGCTCCGGCTCCATCCGCTCCATCGCCGGCGCAAACGCAGGTTCATCCCGCGCTTGCTTCTACGCCCGTCTCCAATCAGCCCAGCCAGCCCGCCGTTAATACGCGTCCTGCTTATGTGCCCACGGCGCAACCACCGGCGGCCCAACTGATGGTCCAGATTGCCGCGGTCTCCAATACTGAAGACGCCGACGTGCTGACCAGCGCCCTGCGCAGGCGCGGTTACGCGGTTACCGCCCTCCGCGACCCCTACGACAACCTCATCCACGTCCGCATCGGGCCCTTCAGCACTCCCGCCGAAGCCAACAACTGGCGCAATCGGCTGCTGAACGACGGGTATAACGCCATCGTGCAGCCGTGAGCGC
>PLSH01000416.1 GCA_003165095.1 Acidobacteriaceae bacterium
ATGGGTGGGAAACCACGAACCCAAACGACGCCTTGTAACAAGGGCCCGGCTTAAGCGGGGCCGCAACCAGCCACAATAAAATGCTGGGTGCCCCATCCATGCCGCAGTCTCTTCGCGGCATGGGTGGGAATCCACGAACCCAAACGACGCCTTGTAACAAGGGCACGGCTTTAGCCGGGCCGCAAGCAGCCACAATAAAATGCTGGGTGCCCCATCCATGCCGCAGTCTCTTCGCGGCATGGGTGGGAATCCATGAACCCAAACGACGCTCTGTAACAAGGGCACGGCTTCAGCCGGGCCGCAAGCAGCAATAAAAAGCGGGAGGCTTCAGCCCCTGCGTCAGGCCTCGTTCCTGTGCCAACTTGCTAACTTGCCATGCCCGCGAAGCGGACGCTAACTTGTTGCCGTTGAGTAAAAAAAGGCTCCGCTCAAGCCCCGAAAGAACGTTCTCACACACCCTCTTCAGCCCCTGCGGCATGCTTTCCGGAGACCGCACCCGCAGCCGCCCACCCACGCCACGGAAAGACCGCCAACCACCCCAACCCAAACCGTCGCGGAGCGATTAGGCGATTCAGCGCGAAGCCAGAATCCCTCCTGGCTACATCGGCGTATGGGGAGTGATCCTGCTAGACTGTGGGCTTCTTCCCGCCAATTGAGGTCCGCAGTCTCCCCGGTCCCCAAGT
The DNA here is from genome assembly GCA_003165095.1 of Acidobacteriaceae bacterium. The sequence goes on from PLSH01000416.1 coordinate 684, forward strand.
GCGAGGGACCGGGGGCACCCTCATCGTGGTTTGGAAAGGGCAACGGGACCGGGGCCACCCGCCATCTGGGCCACCCGCCCGATGGCGTGAACCGGGGGGCTCCGGTCAGGCCCATGCGAGATTATGGCCGATGATGATCTCCTGCATAGTCGCGTGATGCGTGTTCATCATGGAGATACGCCGGGTCGAAAACCCGTGGCGATTTGCCATCTCGATTACCTCCTCGGAGTTGTCGTAAGTCATTAGCAGCTCGCCTCTTACTTTCTCGGACTGGCGGAATAGTTCCTCATGGTCCAGTTCGAAATGGGTATAAAGGCGGCTGCCCGCGCGCTTGCCGTTGCGACCGGCTGTGTAGGGTGGGTCTATGAGGAAGGCGGCCGTCTTTCGGGACGCGTACTTTTTTATGATCTCGATCCCGTCGCCCTGGATGAAGGTGATCTTGTCCCGGAAATGAGCGATGTTCCGGACGCGCTTGGCGAGGGTTTGGGCGTACCAGCGGGACTTAGGGTCTGGTCACACTCTTTGCTGATAGCCGCGTCTCATTCTTGCGGAGGGAGCAGGGGCCTTTAGGCCCCTGAGTACATCGGATCAATTGGGGCCTTTAGGCCCGGGCCTTATTCCCCGCTATCTGCTCAACCCTTTAGGTGGGGAGGCATGGGGTCCAGCGGAGCACGGGCAGCGGAACTGAATGGATAGGCTTGCGGCGTCGATACAAGTCCGCGTCGAACGGGGTTCTCCTCGATATACCGCACGCAATTCATGAACTTCTCTTCGCTCATGATCTGGCTCTCGTTGAAGCTGCGCATCCATACATCGAGCTTGCTTTTCAAACGGAAAGAGAAGCCGCCCTTGATGAATTGCATGGCTTTTTCAAGTGAAACATCTGGAGCAGGCGTAATCAGAGCGTGAAAATGGTCAGGCATGATGACGAACGCGTGCAAGAGGAATCTCCCCTGGCTGCGATAGTCGAGGACGGTTCGCTCAAGCAATTCCGCCGTGGCCGTCACCTGAAAAAAACTGCGGCGTTGCGCCGTCACAGCGGTGACCAGATATGTCCGAGTTTCTTGTGGCGCTAATCGCACGTGAGCATGATATACGAAAGGCCCGTGGCTAAAGCCACTCTCATTGCAAGCCTGCATTCAGGAGCCTGAAGGCCCCTGCTCCCTCCGCCAGAAAGCGTCGGGGTGGTGAGTGCGTTGTTAGTACGAATAGGCCCCAATCTCTTTTGCCGTTTTCACCGCGCTATGCATCAGGGAAAGCGCACATTATTACATCACAAGTCTGTGCCCGCTTTCCGAGCTTTCAGCTCGTTCTTCACGACGGAACTCCTCCAAAGCGATCTGGAGTACGCGCTGGAGATGGTCGGACCGCTTGGAACGCTTGTCGCGTACCAGAAGCCACGTAATGAAATGGCTCAACAGATCTTTCAGTTCTATCGTTTCAAGCACCCGATCCTCGCCAAGCTCAAGAATCTCTTCAGTCACGGTAGGCCTAACCATAACTCTTTTCGTTCCTGGCGCTTTCCTCAAGTCTCTGCGGAGTTTTTCTACGCTTTCATCCGTCGTCACCTGATAAATGGCGTCTGATGCGAAGAAGTCCATCCCTCCATCGTTGGCGTGAGTCGTGGAGAATCGTTGCAGTGAAAAACCAAATGTCCTGAAGTATTCCCTCAGAACCGCAAATGACACTACCTCGAAAATCTCACCGTGATTTCCAGAAAGGTGTGAAAGATACTCCTCCACGAGGGCATGTCGTTCCATGACTTGTTCGGAAGGCAATGAGCAAGTCTCTTCAAGCCTCTTCATGGCGTTCTGACGCTGCTCATAGGCTGATCGCAGTGACCTCATGAGCTCTTCTTGGAGTTGATCAAGCTCATCGAGTGTCGTGTTTTCCAATAGAGAAGGGCGTAGGCGATACTTTCCGTTCGTATAATCGACGAAACCCGCTCTTCCAAGACGTCTTACGATATAGGTAGAATGGTAATCGCTGTGTATGTACTGCGTAGCTAGTTTCCGAAAGCCGTCCTCAATCTGTTTCTCCGTGAGACCGTCCGAAACGTGCCCCTCTCTTGCTACAGCCAAGTAATCATTCAGCAGCGGCAACCCCACTCCAAGGACCGTCCGCTGTCCGAGGTGTTTCCGAAGCACAGAGCAGAGATTCTTGGTGTTCCCAGTCCGGCTGCCCGGACCAAAATGTTGTCTCTTGCTCTCCATAGCCGAATTCTATACCCACCGCCGAGTCGGTGATCTGTTCGAACGCTGCGTCGAAAGCTGTGTATACGGCCTTCCTGCGCTCTAGCGAATAGCGGTTCGTCTTCTTGTTATAGTCGAGCCCGTAAACAAGCCATGCTATGTCCGCCTTATGTTTCGGCACTTCCGTAAGTCTTGGCAAAGTGTTGAAGAGGCCTTGGTCCATGGCAAATGCCATTTTCTTGCGCCGCTTGTTGAGGATTCCGCCTTCGAAAATGAGCTGCGGAATAAGCTGTTTGCGGGAAGAGGAAAGGTAGTCTGGTCCCGGATAGTTCGGCTTCCCCTTCCATTTCATGTTCGCCCGGTTTGTCGGGTCTTTCATATAGTACTCAAACGGATTGCGGACGTTTCCCGAAATGTAGACGCCTTGGACCTCCAATGCCCCGAAGTCCGTCACCTTACCATGTCTGTCGTACGAAACGAGAACAAGGTCGATGTTACCGGCGGATTTTCCATATTTGTCTTTCAAGCGGACCTCCGTTAGCGAGGTCCACCTCGCGCCTGGCGGGAAGAAAAAGTCGGCTCCATCGTCGGCAATGAGCCAGTTTTCGCGGAACCTGATGGGGCAGGTGATCGCGGTATGGTCGGCCTCGAATACGCTGCACACCCCGAGGGGGTCGTTCGCCTTGTCCTTCGTGCAATTGGGGACTTTGTTGTTGAACGGGCAAAGCTTTCTCGTTCGATATCGATTTGCGGCTTCGGATAAATTGTCGATGGGAAATCCGAAAACCTCGGCGAGCGGTTGAATCCTGGGTGCCATGATGCACGGATTCTAGCACTCTTGGGTTTGGGGCCGGGCCTCGATTTTTAGACCTTGGGTGACTCGGGGCCCCTCCCTCAAGTTCCGTCGCGAATCCGACCTCGGTTGGCGCTTCATCGCCA
>PLSH01000450.1 GCA_003165095.1 Acidobacteriaceae bacterium
CAATGATGGCGCGCATCCTGGTGAGGGGTACAATCCCGTCGGGCATCTTCGGCGGCACCTGCGGTGCGGCCGGCGTTTTGGCCGAGGATCCCTGGCTGAGATGGCGCAGGATATCTTCCTTGGTGATGCGGCCTTCAGAGCCGGTGCCTGAGACCTGCGCGAGATCGACGTTGTGTTCACTGGCGATGCGGCGCACCAGCGGCGAGGAGCGTATTGGTCGGCCTTCGCTGCCCTGTGCCTGCGGTACTTGCGGCGGGGCGGACTGCGCCTGCGGTGCCGGTTGAGGCTCGGTTGCCTGCGGCGATGCAACTGCCGTAACGGGTATGGTACCGGGCTCGGAGATGATCGCGACTACCGTGTTGATGTCGACGGTGGCGCCCTCAAGAGCTTTGATCTCGGTCAGCACGCCGGCTATGGGCGCGGGAATCTCGGCATCCACTTTGTCGGTGGAGATTTCGAAGAGCGGCTCATCTTTCTCGACAACGTCGCCGGTTTTCTTGAGCCATTTGGTAATGGTGCCCTCAAAGATCGACTCGCCCATCTGGGGCATGACTACGTCGGTTGGCATCAATCCCTCTTTCCGCGCTTCCGGAGCGCGCTGCACGCGCCGGGGTCCTGCCGGATTATAAATCGCTGCAAGCGGGGCGGTGGATGGCGGAGTTCAGGCGCGGACCGGCGGGTCCCTGGCGAGGCGGAGGCGCTCGATCTCAGGAGGAACCTGGAGGGGGGTGTCTTCCGCGGGAAAAACGGGCGCGTGAAAATTGGGGGTTGTGATGGCGGACTCTGCCTGGGCGCGAAGAGCCTGGAGGCTTTCCACAGCCAGAACATGCTGGTCGAAAACCAGGCCGAACTGACGCGCGGCTCTGTGAGCCAGGGTTTCAAGGCTGGGCAGTTGGGCGGTTTCGCGGCCAGGGATTTCATTTTTCAGGCTGGTCACCGGACGGTCGGTGATGCCGCAGGGATTGATGAGGGCGAAGTCGCGCAGGTCGGTGGTCACGTTGAAGGCGAATCCGTGGGAGGTGATGCCGCGGGCGACGTGGATGCCTATTGCACCGATCTTCCGCCCTCCCGCTCCGGGGCTTGGCGTTTTGGAGGAGATTGGTGCCGCACACTGCGTCTCATTTGCCGGAGGTTGCGGCGAGGGAAGGCCGCACCAGACGCCGGTAAGGCCGCAGATGCGTCCGGTCTGCAGGCCGAATTCGGCGCACAGGCGGATGAGGGCTTCTTCCATGAGGCGCACGAAGTCCACCGGGCCGAGCCGACCGCCGTTGGGGTTGCGCAGGCTGCGCAGGTCAAAGATGGGGTAGCCGACAAGCTGGCCGGGTCCATGATAGGTGACGTCGCCGCCACGGTTGATCTCGTGCAGGGTGACGCCGCGGCTGGCCAGGAGCTGGTCGGAAGCCAGGATATTTGCCCGGTTGGCGTTGCGGCCCAGGGTGAGGACCGGCGGATGCTCGAGCAGCAGCAGCACGTTTTCAACGCGGCCCTGGAAGCGGAGATCGACGAACTCGGCCTGGAGACGGAGGCCTTCAGCGTAGTCCACGCGGCCGAGGTAGAGGTACTGGATCATGGCATCTTCGATTGTAGCTATTTTGCCCTTTGCGAACTTGCCGAGAGGGCGTGTCGTGCGCCGTTCTCAGTCCTCGACGCGCTGCTTGAGCAGGCCCCGAAACGCTGAGCGGACCCGGTAGGCCGCCAGTATCCAGAGAACGATGACCAGAAAGGCTATGGGCAGGCCGCTTGGGGCCATCAAAATGTGCACAAAGAGGATGCGATGATGGGAGCCAGCAGAATGAGCGCCAGCGGGACTAAGTGGTTGATGAGCAGCAGAATTCCGGTGAAGACCTGGACGAACGCGATGACGTAGAGGTAGTGAGTCACGTAGAGCGCACCGAAGAACTGGCCTGCCACGCCGCCCGGCAACGGCTGGTGCAGGAAGTTCAAGAAGAGGTTGGAGCCGAAGAAGAGAAAGATAGCGCCGAGGAGCAGGCGGGCGATGGTGCTTGTGATCTTCATGGGGTTTTCCTCTTTTTCAGGGAGTTGAATCCTGTGACACAAACGGAGCCGATTGACCGGGAAACGTGGTTTGCCGGACGGGGCCGGCGGGGAAACTCGTTCCGCATCCAATGGATGGCGGCTGATTAGCTGTCGATTCAAATGATTCGATGCGATGTCGGCGGGGGCTTGAGGGCGGATTCGCGGTACACTAACGACTGGCAGGAGGACCGGGCGGTCGCTGCCGGAGGACGCGCGCAAGCGCGGTTCGCCGGGGGAGGAAAGTCCGAACTCCGCAGGGCAGTGTGCCGGATAACGTCCGGGACGTGGGCCTTAAAAACCCATGGACGGCCAGTGCCACAGAAAAGATACCGCCTCGGCTACCCCTCTCGCCTTACGGCGCGAGGGCCACCCTGGAAGCGCAATACCCGAGTTGGCCCGGCTTGCCGGGAACGCTCGCCGTCGCGTAAACTCCAGCGCCGAGGTAAGGGTGAAATGGTGCGGTGAGAGCGCACCGCCCGTCCTGTAAAGGGCGGGGCAGGGTAAACCCCACACGGAGCAAGACCAAATAGGGAGGGAAGTGCGGGCCAAGAGCCAGGCTCGCGCTACATACCGGCCCGGTATGTTCAGGCGGCTCGAGCCATTGCCGAAACCTCCGGGTAGGTCGCTGATGAGTGTCCGCGGCAACGCGGCGCCTAGAGGAATGACCGCACACGACAGAATTCGGCTTACAGGTCCTTTTGCCGAATGACACGACGGCCCCGGGGGATAAGCTCCTCCGGGGCCGGCCATTTTGGGGTAAGCATCGCTACACGAGCGAATCGATGCGGGTACCGAGGTTGTTTTCGGCGGCCTGGAGAGATGAGCCGCTGGCCTCTGCTCCGGAGATGGTGGAATCGTCGGCGACGTACTGGCCGCCGGAGTATGTTACATCGGCGTTATAGGTTTTGCCGGCGACGGTGGTGGAGAAGCTGACATCGACCATGAGCTGGTTGACGGCCGAGGCGGACAGGGACGCTGAGGACGCGAGCGACGAGATACTGGCCATGCGGATGCCTCCTATGGTTCGGCTTTTGGCGCACCAAACTGACAGAGCAGATCGGCAGGAAACCCAAGAACTTCAGTGCGTTTATCACTTTTCTGTGGAAAGCGCGTGATAAATTTCAGCCGGCGCGGGCGAGCAGGAACTCACGCACGGCGGTGTAGATTCGCTCGATGGAGGGGCGGCGATAGTCCCATTTGGGGTCGGGATCGGGACGGTAGACAGCCATGGTGGCATTGGCTTCATAGATAAGCAACTGGCCGCGGGCGTTGAGGCCGAAGTCGACGCCGCCATAGTCGAGGCCGAGCGCGGATTGGATGCCGCGGAGTGCGGTCAAGGTTTGGAGGCCGAGCACGGCGGGCATATCGCTGAGGAATGCTGCTTCTTCGGCTCGATGTTCGGGATGGTCCTCCATTTCGGCGCTGAAGTAGTGAATCTTCCACTGGCTGGAGATGGCGAGATGAACGGGATAGAGGTGGCCGCCGACCATCAGCACGCGATACTTGCGGATTTTTCCGTCGGACCCGCAGCCGTCAAGGTATTCGATCACGATGACGTCGCTGCCGGGAAGTTCGGCGAGGGCGGCTGGAAGCTGGCCCGGGGAGTCGACGCGATGAAAATGCTGGCCCATGTGATAGCCGGGAGCGCGGACGAGCAGCGGGAAGCTGAAGCCGTGGCCGGCGAGGATCTGGGCGGCATTGGCGGATTCCAGGTGTTTGCGAGGCAGATCGGTGGTGCGCGGGGTGAGGACGCCGGGAACAGCGGAGAGGCGCACGGCGTTGCTGGAACGGCCGGTGACCAGGACCGCGGCGGGTGGATTGACGACTGGGGCTCGGGTGCGGGCGAGGATGGATTGCGCGGCCTCTAATGCCTGCGAGCGCACGTCAGCATCGCCGATGCCGTTGACGACAAGGCGGTGCGGGGGAAGAACCGTGGAACTGGTGCAGAACTCAACGATTACAACATAGGTTTGGAAGATGCGGTCGTTGAGGAAGCGCAGGATGAGCACATTGCCGGCGTTGAGGGAGAGAAGCAGGAGGATGGGGACCGGAGCGCCGGCGCCGCGATAGGGCAGGGTGACGATGGCCGGCCAATGATGGGCCTGGCCAAGATGCGAGGCGGCCGTGTGCTTGTCTTCGAGAGCAGAATGGGCATAATAGAGGCCGGCGTGGGCTTCGCGCGAGGCGGGGTCGGCCTGAAGCATCCGCTCATAAAAGGCCTTGGACGCATGCATTTTGCCTGCTCGGAACAAGAGCGGACCAAATTGGGCCTTTGCGGCGAGAGCAAGCGGGGTTTGCGAGGCGGACCTCAACGGAGCGGTGGTCTCGAGCCGAGCGGACTTCCTGATCGGCGTAGCGGCTACTTCCGCGAGGGTCATGCGAGACTCCGAAGTTTCCGGCCGGCGCAAAGGGTTTCCTGGAGCAGGGCATCGACGTCGGCCGGGCCGGTGCGGTGATTGACGATGGCAGCGCGAATGGCTACGCGGCCCTCGAGCAGGGTGGTGGAGGGAGCGACGACGCCGGACTCCTGCAGGTGAATAGCGATCTGGCGATTGAGGCGGTCGGCATCTTCGGCACGGTAGCGGAAGCAAACGATGTTGAGTTCGACCGGGGCCATGAGCTCGAGTTCGGGCGTGGCGGCGATGCGGCGCTCAAGATAGCGAGCCAGCTTGCAGGTGCGGGAGATGGAGGCGCCGATGGCGGCGGTTCCGTAGACCTTGAGGGTGAGCCAGGTCTTGAGAGCGCGAAAGCCGCGGGAGAGATCGGGACCGAAGTCGCACGGCCAGGGCGATCCGGCGGCCAGGCCGCGGTTTTCGCGGCGCAGATAAGCTGCGGAAGATGCGAAGGCGTTGCGGTGCAGTTCGCCATCGCGCACCAGGGCGAAGCCCGCGTCGTAAGGAACCTGGCCCCACTTGTGGAAGTCGAATGCAAGCGAGTCGGCGCGTTCGATGCCTTTGAGCCGCGGCGCAAGATCGGGGGCAAGCATGGCCAGCGCTGCGTAGGCGCCATCGACATGAAACCAGAGATTCTCGCGATGGCAGAGGTCGGCGAGGCCGGCGAGGTCGTCGACGGCGCCTGTATCCACGGTGCCGGCGGCACCGACGGCGAAGAAGGGCGTGAATCCTGCGGCGCGATCTTCCCGAACGGCCTGCGCCAGGGCGTGAAGGTCGATTTTATGACTGCTGACGGTTGGGATCAGGCGCAATGCACCGCTGCCGAGGCCGCAAAGATCCATGGCGCGGGCTATGCATCCGTGAACGTCGGCGGAAGCATAGGCGGCGAGCTGTGTACCTGCGCCGGCAACGCCGCTGCGGCGGACTTCTGCGCCCAGCCGGGCATCGCGCGCGACCACGACGGCAATGAAGCTGGCCATGGATGTGCCGGTGACGAAAAGACCTGTTGCGGCCGGGGGAAACTTGAAGATTTCACACATCCAGCGCGCCACCTGACGTTCCACTTCGACGGGTATCTGGTCGCGGCCACCAAGATTGGCGTTCAAGCCGCCGGCGAGCATCTCCGCCAGCATCCCTACTGGTGTGCCACCGCCGTGAATCCAACCCATGAAGCCGGGATGGGCGTTGCCGACGGCGAAGGGAAGGATGGAGCGCATGAATTCGTCGTGGATCTCGGCGAGAGGCGCCGGCGCAATAGGAATTTTGCCGGAAAATCCGGCGCGGATTGCGGCGGGAATGGGCTGCCAGACGGGGCGGTCACGGATGTTCTCGAGATAGCCGAGCATATCGTCGAGCATGGCATGGGCCTGGCGGCGAAAGGCGGGCCAGTCGGCGGGATCGAGGGAGTGGCCGGAAAGGATTTCGGCCGGCACCGGGAGAGTTGGCGGCTCACTTGCGTCCCACACTTCCATGGCAACCGGCATCGAGCACACCTTTTTGGGTTTCGCGGATCGGCAGAGGCCGCTTGCAGGCGCGGGCGCGAGGAGTTGCGCACGGCCTCGAACGGTCGACTACGGCTCGTACAAGGTTCACAGTATTCACGAGTGGAGGCTTGGGCGTGAACCCATTTGCAGATCGTTGTGTTGGAAATTCCCGATGCAGGACGGCTGGTGATCGGCCTTCCCAGATTGGAAAATGCATTGCGGGGCCGGTCTGCCGGCCGCGCCGGCCGGAATCAGCCGGCTACGGGATACAGCTTCGCCGATTTCGCTATAGGATCGAAGCATGTTGCGAGTGAAGAGGTTGGCGGAGGGCGCACGGCTGCCGGTGGTGGCGCATCCGGGCGAGGACCTGGGGTATGACTTGTTTGCGCTGGAAGGGACGCGGCTGGGCGCGCGCGAGACGGTGAGGGTGAGGACGGGGATTGCCGTCGAGGCGCGGGAACCCGCGACCGGCGCTCCGCTGGGGTTGCTGGTGCGGGACCGGTCGTCAATGGCGGCGCGGGGAGTGGCGACGACGGGCGGCGTGATCGATGCGGGGTACCGGGGCGAGATCCTGGTGCTGATGACGAACCTGGGCGATGGGGTGGTGGAGATTGCGGCGGGAGAGAAGATTGCGCAGATGATTCCTGTCCCGGTTTTGACAGGTTTAGTCCAAGAGGTCGAAACACTGGAAGTTTCGGCGCGGGCGGAGAAGGGTTTTGGGAGTTCGGGGCGGTGAACGGGGGAATTTTGCTGGCTGAGGGTTTAGGTTTCCCAGGTCCCAAAATCGAGACCTCGGGCACCCGGCCGGGCCAGATTGAAGCCCGGAGGCCCAACCCACCGAGAAAAAACCCGCTGCGGCAGGATGGGCACCCGGTCATTCCTTGAAGTTTAATTTACTCCCAAGCCGTCGGTTTTGTGGTAGTTGGGATAGGGCGGAATGGGAATCTCCGGGATGGGGTTGGCCTTCAGCTCGTCGAGTACGATCTTGACGCCGGTTTCGAGTTGAAGGTCGTGACCGGCAGCGAAGTCTTTGGGAAGGTCTTCGACCGGCACGTCGGGTGCGATGCCGTGGTTCTCCACCTCCCATTGACCGTTGAGGCCGTAGATGGCGTAGCGGGGAGCGGTGACGTGGCCGCCGTCGAGCAGCGTCGGATAGCCGCCGATGCCGACCAGGCCGCCCCAGGTGCGGGTGCCGATGAGCTGGCCGATTCCAGCCTTNNCATGGCGTCGCCGCCGGAGCCGGAGTTCTGATTGATGAGCATGACCTTGGGCCCGAAGATGGCGCCGACGGGGTCGTGAACCGGTTTACCGTCGCGCTCGACGGCCCCGGAGAGCGGGAAACGCTTGAGCACGTCGACAACGTAGTCGGCGATGAAGCCGCCCTCGTTCCAGCGCTCGTCGAGCACCAGTGCCTGCTTGTTGAGCTGGGAGTAGAAGTAGCGGTTGAAGTTGGTGTAGCCGGCGCCTCCGGTGTTGGGCATGTAGACGTAAGCCACCTTGCCTCCGGAGAGCTCATCGACTTTGCGCTGGTTGGCCTCGATCCAATCCAGGTTGCGCAAGCCGTCCTCGTCACCGATGGGAACGACAGTGACGTCGCGGGCGTCTTTGCCGTCCGCGTTGTATGCAATGTGGAGAACGGTCTGCCGGCCGGCGGTTCCGTCGAAGAACTGGTAGAGATTGTCTCCGGCGTGCAGGTCGCGTCCGTTGACCGCGAGCAGATAAGCGCCCTGATGAACGTAGACGCCGGGGAGGGTGAGCGGCGAGGCCAGGCCGGGGGTCCAGTTTTGGCCGCCGAGAATTTTGGCGATGCGATAGCGGCCGTTTTCGACCGTGTAATCGGCTCCGAGGAGACCGGTTTTGGGCGCGTTGTCGGGCATGTGGGGCCCGTCGATGAACATGTGGCCGATGGTGATTTCGCCCAGCATCTCGGTGCAGAGGTAGCTGAACTCGGAGCGGGAAGCAAGACCGTCGAGGTAAGGCGCGTATTTGGCTTCGATTTTGGGAATGCTGAGGCCGTGCGTGTGCCGGTCGTAGAGGAAATCGCGCTCGATGCGCCAGGTCTCGTGGTAGATTTGACGCCACTCGGCGCGGGGATCGATGACGGTTTCAAGGCCGCCCAGGTTAAGCGGCTTGCCGGGAGAGTTGTCTTCGGGTTTCAGGCTGTCGGCCGAGGCAATGGTCCAGGCGTCGTGGCGCTGATACATCACCTTGGAGCGGTCCTGGGAGACGATGAAGTTGTCGACGTTGCTGAGAATCGACTCGGGCTGGCGCTTTTCGAGGGTGAACCGCCATATGGCGCGGATATTCGGGCCTCCGCTCGAGGAACGGCCGAACGGTGAGCTCTCCAGGAGATAAAGGACGCCGGTCTTTCCGGTGACGATGTTGCCATAGTTGCGAGATGGAATGGGGAGGGCGAGAATGCGGTCGCCGATCTTCTCAAGGTCGATCTTGACTTCGACCGGTTTGTCGGCGTCGGCTTTGTCGTCTTTCTTGTCAGCGTCCTTTTTGTCGGCATCTTTCTTGTCGGCGTCCTTTTTATCCGCGTCCTTGCTGTCGTCCTTCGCCTTGTCGTCCTTCTTAGTTTCGTCCTTGATCTTCTCGTCGTCGCTCTCCGGCGGGACCGGCGAAGAACCGTATTTGGCGAGCACAGCGACGTAAGCGGCGGAGGATTGCGCGCGGTCGAGCGAAGAAAGGTCGATTCCGGCGCTGGAGGGGCCGTCATCGGTGGAAGCGAGGAAATAAAGGTACTTTCCATTGGGATCGAAGGATGGGCTGGTGGCATCGCTCATGCCGTCAGTGACCTGCGTAAACTGGTGCGTGTCGAGCGAGTAGAGGAAGATGGCGTGCAACTGGTTATCGAGGTCGCGTTGATAGGCAATCCACTTAGAATCCGGCGACCAGACTTCGTTGAAGTTGGCGCCGAAGCTTCCGTAGACGCCTTTATCGACGAGGACCGGCTTGCCTGTGGGGACATCCACATACCAGAGGTGCTGGTGCTTGTCGGCGTAGGCGATGTGTTTGGAGTCGGGCGACCAGGTGGGGCCGTAAAAGTAACTTGGATCGGGACCGAGATCGATGACCGTGGGCGGCTTGAAGCCGGTCTGGTCGTGGAGATAAAGCTGATATTCACCGGAGGCATCGGAGAAGTAGGCGATGGTCTTGCCGTCCGGGCTCCAGGATGGGTCGCGTTCGGCCACGCCGGAAGTGTTGGTGAGGTTGCGCGAGTCGCCCTTCTCGCCGGGAACGGTGAAGATTTCGCCATGAGCCTCGAAGACGGCGCGTGCGCCGGTGGGCGAGAGATTGGCGTTCTGAATTTGATCGGGGGTGAGCAGAGCGCGATGTGGCTCAAGATTGGGCAAGTCGCCATGGATCTGGATGGAGAGGAGGTGGTCGGAGCTGGTGGCGGTATCGAGAAGGTGGATGGAGCCGAACTGTTCATAGATCAGACCGCCAGGGCCAGCCTGTACGGACTTTAGATCGAGACCGGTGTTTGGAACCGCCTGGCTAACATGCCGCGAGGCGGTGTCGTAGCGGAAGAGCGAGACGGGGCCGTTGCGGTCGGAGAGGAAGTAGACCTGGCTACCCACCCAAACCGGGTCAGAGTCGTTGGAGTTGTCGCGTGGAACCTTTACCAGGTCGAGGGTCTTGAGGTTGACGATCCAGATGGGGGTGGTTTGGCCGCCGTGATAGCGCTTCCACGCGGGCTGCCACTTGGTAAGGGGCTCATAGGCCAGGGTCTGCCCGTCGGGCGAGAACGAACCCTCGAAACCGGAGGGCAGCGGCAGCGGGTCGGGGCTACCTGAGCCGTCGGCATGGATGCGGTAGAACCTCAAGTAGTGGCGAAAGCTGGAGGCCATGGAGGCAATCAGAACGTCCTTGCCGTCGGGGGTCCACCCGACGACATAACTGCCGGTGGGGTGCCAGGTGATGCGGCGGGGAACGCCTCCCGAAGACGCGATGACGTAGACATCGTCGTTTCCATGCAGGTGGGCGGAGTAGGCGATCGAAGCGCCATCGGGAGAGTAGAAGGGTCCTGCGACCACCGCGGCGATGGAGGTGAGGCGCTCGGCTTCGCCGCCGTCGCGGCTCACGGTCCAGATGTCGTCAGCATAGAGGAAGGCGATCCGGTCCTTGCTGAGCGAGGGGTTGCGCAGCAGGAGCGGCGCCTGGGCGGACGCGGATCGAGCCAGGTCAGCAGAGCAAAAGAGCAAAGTGAATGACAGAACGGCGAGGGTAGAGAGCGAACGGGTGCGGAACATAGAGCCTCCGTTAAAGTGGGCAATGCGGCACGCGGGGTTTCCAGATTATGCTACGACAGCCGGGTGTAGAAAGTTCGAGCAGAATGGCGGCATGGAAGCTCCGGAGCGGTTTTCGCGCCCGGCGAGGAACCAGAGGGGCGGTCGACTGCGTATCCGGATTAGCCGGCAAAGCGGGCGGGATTTGTGGAGGGCGTCAGCGAGGGCGCGACTGCGCGCGTGACCATTGTTCCTTCACCTGAATCAGCGCGCGATTGCGTACACTGGATGCACCGGGGAAAACCCCTGCTGCACGAGTGGGAGCGCAAGGACGGGCGGAGTTGCGCCGGGCTGGGGCGG
>PLSH01000327.1:0-4304 GCA_003165095.1 Acidobacteriaceae bacterium
TTGGAGAGGAAGGTGTTCTTGATGACGATGCCGGCGCGCCCGCCCGCCTTGAGCTTGCGGATGAAGTGCTGGAGAAAGAGGAAGGCGGTCTCGGAGGTCTTGATGGGGAAGTTCTGCTGCACCTCGACGCGCTCTCTTCCCCCAAAAGGTGGATTGGCCACGATGACGTCGTGCCGGTCGCGCTCCTGAATGTCGTTGAGGTTCTGCTCCAGCGAGTTGGTGTGGAGAATGCTGGGGGCCTCAATGCCGTGCAGGATCATGTTCATGAGGCCGATGATGTAGGCGAGGGGCTTTTTCTCCTGCCCATAGAACGTGCCGGCCTGGAGCTTCTCGCGCTGGGCCACGGTGGTGGCCGCGGGGTTCATATGCGCGAAGGCTTCGCAGAGGAAGCCCGCCGAGCCGAGCGCGCCGTCGTAGACCGTTTCGCCGATGCGCGGCTGGACGACTGCGAGAATGGCCCGGATGAGCGGGCGCGGGGTGTAATACTCGCCGCCGTTGCGGCCGGCATTGCCCATGTTGCGGATGCGCGCTTCATAAAGATCAGACAGCTCGTGCTTCTCTGTCTGCGAGTTGAAGCGCAGGGTGTCAACCAGCTCGACCACCTCGCGCAGGTTGTAGCCGGACTGGAGCTTGTTGCGCAGCTCGCTGAAGATTTCGCCGATCTTGTACTCAATGGTGTTGGGGCTGTCGGCGCGCTGCTTGAATCCCTTGAGGTAGGGGAAGAGCTTGAGGTCAACAAAACTGCGCAGGTCGTCGCCTACGAGCGCCCGGTTGTGGTCCAGCGTCCCGGCGGCGTTGAGCGGCATGGCCCAGGCGTTCCAGCGGAAGGCTTCGTCCAGCAAAAAGGCGTGGGGTTTGCCATGGAGAATGGCGATCTGGGCGCGGTCCTGCTCCAGGGCGTCAAGGTACTTGAGGAAAAGAACCCATGAGGTCTGCTCGATGTAGTCGAGCTCCGAGGAGACCCCGGCGTCTTTGCGGAGAATATCGTCGATGCGCTTGAATGCCTGCTCAAACATGATGGCGGGGTGACCTTGCTATCTGAAATCACTCCCAATCATAGCCGAGCCGGTCGGCAGCTCGCCGCCCTTCTGTTCCCTGTTCTCCGCTCAGCGCTGGTAGATTATTTTGCCGTCGAAGATGGTGATATCTACTTTGGTGTTCTCGATGGCCTCGGGCTTGATGGTGAAGATGTCGTCGGAGAGCACTACTAAATCTGCCAGCTTGCCGGGCTCGATGGATCCTTTGATTTTTTCCTGATGCTCGGCGTAGGCCGATCCCATGGTGTAGGCGTGCACGGCCTGGGCAACGGTGATGCGCTCGGCGGGAACCCAACCGTTGGGGTTTTTGCCGTCGAGGGTGCGGCGCGTGGCGGCGGCATAGATGCCCATCACGGGATCGAGCGGCGCGACGGGCCAGTCGGAACCAAAGGCCAGCGTTGCGCCGGCATCGAGCAGGGACCGCCACGCATAGCTCGACTGGATGCGCTGGGGGCCAATGATGGACTCGGCCCAGCGGCCGTCGTCGATGGCGTGGTAGGGCTGCATGGAAACGACGACGCCCAGACTGGCGAAGCGCGCGATGTCCTGAGGATGAAGGTGCTGCGCGTGTTCGATGCGGAGGCGGCGGTCGGCGGGGCCATTGTCTTTTTCAAGGCGCGCGTAGAGATCGAGGATGGTGCGGTTGGCGCGGTCGCCGATGGCGTGGATGGTGATCTGAAGTCCGGCCTTGTCTGCCTGGCGCAGCTCGCCGTAGAAATGCCCGGCGTCGAGGAGATCGGGGCTGGCGAGGCCGCTGTTGGCGGGGTTGTTGGTGTAGGGCTCGTCCATCCACGCGGTTTCAGAACCAAGCGAGCCATCGGCGAAGGCTTTGAGGTTGCCGATGCGCAGATAAGGGCTGCCAAACGGCGCGACGATGCCGGCGTCAGCCAGAGTGTTGAAATCGCGGACGGGAAGAGCCTCGTAGATGCGGACCGTCAGCTTGCCGGCGCGCTCGAACTTCTGAAATTCGCGAAAGGTGGCTGGCTGGCTGCGGTCTTCAGAGCTCTTGGCCATGTTTTGCACGCTGGTGACGCCGTGCGCGGCTGCCTCATGCATGGCTGCCTGCATGGCCCGGTCGTCCTCATCGGGAGTGGGCGGAGGAATGACGCGCGCGACCAGAGCGGTGGCCGCGTCTTTGAAGATGCCGGTGGGGTTGCCGTCCTGGTCGCGCACGATTTCGCCGCCGGGCACGTCTTTGGTGTTGCGGTCGATGCCGGCGAGCTTCATAGCCAGCGCATTGGCAAGGGCCATGTGGCCGTCAAGCCGCCACAGGAAGGCGGGATGATCGCCGCAGACATCGTCAATGAGCTGGTGGTTGGGCAGAAGGGGCGGACTCCAGCGCTGATGGTCCCAAAGGCCGTCGCGCAGCCACGCGCCCTGGGGCAGGGCTTGGGCGTATTCGGCGATGCGCTGCCTGAACTCGGCCTGGCTGCCGGCGGCGCCAAGGTGCAGCGCGGTCAGGGAGGCTCCGCCGATGAGAAAATGCACATGCGCATCGTTGAAACCGGGGAGGAGCAGGCGGCCGCCGAGATCGATGATGCGCGTATGGGGGCCGGCGAGCTTGCGAATCGCCGCGTTGTCGCCGACGGCGAGGATGGTGGGGCCGTCGAGCGCCACTGCCTCGGCGGCGGGCTGGGCGGGATTTTCGGTGAATACTTTGGCGTTGACGAGGATCAGGCCGGCCTCAGTTGCCGAGGCGGTCGAACAGCAGGCGGCGAACGCAACCAGAACCGGGCATAGGAGCGGGCAGAGGAGCGAGGATGACGGGGAAAACTTCATTTGAACTCCCTTGAAACTGTTGACTGATTACTGACCACTGATCGCTGACCACTGCATTTAGTCGAACACAACTGTCTTGTTGCCGTAGCAGAGGATGCGGCGGTCGAGGTGCCAGCGGACCGCACGCGACAGGACCATGCGCTCGAGGTCGCGGCCGCGGGCTACCAGGTCTTCAACCTGATCGCGGTGGGAGATGCGGGCTACGTCCTGCTCGATGATGGGACCGTCGTCAAGCGCCTCGGTGACGTAATGGCTGGTGGCTCCGATGAGCTTGACGCCGCGGGCGTGGGCGGCGTGGTAGGGGCGCGCCCCGGTGAAGGCGGGCAGGAAGGAATGGTGCACGTTGATGATGGCTGCCGGGTAGCGGGCGACGAAGACGGGCGAGAGGATTTGCATGTAACGGGCGAGGACGACCAGTTCAACGCGGTGCGCGTCGAGGAGTTCCAGTTGCCGGGCCTCGGCCTGAACGCGGGTGGCCGCGGTGACCGGCACGTGTTCGAAGGGAATGGCGTAGAAGGCGGCCAGATTCTCGACCGCGCGGTGGTTGGAGACGATAAGCGGAATCTCGCAGTCGAGCTCGCCGGTGCTGAATCGGTAGAGGAGGTCGGTCATGCAGTGCAGATGCTGGGAGCAGAAGAGCGCCATGCGCGGCCGAGGCGCAGTTGCGGTCAGCTTCCAGCGCATGCCGAGCTCGGCGGCGAGGGGCGCAAAGGCAGCCTTGAAGGCTTCCAGATCGAAGGGCGCCGGTGGTGCGCAGGGCGGAGTTTCGGATGAAGCCTGCGGTGGCGAGGCAGCGTGGATGGCTTGTTCCGCGCCGGCACGGGGCACGTCCGAAGGGCTGCCGTCCGCGGGACCAAGACCCCACTCCACGCGCATGAAGAAGAGGCCGAGTTGGTGGTCCTGATGCTGGTCGGCGTGGAGAATGTTGGCGCCGCACTCGTAGAGCAAGCCGGAGACGCGCGCGACCAGGCCCTTTTGGTCGGGGCAATCGATGAGCAAAACCGCCGAATTCTTCATTCTGAATCAAGATTACAGAATTTCCCAGGGTATGCTCCGATTCTCCCTGGCTGGTCACGTCTTGTCCCCCGGAGGGTGCGGTTGCCGATCAACCCGGAGGATTTTTTGCTTAGGAGGCCGTGTTGCGCCCGGTTTCGAGGGGAGCGCTCAACTGCTGGCGGAGGCTGCCGGCCAGGTCGGCGACCACGCGCAGCTTATCGGCCACCAGCGCGGGCACTTCGCTGCCGTTCAGCGCCAGTTGGGAGTTGAGCAGCAGGCCCGCAACCGTGGTCTTCAGCTCGGCTTCAATAGCCGCCGTGGCAGCCCGCCGGGCCAGCATCTGCTCCCGCTCGCGGCGGTGCAGGGCGGCGCGAATCTCGCGGATGAGCCGCGCGGCTCCGGAGAGCGCGAAGTTGATCTGCAGAGGAATGGCCAGGCCGGCGTGCTCCCAGATGGCCTCGGCCGCGGCCGGATCGCATTCGGCCATGGTCT
>PLSH01000327.1:4315-7618 GCA_003165095.1 Acidobacteriaceae bacterium
ATCAGAGATCAGTTGTCGGTTGTCAGCTTTCGGTTGTTCATTCACGCTTGGCAGTTGATGGGGTCCGGGTCTAAAGATCCGTGCTTCCGGTGGCCGCTTCGAAATGAGGCTAGTCGTCAAAGGCCGGCAGCGGGAAACTGACCACTGACCACTGACTGCTGTTATTTCAGTCTTCGCGCAGCGGATCGGCGATGCCGTATTCCTTCAGCTTGCGGTAAAGCGTGGTCTTGCCGATCCCCAGCAGCCGGGCGGCCTGCAGCTTATCGCCGCTCAGCGTGCGGATGGCCCCCAGAATCGCGTCCCGCTCGAGGTCGGCAAGGGTCTTCAACTCGGGAACTCCACCGGGTGCGGCGGTTTCGCCAGTGGCTGCCGCCACGCGCCGCGCCTCAAGCCCCTGCTGCTGCAGCTGCGTGGGCAGGTCGCCCAGGTGCAGCACCGGCCCGGAAGAGAGAGCGCAGGCCCGCTCCACGGAGTTTTCAAGCTCGCGCACGTTGCCCGGCCAGTCGTAGCGCATCATGGTGCGCAGCGCCTCGTCACTGAGCGTGAACTTGCGGTTGTGCTCGTGGCTGATGCGGTCAAGGAAATGCGCGGCCAGGAGCGGAATGTCCTCGCGCCGGTCGCGCAGCGAGGGCAGCCGCAGGTTGACCACGTTGAGCCGGTAAAAGAGGTCCTTGCGAAAGGTGCCGTTCTCAACCATCGCGGCCAGATCGCGGTTGGTGGCGGCCACGATCCGCGCCTTGATCGGCACCCGGTGCGTGGCGCCCACCGGGCGCACTTCCTTTTCCTGCAGCGAACGCAGCAGCTTGGCCTGCAGATCGATCGAGAGCTCGCCGATCTCGTCCAGAAAAACGGTGCCCCCCTCGGCAGAAACCAGCAGGCCGTCTTTGGAGTGGTTGGCCCCGGTAAATGCGCCCTTCACGTAGCCGAACAGCTCGCTCTCGATCAGTGTAGGCACCAGCGATCCGCAGTCCACGGGCAGAAACGGCTTTTGGGAGTTGGGACCGTAGGCGTGGATGGTCCGGGCGACCAGTTCCTTGCCGGTGCCGCTCTCGCCGAGCACCAGCACCGGGTGCGAGCTCTGCGCGACTTTGGAAAGGATGCGGTAGAGCTTTTCCATCTCTCCCGAGCGGCCGATCATCGCGCCCAGGCCCTGGGAGAGCCGGAGCCGCTCGCGCAACTGCCGGGTCCTGGTGTCGGTCATGTGGCACTGCGCGGCGCGGTCGAGCACCGTGGAGAGCTCGTCGATGGCGAAGGGCTTGGTCAGGTAATCCGACGCCCCGCAGCGCATGGCCTCCACCGCCGCGTTCACCGATCCCGACGCGGTCATGGCGATCACCGAGATGTCGGGATAGAGCAGCTTGACCTCGGAGACCAGCTCCAGGCCCTGGCTCGATCCGGGCGGCAGGTTGACCAGCAGAATGTCGGCCGCCATGCCGCGCAGCAGGATGCGCGCCTGGCCCAGGTCGCCGGTGCTTTCCGCCGCGTATCCCAGACTGACGGCGATCTCGGCGCAGGCCGAGCGCACCGCCGCATCCGCATCCACTACCAGCAGGTGCAGCCGCACCACGGGCTCGGCGAGTTGAGGGATAAACTCCATGGCTCTGGTGTTGAAGACTGTATTCAGCATTGTATGCGCCTCATGGTTGATTCGGTGAAATTGCCATTTCCGCGGCCTGCGGCGCGACCTTGAGATCGCCGCCGGCCGCCGATGTCCGGCGTCCGTGCCCTGGCCCCCCTTCGGCAGCCTTCAGAGCCGGAGCCGGAAGACGGTTCAGCGCACCCGCACCGGCAGCTCGATCTCGAACCGCGCTCCGCCCTGGGCGCGATTGGAGGCCACCAGGCGTCCGCCGGCTCCCTCGACCAGGGAGCGGCAAATGGCCAGACCCAACCCACGATGCGACACCGGCCAGGATCCGATCACTGCGGTATTCGCCGCGCGGGTGGTGTAGCCGGACTCGAAGATCTTCTCGAGCGCATCCCCGGGAATGCCGGGACCGTTGTCTTCGACGGTCACAGCCAGCCACCCGGCGGCTCCCTCGCCGGCCGGCAGCTCACCAAGCCCGATCTGGATGCGTCCGCCGCCCGGCATCGCCTCGGCGGCGTTTTTCACCAGATTCACCAGCACCCGGGTCAGATCTTCGGCCGCGAGCCGAACTCCCTGGGCGCCGCCTTCGGCGTCCACCGTCAAGGCGATTCCCGGCCCGGCAAGGGCGGAGAGCAGATTGCGGTTCGCCAGCAGTTCCGCAGCCAGGTTGCTGACCGGCTCGGCGGGCATCCTCTCCCACAGCCGGCCACGGTCGAAGCTGCGCAGAAGACGGCGATCGAAGCCGGTGTCGAAATTCGTGCCGGAACTCGGGGCGGGAGTCAGGTCCTGGGTCGCGCCGAGGCTCGTGGCGGGACTCATATGAGGCAGCGCAAGGGCCCGTGTCGACGCGGTCCAACCCTCCGCCGGAGAGGTCTCAATGCCGGGCAAATCCGCCTCCGGATTTGCCTGGACATCGAGAGCCACCAGCTTCTCCACCAGCCTGCGGCTGGCCGCGGCTACCAGCCGCAGCTCGTTCGCGTAGTGCGCAAAGGGGGCAGCCACCACCCCCGGCTCCTCGAGCAGGTCGCAGTAGAGCCCCAGGGCCGTAACCATATTCCGGGCGTCGTGCGCGACCCCCGCCAAACTCTCACCGGGGCCGCGCAGAGCCGCCAGCGTTTCGACCACCGCTTCTACCCTTTTGCGCTCCGCAGTGCCCATTCCCGCGTTTGCTTGTGTCTGTTGCATGGTTCTCTTCCTTTCAGGTGCAGTGGTGTGTGTCAAGTGGTCAGTGGTCAGTGATCAGTGATCAGTGATCAGTGATCAGAGATCAGGGATCAGGGATCAGAGATCGGCGATTGATGGCCGCAAGGTTGTTTCCCGTTCTCTATTCCCTATTCCCTCTTCCCTCTTCCCTCTTCCGAGCCCTTTTTTTGCTTGCTCAACTGCCTTCTTCTAGTACACGCCGCGTGCCAAACCAGAACAGATTCCCTAAGTTCCTGATAAGGGAAAAGATGACCATTGAATTGAGGGAGAGAGCCGGGGGAACGGATGGACGCCGTTTGTTCCGAAACGGGACAAAGCAGCTTATCTTTTGCCGAATATCTTTATTAGTTTCATTGATTTACGGAGTCTTTCCCGTTTTGGTCTGCGAACATTGCCATTTTCCCATCCTGGGAACAGCCCCAACCTCCGTCCCATCCCCGGCCTGCGCGACGGAATCGGGGTCCAACCCGGCACTCGGCCCGGCACAAATCCGGTCCAAAGGGGGAAACGGCGGA
>PLSH01000327.1:7635-12913 GCA_003165095.1 Acidobacteriaceae bacterium
ACGCGCGTGCTGACCAACGCCACCATCGAGCCGGGGGTTCCCGGCTGGCTGCGCAATTCGGGGCGCGGCTGGGTCACGGCCGAGTACGCCATGCTGCCCCGCTCCACCGTCACGCGGACGCCGCGGGAGAGCGAGCGCGGCAAGATCGGCGGCCGGACGCACGAGATTCAGCGCCTCATCGGGCGGAGCTTACGCTCGGTGGTGGACATGCGGGCCCTGGGCGAGCGAACGGTGATTCTCGATTGCGATGTGATTCAGGCCGACGGGGGCACGCGCACCGCGGCCATCACCGGCGCGGCGGTGGCGCTGGCGCTGGCCCTGAACGCGCTGGTCAAGGCGGGAACGCTGAAGCAGTCGCCGCTCAAGCAACTGGTGGCCGCCACCTCGGTGGGCATCGTGGCCGGCACGCCGCTGCTCGATCTCTGCTACGAAGAGGACTCGCAGGCCGAGGTGGACATGAACGTGGTGATGACCGCGGACGGAGGGTTGATCGAGACGCAGGCGACGGCGGAAAAGGGGAGCTTCTCACGGGCGCAGTTGGATGAATTGATCGATCTGGCGGAAGCGGGGCTCAGGGAGATTTTCGCGGCGCAGCGGGCGGTGCTGGAGCTGTAGCTTGACCAGTGCCGCATCGGAATAAAGGCGCATCTTTTCGCCGCCTCGGCGAATCACTCCAAAGGGGCGGCAGCAGATCTGGATCGCCGCTCCGCTGGAGAGCCTTCATGCCCAAGAAAAGGTCAGCCGCGTCCATCGATCGCGACGCATCGCTGCGCCAGCATCTGCTCAGCCTGCTCACCGGCTCGAACGCTCACGCCGATTTCGAGGCCGCCATCAAGGGCCTTCCCGCCGAGGTGCGCGGCAAGCGCCCCAAAGGCGCTGAACACTCGCCGTGGGAACTGGTAGAGCACCTGCGCATCGCGCAGTGGGACATTGTCGAATTTTCGCGCGACGCGGCGCACCAATCGCCGCAGTGGCCGCGCGGCTACTGGCCCACATCGCCCGCGCCCCCCGATGAAAAAGCATGGGACAAGAGCGTGCGCGGTTTTCGCAAAGATCTGAAGGCTTTTTGCGGCCTCATCGCCGATGAATCGACCGACCTCTACGCACGAATTCCGCACGGCGACGGCCAGACGGTTCTGCGCGAGGCATTGCTCATCGCGGACCACAACGCCTACCACACGGGGCAGTTGATTCTGGTGCGGCGGCTGCTGGGACAGTGGAAGTGAGAGGGAACAGAGAAAACGAGTGAANNGGGACTCTGTCTCTTCAAATATCTCTTAGTCCCTGCGCCCCTTAGTTCCCTATTCCCTGTTCCCTGCTTTTTCACTTCAGGAACGCGGCTGCGAGCAGCGTGAACCCGAGGCCGCCGATGCTGAGCACCGTCTCCAGAACCGACCAGGTGGCCAGGGTTTCTTTGACTTCGAGCTTGAAGAGCGATTGCACCAGCCAGAACCCGGAATCGTTGACGTGCGAGAGCAGCAGCGAGCCGCAGCCGGTGGCCATGACCAGCATCTCGGGGCGCACGCCCATCTGCCCGGCCATGGGCGCGAGAACGCCCGAGGCCACGGCCATGGCGACGGTGGAAGAGCCCATGGAGACGCGCACCACGGCGGCCAGCACCCAGGCCAGCACCAGCGGCGGCATGTGCGCTCCCATGGCCAGGCCCACGGTGGCCTGCGCGGCGCCCGAGTCGCGCAGAATGCCGCTCAGCCCGCCCGCGGCCGACAGAATGACCAGCACGCCGGCGATGGGGGCGAAGGACTCCGCCGTAAGCCGGCGCAGGCCGCCGCGCGCGCGGTACGCTTCATTCTGAATCCTGCCGCCGAGCAGGACGAGGGCCACCAGAACCGCGATGAGCATGGCGACGTCAGGGTAGCCGGCCAGGCGCAGGATCTGGTTGGCCGCGCTGCCCGGCACTGAAACCGAGTCGGCCCAACTGCCGGCAAAGATCAGTACCACCGGCAGCAGGATGGCGACCATCGCGCGCACGGCTCCGGCAGGCGCGGGCCCGGAATGTTGAACTGCCTCGGAATTTGCCGGGACGGCGCTCATCGGGTCGAGGCTGGGAAGTTTGGCGCCAAGCGCGGGAGCGGCCATCTCCGCATCGGCGCTTCCGGTCATGGCCTTGCGCCGTTCCCAGCGGCCGATCAGCACCCATCCCAGCACCGGCCCGGCCAGCGCGGCGGCCGGCACTCCAATCACCAGCCCCCAGAGGATGACGCGGCCCAGGTCGGCGTGGAATACGGTGGCCGCGAGCATGGTGGCGGGATGCGGAGGAACCAGCCCGTGCATGATGGAGAGCCCGGCCAGAACGGGAAGTCCCACCAGAACGGGAGGGCGGCCGCTGCGCCGCGCGGAGTCCGCAATAATCGGCATCAGCAGCACCAGGCCGACCTCAAAGAACACCGGCATTCCCACCAGGATGCCGAGGCCGAGCAGAGCCCAGGGCAGGCCCCTTGTTCCACAACCCTCAACCAGAAGCTTGCCCAGAGCAGTTGCACCGCCGGAGCTGGCCAGAAGCTGGCCGAGGATCGCGCCCATGCCCAGGATGATGGCGATGTGTCCCATCATATTTCCCACGCCGGCGGTGAAGGAGAGCGGAACCTGTCTGATCGGCATTCCCGAGCCAATGCCGAGGCTCAAAGCGGCAATCGCCAACCCCAGCGCGGGATGCAGGCGCAGCTTTGCCACCAGGAGCAACAGCAGCAGCACGGTAGCGGCCACGCAGGCCAGCAGATACCAGTCGTGAGCATTCGCAGGAGTCACCGGGGAGATTATTCCATAGTGTGTATGGATTGCGCAGCGGTGTCTTTGCGTCTTATTGGGAATGCGCCGGATTGGGACGCCGGCCTGACAGTGCGGCGCCCAACACATTTTTCTCTTGCGCATGTCTGCTACCATGGGAATGATTGCGGCTCCCGCAACCGGGCAGATCACTCGCCCCCTCTCAGGGCCCGAGCGTACAGGCGGCCGGAGCCACCCGAAAAGGAGAATTCTCTATGCCTCTTGTATCGATGCGGCAGCTCCTCGATGAGGCTGCCAAGGGCGGTTACGGCGTGGGCGCTTTCAACGTCAACGACATGGAACAGATTCAGGCCATCATGGCCGCAGCCAAAGACACCAACTCACCGGTCATTATCCAGGCCAGCCGCGGCGCGCGCCAGTTTGCGCAGGACCGCTTCCTGTTTCACCTCATTCTGGCGGCCAGCGAGCTTTATCCGGAAATTCCCATCGCCATGCACCAGGACCACGGCAACAGCTTTGAGACCTGTAAGAGCGCCATCGAGCTGGGCTACACCAGCGTGATGATGGATGGCTCGCTCAAGGCGGACGGCAAGACTCCGGCGAGCTTTGATGAGAATGTTGAAGTCACGCGGCGCGTGGTGGAGTTTGCGCACCCGCTGGGCGTGACGGTGGAGGGCGAGATCGGCGTGCTGGGCGGCGTGGAAGACGGTCACGGAGCCGGCGGGTCGGGCCTGGACCACATCACAGACCCCGACCAGGCAGTCGAATTTGCGGAGCGCACGGGCGTGGACGCGCTGGCCATCGCCATCGGCACCAGTCACGGAGCTTACAAGTTCAACAAGAAGCCGGACGGCTCGGTGCTCAAGATGGACGTGCTGATCGCGATTCACAAGCGCCTGCCGCACACCCACCTGGTGATGCACGGCAGCTCTTCGGTGCCCAAGGACCTGCAGGACATCATCAACCAGTACGGCGGCAAGCTGAAGCAGACCTGGGGAGTGCCGGTCGAGGAGATTCAGCTCGGCATCCGCAACGGCGTGCGCAAGGTCAATGTGGACACCGACAACCGGCTGGCCATTACCGGCGCCATCCGCAAGGTTCTGTGGGAGACTCCGGAGAAGTTTGACCCGCGCGACTACATGAAGCCGGCCCGCGAAGCCATGCAGAAGGTTGTGGCCCAGCGCATGACCCAGTTCGGGCAGGCCGGACACGCCGGCGACTACAAGCCCGTGCCGATCACCGAGATCGCCAAGGGTTACGCCAACGGAACGCTGGACACGCGGCCTTCGCTGGCTGCGAAGTAAGATCGCCGCTGCATGGGCGTCGCATAAATGAGGGGCCGCTCCGCACTTGCGGAGCGGCCCTTTGGTTTGCGCGTCGTTCTTCTGTCCTTTGATGCAGGCACAACATCCTGGACGGCGAATCGCGTGGATTTTTCCAGTCGGACATGTCTCGCGGGCCTTGCAATTGCGTCTAACGGGAATAGAATTTCGGCATATCTGCTTTCCAAGTTGGATTCCTGCCAGAAGCAGAGACTGAATGTCTTTGATCAACCAGACGCGGTGCAATCCACCGCGGCGAAAGGACTCCGCAATGCAAGGAAATCGCCTTTTTTCATTCATCAAATTGCTTTTGACTGCCGGTTGCGCGCTCTCGGGTGTTTCCGCGCTGGCGGCTACACCGTTTGCCATTACCGCGGCCAACGTAACCATGCCGACGGCCGGCCCGACAACAAATTCGAGCGGCGTCACATCGACTCCTCTCGGTTCAAGCCAATTCACGGTGACGGGGATTCCCGGCGCCGGGACTTTGATCATCGGCTGCCAATACTCGGGGCCTGTGACGACGGCGAAGATACCCCAGGAATGCGGGCCGGCGGGAGACCCGGGGATACCTGTGGAGGCCGGTGAGACGACACTCAACGGAATCGTCTACTTCGCTCCATATGGCCTCATAACTCCGAGTCTTGGGAAACTGCACAGTGCGCCGAGCCCCGCGGGCGGTTTGCCCGCAGCGGGCATGGCGCTGGCCGGCGCGCTGATGCTTGGATTCGGATTCCGGCGCTGGGCGCGGCGCTGGCTGGTTCTGGGTGTTTTCGCCGTGTGCGGTCTGGCGGGCGCGGCAGGAATCAGCGGCTGCGGAGCAAACAACAACGCGATGACGCCGGGGACCTATGCCTACACAATTTCGGCGCAGCTAGCCAGCGCAGACGGAAGCACCCTGATTGGGGCGCCGATCACCACGACCGTCATGGTGACGGTGCTGTAGGGCAGGCCGCCGCAAATAGGGTCATTTATCGATAACCGCGATTGGGATGAGTTCGTAGAAGAGGCTTCCCTCAGGGGCTAAAGCCCAGCTCATTTTGGGCCGTTTACGGCACGACTGAAGTCGTGCCCTTTCAACAACGCCGACCCGTAACTGCTGCAAATCAACGCGCGAAGCGAATGCTTCAAGATTTCTGTGCTGATTCTGTGCTACGCCTCACCAGCAAGATAGTGAGTAGGGGATGCCTGCAATCGAAACTTCCGAATAG
>PLSH01000096.1 GCA_003165095.1 Acidobacteriaceae bacterium
CCGAGCTCCTCGGCATCTTCTTCAGCGTCTTTAATGACTTTGAGGCAGAACTGGTCGAGTTCGAAGGCGAGGACGATCACGTTCATCTGCTCGGGAACTACCACCCGAAGGTGGCTGTTTCCACGCTAGTGAACAGTTTGAAAGGGGTGTCAAGCCGCATGATCCGTCAGAAGAAGTATCCAAGCATCCGTAAGAAGCTTTGGGGTAGAGCATTATGGTCGCCAAGCTACTTCGCCGGGAGTTGTGGAGGCGCTCCCATCTCCTTCATTCGCCATTATATCGAGCAACAACAGCCGCCCCTTTAAGGACAGCTTCGCTGTCCGCGCTCTGCATCCCCGCCCTGAACGACGGGGTTTTCCGCGCAATTAGGATAAAGACACGTTCGGCGATGTATGGAGATTGAACTTCCAACGTATTTGGCGTTACTACCCGATGCCGGAAGGCTATGATCTGTCCGGCGGCCGCTGGGAGTGGCGCGGCAATCCAAAAGCAAATGGCGAGTACAAGGAAAATCGGGACAGCACTGCGAATCCGACCTAGCTTCCCTATGGAAATCCAAACTGACCCACTACCGAAAAGGATTACTACTTGACATCCTCCCCGGCATTCATGCCGGGGAGGATGTCAAGCTCGCCTATGCCAAAGCAACCCGCAGATCCTGCAAGTTGACAACGAGGATTAGCGGCTTCCCGGGACATTCCATGAAGCCAAGCGCGAGATAGAACTTGCGGGCATCGTCGGACAGCGCATGTACGACGATACCCCGGATACCGATTGTGTCGGCGGCATGAGAGACGCGCATCGCCGCATCACGAAAGAGGGATCGGCCAAGTCCCTGACCTTGCCAGGCTCGATCGACGGCCAATCGACCGAGCAGGACAACAGGGATCGGATCAGGCATGTTGCGCCGGAACTTGCCCGGCACACTGGCTACGGTCACGGCTCCTGAGGCTAAGGCGTAGTAGCCTGCGACCCGGCGCCCCTCGCAGGCGACAAAGGTGCGACTTGCGCCGCTGACCTGATTGGCGAGGGCGCGTTTTTTTAGCCAGTTATCGAGAGATTGCTCTCCCGAATCGAACAAGACGAGATCGTGATGCTCGTCCAGCATTGCTGGCGCGGATAGCTTCATGGCTTATTCCCACACGGCCAGCGTCTGCATGCTCTTGCGCAGACGCTTATTCGGCTGCGGCGGCGCATCGAGTAGCGCAAGAAACGCAGTGTACGACTTGGCATTCATCGGGATGAGGGTCTGATCCAGAAGAATGTTCTGTGCAGCCTGCCGGGCCGCATCGAGCACGAAGTCCGTCCGGTTCTTACCGGCCAGCTCGGCCGCATGGTCGATCAGGCTGCGCACTTCAGGGCGAACACGCATGTTCAGTGCCTCACGAGTATCCGAACCCTTCGCATATGTGGGCTTACTGATCAAGAGTTTGACAACTGGCACTTTGCTTTTGGCATGGGGTTCTACAACGGGCATAAAACACCTCCTCTACTTCATCAGTATAGCAGCATGTAAAGACAGTGTCATTACGGATATCGTCCAACAGATGAAGCAGATCTGTTTATACGGTGAGCCCTCTTGTTCAAGACAGGTTATCAGTAGAATAAAGACAGGGATAAAGACGCTTTATCGGCGTCATGAGGCCAGCATTGGCAACGAAAGAGACCAGATTTCAGCCCGTATTCAGCATCACGCCGTCCATTGCTCGCGGCTTGATGCGAATCGAAGCGGTGAAGCACGCGATCGAGGCGCTGCCCATATCCTCAACGATCCGATCAACGACTTCACCCACTAACTCGCCTGAAACTGGGGCTAGCCCGACTTGTTGTTTATCACAAATTAGATTATCAAAATTATCATAATCTAATTCTTGATAAACAGACTTGGAGGAGCAAATGGATTCTAAGAGTAACCCGTTTCGATTTGGCGGTGACCTCGATGCTGACGAGCTCGTTGATCGCGTGGAGGAAACTGCGCTGGTCGAGTCGACCATTCGCAACGGTGAAAAACTGTTTCTGATCGGTCCACGACGGTTCGGGAAAACCTCTATTCTCCGTTCCGCTGATGAGAAACTCACTGCCGCTGGTGCTGTCGTACTTAGGCTTGACGCCGAGACCTATCCTCCGACGTACTCGCCGCCTTGAGAGCCACTGGCAAAGGCTGGCAGTCAACCGTGGACGAAACCTTGCGCCGCCAGTTTGTCAAGCAGCGGTAAGCGTAATACTTAGCCCCAGACCTTCACCGGCGCGCTGTAAAGGAGCAGTAATGCCAGAGCTTCCCGTGCAGTTTGAAGATCGCGCCATTCGCCGCGTCTATGACGAACCGACCGAGACATGGTGGTTCTCTGTGGGGGACATCGTTCAGGTGTTGACCCAACAATCGGATCCAACCACCGCGCGCAAATACTGGAACAAGCTGAAGCAGCGGCTGAGAATAGAGGGCAGTCAACTGGTGACAGATTGTCACCAGTTGAAATTGACTGCCGAAGATGGCAAGCAGCGATTGACCGATGTGGCCACCGCNNCCCAAGGCCGAGCCGATCAAGCTATGGCTGGCCAAGGTGGGATATGAGCGGATGCAGGAGATGTCCGACCCGGCATTGTCGCTCGACCGCGCGCGCGAGACATGGCAACAGCACGGACGCAGCGACCGATGGATTCAGCAGCGCANNGACCGGGCAGGAGACACGCAACAAGCTGACGGATTACTGGTCGGGGCATGACGTGAAGAAGGGGGAGGAGTTCGCAATCCTCACCAACATCATCCATCAGGAGTGGGCAGGGTTGAGCGTAAAAGCACACAAGGAGATCAAAGGGCTGAAGAGCCAGAATCTGCGCGATCATATGAGCGAAGCAGAGTTGATCTTTACCGCGCTGGCCGAGCTTTCCACCCGTCAACTGGCCGAAAGCGTGGAGGCAACCGGGATGACGGAGAATAAATCAGCGGCCAAAACGGGAGGCCGTATCGCGAAGAAAGCGCGTCTCGATCTGGAGGGTAAGACCGGGAGATCGGTTGTGACGGGCGCAAACTTTCTTCCGCCAGCGCGTGGCAGCCTTGCACAGATCAGCGGGAAGAAAAATGAACGAAGCTGAGACCAGAGCCGAGTCCATCGATCCCGCGTTGCAGGCGGCGGGATGGGGCGTCGTCGAGGGCAGTCGCATCCGGCGCGAGTAGTCTGTAAAGCTACCGCAGGTGCTACAGATGGAAAGAAGATCTTCGGATTCGCACCCGCGTCGGACTCACCCTTATGTCAATCTCGATCCCGGCCGCCGCCAGCATCGCAACCAGAGTATCGATCGAGAACATCCCGATCTTGCCCCTCATCAGGTCGGAGATGCGCGGCTGGCCTATGTGGGACAGCACGGCATGGG
>PLSH01000149.1 GCA_003165095.1 Acidobacteriaceae bacterium
AATCGGGAAGTCGGCATGCTGGCGCAGGTCATGAAGGCGCGGCTGACGAGAACCCGCGTCGCTGCGGCGGACTCCCGCAAGGATGCGCAGCCGGCGGAAGTTGGCGTCTACCGTAGAGGGGCCGAGGCGCTTATGTTGCCGCGACTGGAAAAAAGGCTGATAGTGCTGGTTCCATCTTTCCGGCGTGGCCAGATACTTCCGAAGGACCCCGACCACATCGCTTCCCAGAGGAACAAGTCTAGACTTGTAGAACTTTGTCCCGCGGATGGTGATCACACCGTAGTCGAGATCCACGTCAGCCAAGCGCAACCGCAGGGCCTCACCCACCCGCATACCCGTTCCGTAGAGGAACAATAGCAGGGTGCGAAGTGTAGTTGCGGAAGTTCGGCACGACGCATGTCGCTGACAACGAGGCACTGCGTCCAACAGCAGACGAAGCTCCCGACGGGAGTAGATATATGGAACGAAGGTCTGCGTGTACTTGGGAGCTGCGAGCGGCATCGGAACCGTTTTGAGCTTTCCACGGCACCGCCAGTACTCGAAAAAGTTCCGCAAAACCCCGTATTTTCGTCGCCATGCTGCCGGTCCAGTTCGCGGCACATCCAGGAACTGCTTCACTTCCGTCGATGTGATCGCCTGGAGCCACATCTTGCCGTAACGACGGCAGAACGCGCGGAGTGCAACAGCCGGGCCCTGGAACTTCTGCCCCATTGCCCTTTGGTGCAATACATATATTTCAACCGCCGCCGCGAGCTTCATAGCAGACCTCCCAGATCGAAGTCCGCTACACGGCGCAACTGTTGCAGGTGAACCTTGGCATAGATTCTGGTGGAGTTGGAGTCACGATGCCCCAACAGATCGCCGATCTCCTTCAGGGATGCTCCTTGCTCCAGCAAATGAGTGGCGCAAGCATGTCGCAGGCAGTGCGGTCCTCGCCGCCGGCATTGGATGCCAGCCGCGTCGATTCTTAAACTCGTGATGCGCCAGAGGCTACTGTGGCCGATGCTGCGGTACGGAGGATTCAGCGTGAGGAACAGATTCCGGCAGGAGGTCTGTGGACGCGCCTTTCGGATGTATTCCAGGATGGCGTCGCCCACCTCACGTTGCAGTGGGTATTTCTGTACGCCCCCGCGCTTGGAGTGGTTCACCGTGAACGTCTCCAACCGCCAGTCGAAGTCGCTCAAAAGCAAGCGCGATATCTCACCGCTACGCAATCCATAAACCGTCAGGAGCAACAAGGCGGCTTTAGCGCGCAGGGCGGCGGCACTGTTCCCCGTTACCCCTTTGAGCAGCTGCTGTACTTGCTTCCATTGCGGTCCTTCGGGTAACCCTTCATGCGTATACAACCTGGGCGAAATAATACCTTCTGCGATACCCGGCTTACACCAGCCGCGTTGCTCGGCGTAATAGAAGAAGGCACGTAGCGAGCTGGCGTAACCACATGCTGACTTGCGACTCCAACCACTCGTTCCCTTGAAGATCAGGAAGTCGTCCACATCCCTGAGCCGCAAGGCAGCAAACGAACGATGTCGTTCGGAGAACCACTTTAGAAACTGAGATATCTTGCGCCGATGCGACTGCACTGAAAACGCCGACAGCCCTCTTTCTTCCACTACCCATTTCGCGAAGTCATTGAACTCATTTGCAAACCGCATGCGCGGAATAGCTGGCTGTCTCAGCGCGCCAGCGAAGCGCAGCCACTTCTTCGCTACATAGACGAAGTAGGCCGCCGAGGTTTTGTAGGAATGCGCGAGAGGATTCGCGTGCTGTTGCCGTGCCCAACGTCGTGCGGCATTTTCGACTTCATCAATCCACACATCACGCAACGCAGTCAGCCTCAGCAGCCTGATGACATTCACCAATTGCCACGACACACTGCGCGCCGCCGGAAGGCTCGTGCCTTGCCGAAGCAAGTGTTCCAGAAACGCTTCTCGTTCCCGAAGTAGAGGCGCTTGCTCCTGACGGGAGATGTAAAACGGCTCTTTCATCCGTAACAGAGTTCTTAGCATAATCCGGGATCTCCTTTTCATCCCGGATTATGCTAAGGCCGTCAAAGATCCCACAACAATTTCGTTATGTTGTCTTCAGATTCGCAAAACACTGTATCTAAGCCCCAACACCGCTGCATCACAACATAATCGCGAAGCCAACATAATCGCAATTATGTGGTGCACCACATAATTGCGACCACTGCCCGCTCTATCGCCAGTCGGAGATATACGCTCGCGAAGGCGTCGATCTCGATCGCTCCACGCTGGCCGGATGGGTCGGCGCATCCAGCGAGTTGCTCGCACCTCTGGTCGATGCTCTGCGCAAGCATGTTTTGGCTGCAAGTAAGATTCATGCCGACGACACGCCGGTTCCGGTGCTCGCGCCCGGCAACGGAAAGACCAAGACTGGCAGGCTCTGGACCTATGTGCGCGACGAACGGCCAGCAGGCGAAAACACCGCGCCAGCCGTGTGGTTCGCCTACACCCCCGACCGCAAGGGAGAGCGACCAAGACAACATTTGAAGAACTTCAAGGGCGCTCTACAAGCCGACGCCTACGCAGGTTTTCATCACCTCTACAACACAGGCGACATCTATGAAGTTGCCTGTTGGGCTCACGCTCGACGCAAGTTTCACGACATCCATGCTGTTCACGCATCGCCCATCACGACCGAGGCCATTGCTCGCATCGGCGCTCTGTACGGCATCGAAGAAGAGGTTCGCGGCAAGCCCGCGGAGTTGCGTCGTTCCACTCGCCAGGCACGCGCCAAACCTCTGCTTGACGATCTTCGAAGTTGGCTGGAAAAATCGCTCCGTACTCTGTCCGCCAAGAGCGAGACCGCGGGCGCGATCCGTTATGCACTCTCGCACTGGCGGGCGCTTACTCGCTACGTCGACGATGGACTGCTGGAGATCGACAACTCGGCTGCCGAACGGGCGCTTCGCGCCGTAGCGTTGGGACGCAAGAACTACCTCTTTGCGGGATCGAACTCCGGCGGCGAACGCGCTGCCGCAATCTACTCGCTGGTCGGCTCAGCCAAACTCAACGGGATGGACCCGGAACGCTATCTCCGCCAGGTTCTGACTCGTATCGCCGAACACCCGATTAATCGCATCGACGAACTACTCCCCTGGAACATCGACAACTCGCTCCAGAACTGCGATTCCATAGCCGCCTGACCGATACTTCGCTGCCTGACTGATACTTCCCGAAGTGTCCACATAAATATAAGTGGACACTTCACAAATCAGTCCCTATCCCAAGCACAGACCCCAGACTCGCTCAACAGGGACAGACCAAACGCTTACCGTGTTCTGGGCTTAAGGAGTAAAGGCTTGAGTGCCTTCGGCGGAATCACCCTTGCGGCGATGTTTCTTGGGTGCTTGCGAGTCTTGAAGGATTCTTTATCACCTGTGCAGAGCCTTCAGGCCCGCCAACAACGAGCATTAACTCTGGCGGGACTATTAGGCTTGGCTTATGTAGGAATGAGCCTATATCGGGACTTTGGCGTTTTCCATTCCGTGATAGCTGTCAATGCTTTCTATTTCACCGAGAATCTTCTATTCGGAATAACCATCGCCATGCTCATCTCTGTCTTCTCTCCGAAAGGCGTTAAGTTCGTGCTGGGCGTATCCTGCCTGTTATTCGTCGGAATGAATCTATTTATCATTGCGCACCACGCTCTTAGGCATTTTTCCACAACCGTTCGCGGGTTCTCAATAGTCAATGGGATGTTGATTGGAATGTCGGTGTCCTTAGCCATCTTTCTGTGGCTCGATGGCCCGGTCGTCGGTTCTACCTCGAAGCCGTGAGGATGCAGCGTCCCATTGAGGGGGTGTAAGCCCAAACCCCAGAAAATTCCGTCACCGTTCCAGTGGCTTACCCAATCGCTTGATGGAAGTGGGGTATGGCAACGATTCGGTACAAAATGGGCCATTTGGTGCTCAGTGGGCTGAGGTTGTCCGTTTGAGGGTATATCTGTAGTCAGGCTGGGGTGGTATCCGGCCAAGATCGAGAGTGTAATCCCCGAAGCGGTTGATGTGCTCTGTGAGATAGGGACTGATGGCGGCAATGGCATCTTCGGGCACGGTTTCTCCGCGATTTTCAAGCGTCTGAACCAGTCTGGTCAGCGAACACAGGTTATGGAAGATCAGGCAGTTGGCTACCAGATGGTTGTATTTGATGGCTTTGCGCTGCTCGTCGCGGCTGTTCTCCGCGATGACGCCCTCGCCGCCGAAGAAGGTCCACTTGAGGAACCGATTCAGGGCTTCGCTTTTATTGGTGGCTCCCTGGATGGTTGATCGCAGTTGCGAATCGGAGATGTAGCGCAGCAGGAAGCCGGTGCGGATCACCCGGCCCAGCTCACAGAACGCCAGGTATAGGCGATTTTTACGGCTGTACGTCCCGAGCCGACGCAGGATGGTCGAGGCTATGAGCGTGAGACAGCTCCGAAGGCTGGGCGTCGACAGGTTGCGGCTTGCAGATGGCTGCTTTGGCAACTCGGTCTGAGATTAGGGAACATGGCCGTGGGTTTGAGCTAGTGCCGCCGCCGCCAAAGTCGCCTGCGATGCAGCGAAAGCCCTGGCTTCCCACATTGCCGCGCTTCAGTCAGCGTCATGGGCGTGGGCTTATCCTTAGAGCGGAAGCCATACACAAAGGCATATCTTCTGAATGTGCGGACGCTACTATAGAACGGCTGACAA
>PLSH01000016.1:0-400 GCA_003165095.1 Acidobacteriaceae bacterium
ATCACCGCATAACGCATGTCGGTGATCTTCAGCGACGACGGGCTTGAAGCCGTGTTCACGTTCTGGATCGCCGGCTCTGCCTCGGAAGCGTTGGCGCCGTGGCTGAGCGCGCTGCCGGCCAGCACGGCCAATGAAGATTTCAGAACGCTGCGCCGGTTCAAGTGGACTTTGTTTGCATCGGACATTTCGGATGATTCCTTTTCGGGTTGAATTTAGCCTTCCCATATTACTCCCGCGCTGCCAGGAGCCGGAATCGAAACCCTGTCGCCGGATTTGAGTTCACGCTCGATCATGAGCCCCCACATAGACGAAACCAATTCCCTTGTGGAAGAATTCTAGGCCGCACTACATTCTTATCCATCGGAGTAGCAGACATGACATCCGGTTTCTCGCGAAGACA
>PLSH01000016.1:487-2590 GCA_003165095.1 Acidobacteriaceae bacterium
TGCCCTGGACCGCAACCCAGCTCCAGCCCATCGTTGACACCCTCAAGGCCGGCGGCGTAACCCTCGGCAACCTCATGTTCGGCGGCTTTCCCAACACCCTCTACGGCCGCCCAGGGCGCGACGACGAAATCGATAAGATTCGCCAATCCATCCAGGCCGCCGGCCAGGTCGGCCTTCCCGTCGTCGAGTACAACTTCTACGCCCATCGCGCCATCGAAGCCTACTACGAACAGACCGGCCGAGGCGGCGCGGGACTCACCGGCGCGGACTACGGCCGGATGCAGGGACTTGAGCCCCTGCAAGATGAAGGCGCGCACACCCTCGATGAGATGTGGGCCAACATCGCTTATTTCCTCAAAGCCGTGATTCCGGTCGCGGAAAAGGCCAATGTCCGCCTCGCGCTCCACCCCAACGATCCGCCGTTTCCCGTGAGCCGCGGCTCGCAGCAGATTATGGCCACCCTCGCCGGGTGGAAGCACCTGATCGAAATCGTCGACAGCCCCTCCAATGGAATTACCTTCGACTGCGGCGTCACCCGCGAAATCGGCGAGGACCCCGTCCAGGTCTGCCGTTACTTCGCCAGCCGCGATCGCATCAACCACGTGCACTACCGCAATCCCCACATCGACACACCCTACCTGAAGTACGACGAAGGCTTCATCGACGAAGGCGACATCAACATGTTCGCCGTCATGCGTGAGCTGGTGCGCAACCATTACACCCGGGAGATTTACCCCGAGCATCCGCGCGCCATCGACTATGACCGCGCTCAGGGACCCATCCACGGCTATCCCGGCGGCGGAGGCTACGCTGGTGACCTCTACGACATCGCTTATGCCAAGGCCATGCTCCAGGCAGCCCTGGTTGTGGAAAGGAACAAGGATTGACCCGTGCGCCAATTGGTGCCGAATCGTCTCACCATGTAGAACTTTCCGCTGACACCCGTTTCCGCAAGGCCTATTCGTTGCCTTGGCTTCCAAGGCAGACCGCCTTCCACTCGGCACGAAAGGTGCGGAGCAGAATCGCGTTCCGGTATCATGATTGTGCGGGCAATCACCCGCGGATGCCCCATGCCGGATGCAGTTCCGCACCGGAAGACGCTTGAGATCGAGGAGAACGCCATGACCGTTTCGCGCAGACATTTTGTACAGCTTGCAGGCTCCAGCCTGCTCTTGCCATCGGGAATATTGAAGGCCCTTCCATTTTCTGAAGGAGTGCCCGCTCCGCCGGCCCAGCCCGGCCAATCCAGGGTTGCCATTGCGCACGGAGACGATCGCCGCAAAAACGTTTATCAGGCGCTGCTCAGCATTGACGATCAGATCAGGCCGGTCTTGCGGCAAAAGAAGTATGTCGTCATCAAGCCCAACACCGTCACCGCTCATCGCCAGCTCGGCTCCACCCATGCCGACGCCCTCAACGGCATCCTCGACTACCTCGAGCCCCGCTTCCATGGGCCCGTGATCATCGCCGACTCATCCGCCGACGATACGCTCGACGCCTATGAGAACTTCAGGTATTACCAGGTGGCCAAAGAGCGCCGCACCCAGCAGATCAGCCTCGTCGACCTCAATCGCGACGGAAAATACGACACCGTACAGTTGCTCGATTTCGATCTCCACCCCATCACCGCGCGGCTTGCCGCCCACCTCGTCGACCCCGCCGCCTACGTCATTTGCGCCGCGATGCTCAAGACCCACAACACCGTTGTCGCCACCATGTCGGTAAAGAACATGGTCCTCGGAGCCCCGTTGCGCAGCGCTCCCGGCCAGCTTGCATGGAGCGACAAGCGCAAGTACCACCTCGGCGTACGCCAGACGCACTACAACATGCTGCTCACCGCGCAAAAACTGAAGCCATTTTGGGGGGCAACCGTCCTCGATGGATTTGAGGGCATGGAGGGTGAAGGTCCCACCCAGGGCACGCCGGTTCCGTCGCGCCTCGCCATCGCCTCAACTGACTACGTCGCCGCCGACCGCGTCGCTCTTGAAGTCATGGGAATCAATCCGGATTGGGTCGGCTACCTGCAATACTGCGGCCAGTTGGGAGTGGGCGAGTACGACCTCGCAAAGATCCAGGTGATCGGCGCCTCCATTGCCTCGGTCC
>PLSH01000135.1 GCA_003165095.1 Acidobacteriaceae bacterium
ATGCTGGCCGCCAACGAATGTGTCGCCACCTGGCTTGAAGACCTTGGTGTGCCCTCGCTCTACCGCATTCACGAGAAACCCGAACCCCGCCGCGTCGTTCAGTTCGAGGAACTCGCAGCCGGCTTCGGTTACTCACTCGGCCTGGGCGCGCTGCCGGTCAAGCGCATTCAAACTCGCGCAGAGCGCCGCGACGCGCACGGCCGTGGCCGCAATCCCCGCCAGCACGAAATCGCTGAAGACATCGCCGTCACGCCGCGCATGTATCAGAAACTCGCGGCGCGCATTGAAGGCAAGCCCGAGGAGCGCATTCTAAGCTACCTCATGCTGCGCTCGCTGCGCCAGGCCCGCTACTCTGAGATCAACGAGGGCCACTTCGCGCTGGCCGCGCCCACCTACACTCATTTCACTTCGCCCATCCGCCGCTATCCCGACCTCATCGTGCACCGCATTACAAAAGCGCTGTTGCGTGCCGGCGTCGACGGCTCAGGCAAAGTGCCGGAGGGCCGCCACAGCTCGCCGTGGACC
The DNA here is from genome assembly GCA_003165095.1 of Acidobacteriaceae bacterium. Next base: position 526 of record PLSH01000135.1, read on the forward strand.
CACCCCAACGAGGGCCAGCCAACGAACTGGGTGCCCCAGGTCCGGGGTCCCCACGGACAGGTCTTAGTCCGTGGGGTGGAGATCCCTCGCACTTGGGGACCTGGGAAAGCACAGAGTCCGGCCATCACCCCGCCCATCCCCGAGGCTGAACTGGCCCAGATCGCCGACGAAACCAGCCAAACCGAGCGCCGCGCCGCCGAGGCGGAACGCGAGCTAATCGAGTGGAAGAAGATCCGCTTCATGCAGGACCGGGTCGGCGAGGAGTTTGCCGCCTTGGTCCTCAACCCCGCCAAATTCGGCCTCTTCGTCGAACTCACCGACCTCTTCGTTGAGGGGCTGGTGCCCATCGACACCATGCGCGACGACCGTTACACCTGGCGCGAAAATACCCACGAAATCATCGGCGAGCGCTGGGGCCGCCGCTTCCGCGCCGGTGACCGCGTCCAGGTGATCCTCGACCGCATTCTCGCCCAGGAGCGCAGGCTCCAGTTCTCGCTGGTCGAGGAAGGCATTCCCCTCACCGGCCGCAAGCCAACCAAGCCGCCGACTACGTCGAAAAAGAGCAAGCGCAGGGACGCGCCCGCAACTGCGCCCAAGGGCAAGAGACGGTTCAGCAGGAAAGACAAGCGGCGCTGAGCCTCACGGCGCAACGAGCGGCAGTTTCAGATGCCGTGGCCGCCTGCCTGCTTTTCGGCGAGTTGGCCAAGAACGGGGATTTTGAAGGATTTGCCCTGAAACGCGTTGACCATCACAATGATCCACAGGATGAGGAATCCGATCCCTAGGACCGGGAACAGGATCACATCGAGAAAGTTGATGAATGGAATCACTCCGATGATCACCAGAACCACCCATACCGCAAACCATGCGATCGCCAGGAAGATCGATTGCCAGGAATGAAATCGCACGGTTGGGTTTTGGTTGTACGGCGCAACCACCAGAAAGATGATTGCCGGAATGAAGGTGAGGTAAGCAAGGCCGCAAGCGGCGTTGTTGCTTAGACCGGTTTCTTCGGGCACGTTGACTCCTTTTCGATCGAGGCAGAATTGTGGGGCCGGGTAGCCCACGCTCAATACCGGCAGGGGAAGAAACGGAAAACACCAGCAGCGGATACGCACAGGAGTGTGAGACTGTTTGAGATAAGAAAAGCCGCGGAACGCAGGATTGTCAAGCAGGAACTTTCGACCAGCGGGGGAATTGGTTCACATCCGGCAAGAGCCGCGGCAGCAAGGCGCCCCGCCGCGCGCGATCCAATACAATAAATCCTGGGAGCATTCACGATGGCGCACACCGTTTTTTGCGTTCGCAACAAGAAGGAGATGGAGGGCCTTGACGAGCCGCCCTTCGACTCGGAGTTCGGTCAGAAGATCTACAAAAACGTCTCCAAGGCAGCCTGGGCCGAGTGGGTCGACCGGCAGAAGATGCTGCTCAACGAATACCGCCTGCAGCCATGGACGCCCCAGGCGCAGCAATTCCTGGTCGAACAGATGGAGGAGTTCTTCTTCGGCGCGGGCTCAGCGCTGCCGTCGGATTACGTTCCGCCCTCGCATTGATGCGAGATCGATTGGCCGGGCAGGGACGGGCCGCGGGCGTCGGTTCGCAAGCGCACCAAGCCGCGCCGGTGTAAACTAATCAAGACCCCAAAAAGCCGACTCGCCCTGAGCCGGCTGCATTGTGTCGGGACGTGGCTCAGCCTGGTAGAGCACTCGCTTGGGGTGCGAGGGGTCGGCAGTTCAAATCTGCCCGTCCCGACCATTAATTTCTGCAATCCTATAGCCTTCCATCGCAGCACAACCCTTGTGCTGCCGACCGCGAGCGCGCCAGCCTCAGCACCCCTTGGCGCTGGCGTACTTCCGTTGGATCGCCTTCTTGTTCATCACGGTAGTAGCGGCTTTTGAGGACACATCCTCGACCAGCTTCTCAACCGTGCCCACTCCGCCAAGTCCCTGCTGCTGTGCTCCGTGAGCCGACGCCGAAGTCTGCTGCTTCAGTGCGGGATCGGAGATCTGCGTCCAGGCGGCAATCGCATCGTCGCCAAAATCGATCTCCGGCAGCACGGCCACGCGCACCTTGCCAACAATGGGCGCAATCTGCCCCAAATACTGCGAGGCAATCGTGATGCCCTGATCGGCAAACTTGAGCTCGAGTTTCTCCATTTCCACGCTTGAAGGGAGTCCGGCTTCGCCCGGGCAAACCTGCAACTGGCGCATCTGGGCTTGTTCCTGTGGTACGAGCGCGGATGCCGCCTGGTCCCATTGGATTTCAATGCCGTTCACCTGTATCTGCAACTTCGTCACGTCGGCCAAGACCTGTTGTTGTCCCGAATAAACGCCGTTCCCGATTTTCTGCAGCAACAGTTGGTCCTCAGGCGAAACCACGCCCGGCATGTTTGACTGCGGCTGCATCTGCTGGGCCAGGGCCATCATCTGCGCAGGGGTCATGGATCTGAGGGCGGCCTGGCCTTCGGGAGTGCCGTATTTGGCTGCCATCTGCTGGGCTGCGGAAATCTGCTGTTGATTTTGCGCCTGATTTGCCGGGTTAGCCATGTTGGCCTGAGCCTGGTCGGCAATAACCTGGTTGATGCCCTGGTCGACCGTGTTGAACGCATCGCCGGGCTTCAGGGTTCCGTTGCCATCATCGATCCACTGCTGATAGGCAACATCTGCACTGCTGGGAAGGGCGGGCACCTGAGCCAGCCACATTCTCCCGTTGAAGTCCTTTGACACCGTCCAGGCGACAACGGGGACCATCCACACTGCTGCGATGACAATCGACCGATATCTCAATCAAATCTCCCCCCACTGCCGGGCTGGTGCCGCACCCTGCGAAGCAACTTGCACCAATCGCAATGGGCCTTTTCTGAAATCCTCGGATTCAAAACCGCTGTTGCAGGGAATTCCCAGGATCATACTACTGGGACAAGAAAAGAGAAAAGAGAAAAGAG
>PLSH01000009.1 GCA_003165095.1 Acidobacteriaceae bacterium
GCGGAACTTGGAACAATGACGATGGTTGAGTTTTGTTTTAGGCCTTCGTAGAGCATGTTCATGGCCCTCAGGTGAAGTGCCACAGGGTTATTGGCATAGGTCTTCGCTGCCTCGCCGAACTTCTCCGCGACCTGACGCTCTGAATCACCGAGGATAACGCGGGCCTGTCTCTCCCTCTCGGCCTGTGCCTGCATGGACATCGCATCCTCGAGCGAAGACGGAATCAGAACGTCCTTCACCTCGACCGAAATGACGTTGATACCCCATGGTTCGGTACGAACGTCAATGATCTTCTGAAGCACGTCGCTAATCTTGTCCCTGCCTTCCAGCATGTCGGAGAGCATCGTCTTACCGATTACGTCTCGCAAAGCCGTCTGAGACGCCCAGCCGATCGCTGATTGATAGTCTGCAACGGCAAGCGCGGCCTTCTGCGGATCGATAATCTTCCAAAACAGCACCGCGTCCACGTCCACGGGTACTGTGTCTTTGGTCAGAGTCTTCTCCGCCTTGAACGAACTTGTGAGAACGCGAGTGTCGATCCAATAAGGAATCGTGTCGATGAGCGGGATGATAAGGAAGAGGCCGGGGCCTTGGAGAGAACGAAACTTTCCCAGTCGCAGTACAACCGCTCTGCTCCATTGGTCCGCAACCTGAATGCCCGCCGAGACAAACCATGCAGCGAGAAGGGCGCAAGCCAGAACACAGACGGCAAGCAAATCCAACGACGCAGCCTTCAGGGTATAGGCGACTGCAACACCAACAGCTAGAATGACGATGAATATCAATGCGGGAAAGGAACTATTCTTTTTCACTGGGAGAACCTCGTATGAATTCGAGCGGCGGTATGGTCCACCGCGAGCACTCGGTGCGATGAGTGCTCGGCGGTTATGGCCCAGAGCGCGGCCTGCTAAACCAACACAGGAGACTCATGGACGGCAAAGGAGTTGTGCCGGGTCCCTGCGATGATGTCCTTCGCCTTGTCTACTGCGTCTGGCGTTCCATGAACGATCAACAGGAACTTGTCGGCCTTCAAGGCCACTTCGTACTTGAGGACGCTGTCTTTGGGAATACCGATGCTGACCAGGCCTGCTCCAGCGGCACTCACGCCGCCAACGACAGCCGCGCCTTCAAGGCCTCCCACGATCCATGCTACCCATGGTCCAGCCACAAGCAGCGGTCCGAATCCCGGTATTGCAAACATCGCGGATCCAAAGAGCAGTCCCCAGAATCCTCCCCAGAACGCGCCTATCTTGCCCCAGTACTTCATCCGATCGCCGGCATTGTAGTAGCCGACGACGTGCTCATCTGTATGGGTGTCTTTGGCTGCGATCGAGAGGGTCTTCATGTCGACGCCAGCCACTTGAAGCTCCTTCACAGCCTCCTCGGCCTGCACATGGGTGTCATAGATCGCGACTACTGAATTAAATGTTGACACTTGGATCTCCTTTGTCCGTTCGTTGTAGGTGTATTTAGCCGTCGCCTCTGCAAGCCGGCTGAAGTTGTTGTGCGGAGTAAGTTCTTCCATCGTTAGGTGATCGCAAAATATACATGCATCAAGACTTATTAGATGCGCTCTTAGGCTTGCAGTCTGAGCAAATCTATACAATAAGACCGTCGCAGTTGTGCGATCTTGAAGCCGCAGTGCTTCATTACGACGGGTAGATGCTTCTCCGATCGGCCTCTGAGCCGGCTACGGCTTCAGCGCTGCGCCCTGGCACGCAGGGTGCTGGCATTGGCAGGCCAGTTCCGTCACGCTCTTCGCATCGGCACAGGTTTCGCTACAGTACTGCTTCCCATCGACCGGGACACAGTTACAAGCGGGACGGGCACATTTTGTCGTTGCATTCATAAGAACTCCTTGTTGTCGAACTCATGCCTAACTTGCGAATATCCTTAGTGTCGAGGACATGGTCTATAGCACACCGAATGACTTCTGCAGGTATTCCCCGGTCTCTACTCGTATCTCCACGCCTACGACAGCATCGCACCAACACAAGCAATAATCTGTGCGATCTTGCTCACCTCTGAGTTGGACATAACCTAGCATCGCGCTTTTCCAGCGGCCCCATTTTTTGCAGTCCCATCAGACACGCGGGACGCGAGGATTGGACTGCAAACTGGATGCTTGGTTCGCGCGGATGAAGCCCCAGCCTCGGACTCGGATCAGTATTAAACGCCTTCTCGGGTGTGATGCAGATTCACCCGGCGATTGGCCCAGGAAATGGACTTTACCCAGCGCGTGGGAACCAGCAGCGAGTGGCTGTGAAGCCATTCTCCCGCCTTCACCTCCAGATAGCCGAGATGCCAGGACGCCTCGTCCAGGATGAAGTCTTCCAGACGCCCCACTTCACCGTCCGTACCCTGTACTTCGTAACTCTCCAGGTTCGAGATACTGCGGAGATGCAAATCCCCCTTGGTGTGCACTGGGTACTCGATGCCGGTGGGCATGGAGGACGTCATGGGGGACCGCCTGTCGGCCCAGTAGGCCAGCTTGCCAAAGTAATCCTGCATGGCGATTTCCTGCTGACGGGAGACCGGCTGTTTGGTATCGACGTCGGGACTCTGGCGCACCTGCTCCTTCGTCAATCGGACGTGAAGGGTCTTGTTCTCCCAATCGAGTTGTTTGATCGCCGTAACCGGGAGAACCACCTCCTCTCGAGTAAGCCATCGTTTCACGTCGACGACCAAATAGTGGATCGCCCAGGTCTGGTCGTCGAAGAGAAAGTCTCGCACGCTACCGATTTCACCATCGGATGCAATTACACGATGTTCAACCAATGTCTGTAAGCGGTGAAGCATATTCATCCTCCGGGTTACATAGCTAGCGCACCCGGGGTCCCGGTTCAAACTCCGAATCACGGCTGAATTATAGGCGGTAGGGAGAGTCGATTACTGGTCAAGATTGACCTGCCATGAGCAAAACGGCTCAGCGCCTACACGCAGTCGAGAACATCCTTGCAGTACGCATGCGTTCGAAAGCAGCTCTCACGGAGAGTTTTCCGGCCCGGACAAACTTTGGATTGGCTTAGGAATCTCATCTCAGGAGATGCTTTGGCCAAGCCTCGAATGGTGAGGTCGCTCATGCAGTAAGTGTGCAACCGGTCCTCGTCGCCACTCCAATGAAACTCACTCATGCCATCGACCAGGAGCAACTATCGTGAGTCCGACTACAGAGAAGCCCAACACTCCAGAACAGCCCCAAGCCAAGAGCGGGTCAAAAGACGATGCAAAGCCCGATGCAAATGGCAAACCGAAGGATGATGCCAAGGAAGACCTAAAGCCCGGCGCAAAGCCAACCTCGAAGGACGACTTGAAGGCGATACCGATGGCCGATCTACAGGCCAAGCTACAGTCTTCTCCCAAGGGACTGACTCAGGCCGAGGCTGCGAAACGGTTGACGCAGGATGGCCCCAATGCACTCAAGGTTGAGAAGACCAATGCGTTTCTGAAGTTCTTGACCTATTTCTGGGGGCCCATTCCGTGGATGATTGAAGCTGCCGTGATTCTCTCTGGGGTCGTGCGACACTGGTTGGACTTCTTCGTCATCCTGGCGCTTCTCTTCTCAAATGCCATCGTTGCGTTCTGGGAAGAGCATCAGGCGGGTAATGAGATCGCGGCCCTCAAGGCAAAACTGGCGAACGACGCGACGGTCCTGCGCGACGGCAAATGGGCCACACCAAAGGCGTCTGAACTGGTCGCCGGCGATGTCATTCGTCTGAAGCTGGGAAACATTGTTCCCGCAGACGCGCGGCTGTTGGATGGCGATCCCGTCGAGGTCGATCAGTCTGCCCTGACCGGTGAGTCGCTGCCAGTCACGCGCAAGCCGGGTGAGGCGGTTTTCTCCGGCTCGATTGTGCGCCAGGGTGAGATCGACGCAATGGTTTATGCGACGGGACCGCGCACTTATTTTGGCAAGACAGCGGAACTGGTTCAGCAGGCCCACACGGTGAGCCACTTCCAAAAGGCCGTGCTCAAGATTGGCGACTACCTGATTGTTCTCGCCGTGGTTTTGGTCGCGGGGATACTCACAGTCTCACTGCTTCGCCATAATCCCGTCCTCGACACGCTGGAGTTCTGTCTCATTCTGTTGGTTGCGTCGATTCCAGTCGCGATGCCGACGGTGCTCTCTGTAACGATGGCGGTCGGTGCGCGTCTGCTGGCAAAGAGTAAGGCAATCGTTACCCGGCTTTCGGCAATCGAGGAGTTGGCTGGCGTCGACGTTCTTTGTTCCGACAAGACAGGCACCCTGACCCAGAACAAGTTGACTCTGGGCGATCCGTTTACAGTGAACAACATCCCAGCCGACCAGGTGATTCTATGGGCGGCGCTCGCGTCGCGTGCTGAAGACAAAGACACGATTGATCTTGCGGTGATTGGCGGGGTGAAGGATGCGAATGCGTTGAAGGCATTCCAGGTGCTTCATTTCCAACCTTTCGACCCGGTGCATAAGCGCACAGAAGTAACCGTAAAGGGTGGTGACGGCAAGCAGTTCTTCGTTGCCAAGGGCGCGCCCCAGGTCATCCTGCAGATGTCGAAAAATGCCGATGCAGTGAAGCCCGAAGTCGAAAAGGCCGTGAATGAGTTTGCCGGGCGCGGCTTCCGCTCACTTGGTGTCTGCCGCGCTGACCAGGAGGGGAACTGGCAGTTTGCCGGCGTCATCCCGATGTTCGATCCCCCGCGCGAGCAGGCGAAGGCAACCATCGCAAGTGCCAGGCAGATGGGGCTAAACGTCAAGATGGTCACGGGCGATCAGACCGCCATCGCTCGCGAGACCAGCAAGCAACTCGGCCTGGGGACCAACATCGTCGATGCCAGCACCCTGGGCGACACCAAGCAGCAGCCCGGCCCCAAGATCATCGATGCAATCGAAAAAGCGGATGGCTTCGCCGAAGTCTTTCCGGAACACAAATACTTCATCATTGAAGCCCTCCAGAAGAGCGGTCACATCGTCGGTATGACCGGAGACGGCGTGAACGATGCGCCCGCGTTGAAGAAGGCGGACTGCGGCATCGCGGTCTCGGGCGCAACCGACGCAGCACGTGCGGCGGCATCCATCGTCTTACTCGCGCCAGGGCTCTCTGTCATCATCGACGCGATTAAAGAGAGCCGCAAGATATTCCAGCGCATGAACAGCTATGCCATGTATCGCATCGCGGAGACGCTGCGCGTAGTGCTGTTCATGACGGTGGCCATTCTGGTCTTCAATTTCTACCCCGTGACTGCCGTGATGATCGTGATGATTGCGTTGCTCAACGATGGAGCAATTCTTTCCATCGCATACGACAACGTCCGGTACAGCAACAAGCCCGAGGCGTGGGACATGCGGCGCGTGCTGGGCGTCTCGACAGTGCTGGGAGTCAACGGGGTCATCTCTGCGTTCCTTTTGTTCTGGCTCGGCGAACGCGTCTTCCATCTCGACCGCGCACACGTTCAGACCCTGATGTATCTGAAGCTTTCGGTGGCCGGCCATCTCACGATCTTCCTGACGCGCACGCGCGGGCCTTTCTGGACGATCAAGCCGGCGAAGATCCTATGGATTGCGGTGCTCGGCACACAGATAGTTGCAACTCTTATCGGGGTCTATGGCTTGTTCATGACGCCGTTGGGTTGGAAGTACGCCGGCCTCGTCTGGGGATATGCGATCCTCTGGGCGCTGTTCACCGACCGCATCAAACTTCTAGCCTATCGGGTCTTGGACCATGTCAAGGCCGACGAGGCAACGCCGGACGCCAAAGCAGACGAGGCAAAGCCTGAGGACAAGGCTGACGAGCCGAAGCCTGAGGTCAAAGCTGAACAGCCGAAACCGGAGGACAAAACAGACGAGGAAAAGCCAGAGGCCAAAGCTGATGAGCCGAAGCCTGAGGACAAAGGAGATGATGCGAAGCCGGAGGACAAAGCTGACGTAGAGAAGCCGGACGCCAAAGCAGCCGAGGCAAAGCCTGAGGACAAGGCCGACGCAGCGAAGCCTGAGGTCAAAGCAGATGATACGAAGCCGGACGTCAAAGCTGACCAGCCGAAACCGGAGGACAAAGACAAGGAGCAATCCGATGTGACGCCGCAGCTCGTCAAACGAGTCCATGAACTTTACGAGGAGCTGGGGCGTGAGGACGTTCAAACTGTTCAGGACTGGGAGAAAGCTAATCCGGCGACCGGGAAATCAAAATCCCAGAAATAAACAGACAGAAGCAGCGAGGCTGACATGACCGGAAGATCGAAGATCAAAATCAGTTCAGAGGATTTCCGTGTGAATCCCGGTTCGGAGTTCAAGCTGAGCGACAGGCGGACGGATATCAAGCCCGTCTGCAAGTCGAAGAAGCAGTACAAAAGACTTCTCGACGAACATGTGGAGGCACTCAGCGATCTGCAGCATCTGCACTATGCTTCAAATCGCTACGCTCTCCTGCTGATCTTTCAGGGGATGGATGCCGCGGGCAAGGATGGGGCCATCCGCCACGTCATGTCGGGGATCAATCCGCAGGGCTGCGATGTAGCGAGCTTCAAGCAACCAAGTGGCAACGAACTGGAACACGACTTTCTCTGGCGCTCAACCTGCCGGCTTCCCGAACGCGGGCGGATCGGGATCTTCAACCGGTCGTATTACGAGGAGGTGCTGGTCGTCCGGGTCCATCCGGAGCTTCTGGACCGTGAGGGTCTCGCAGCAGAGTTGCGCGACGACAAGCACATCTGGAGCCAGCGATACCAGTCGATCGTCGAAATGGAGCACCACCTGCATATCAATGCAACCCGCACGGTAAAGATATTCCTCCACATCTCCAAGGACGAGCAACGCAAACGATTTCTTGCGCGCATCGAAGAGCCCAACAAGAACTGGAAGTTCAGTGCGGCCGACATCCACGAGAGAAAGTATTGGGACAAATACATGAAGGCGTTTGAAGAGTGCCTAAGTGCAACCAGCACTCATGAATCGCCCTGGTATGTCGTGCCTGCCGACGACAAGGACAACGCCCGTCTCATCGTGTCCGCGATCGTCCTGGATGCTCTCAAGGGCCTGAAGATGGCCTACCCCAAGACCACCGCAAAGCGTCGTGCGGAATTGCTGGAGATTGGCAAGCTCCTGACGAAGTGACGCCGCAATGAAGCCCGATCATGTGGCAGGAAGAGAAAGAGTGGACAGATGAAGATTGATCCCAGGGCCGGGCAGTTGGCGAGAGTCACCGACCTCGTCGATGTACCGAAGTTGATTGCCGCATACTATGAAGAGCGGCCCCACCCAGACGTAGCCGAACAGCGGGTCATCTTCGGCACCTCGGGACATCGTGGCTCGTCCTTCACGCACACCTTCAACGAGTGGCACATCCTGGCGATCACGCAGGCGATCTGTGCTTATCGTCGACAACAGAAGATCGATGGGCCATTGTTTCTTGGTATCGACACGCATGCCCTGTCGCAGCCGGCGGTCGAGAGCGTGCTTGAGGTCCTTGCGGCCAACGCTGTCGACGTCATGCTGGCTGGGAGTGAACAATATACGCCAACGCCTGTCATCTCGCACGCCATCCTTAAATACAACCGCGGACGTACGGTCGGGCTTAGCGATGGAATCGTCATCACACCATCGCACAATCCTCCGGATTGCTGCGGGTTCAAGTACAACCCACCTCATGGCGGGCCGGCGGAAGAGAAGATCACCTCGTGGATCGAGAGACAGGCCAACCAGTTTCTTGTCGAGCAACTTAAGGGGGTCAAGCGTGTCCCCATCGACAAGGCGCTAGCGTCCTCCGCGACCCATAGGCACGACTTCCTGACCGCCTATGTGGAGGATCTCCAGCATGTCATTGATATGGACGCCATCCGCGCATCGGGCATCACCCTGGGTGTGGACCCGCTTGGCGGCGCGGGAGTGCACTACTGGGAGCCGATCGCGAAGCGCTATGGGCTAAATCTGAAGGTGGTGAACGAGACGGTCGATCCTACGTTTCGCTTCATGACACTGGATTGGGATGGCAAGATCCGCATGGACCCTTCGTCCGAATATGCGATGCGGCCGTTGATCGCCTTGAAGGATAGGTTCGACATCGCTCTTGCCTGCGACACCGACCATGATCGTCACGGCATCGTCACCCGCAGCAGTGGACTCTTGCCGCCCAACCACTACCTCGCCGTCTGCATCGGTTACTTGTTTGCCCATCGCGCGCAATGGCCGAGCACGATGCAGGTCGGCAAGACGGTAGTCAGCAGCAGCATGATCGATCGCGTAACGAAGAAGTGTGGCAGAAAGCTCTACGAGGTGCCGGTCGGCTTCAAGTACTTTGTTGAAGGGCTGCTTCACGGCCAGCTTGGCTTTGCGGGCGAGGAGAGCGCCGGCTCATCTTTTGCGCGCATGAATGGCTCGATGTGGACCACGGACAAGGATGGCATCATTGCGGCCCTGCTCGCGGCTGAGATCACTGCAACGTGCAAGAAGGACCCGGGCCATCTCTACGCGGAGCTCATCGGAGAACTTGGCGATCCGCTCTATCGCCGGTCGGAAGCGCCCGCAAGCGGCGAGCAGAAATCTGCGCTCGAACATACAACTGCGAAGAGCATCCATGTCGGCGATCTGGCGGGAGAGAGGCCGGTGACCATAATTACCAGCGCACCGGGGGATGGCAGTCCGATTGGCGGCGTCAAGGTGGTCGCTGCAAGTGGGTGGTTTGCCGCGCGGCCGTCGGGAACCGAGGCCATCTACAAAATCTACGCGGAGAGCTTCAAGGGAAAGGACCACCTCGCACAGATCGAGACCCAGGCGCAGACCATCGTGAACGAGGCATTTGCGATTGGTAAGTCAGCTCATGCGTCGCTGCAACTCAAGGAGACAGCATGAGCGATCCGGAGATCGGCAAGACCAGCAACGTGCCTCCCAAAGCAACGGAACGGCCGGCCAACAAACTAGGAATGGATGCGCTCAAAGAGCTGGCGCTCAATCTCCACTGGTCGTGGAACCATATAGCGGATGAGCTTTGGAAAGCCCTAGACAGCGATCTATGGGAAACCACACAAAACCCGTGGGTCATTCTGCGGACGATCTCGCATGACAAGATTAAGGCTCTGCTGGCCACGCCAAAGTTTCAAGAGCAGCTATCGAAGCTGCTGCAGCATAAACGCGAGCATTTTTCGGCTGACGCATGGTTCCAGAAGGAGCACCGCGGCTTCGCGCTCTCGGCGGTCGCGTACTTCAGCATGGAGTTCATGCTGACCGAAGCGCTCCCCATTTACTCCGGGGGACTGGGCAATGTTGCGGGCGACCAGATGAAGGCGGCAAGCGATCTGGGTGTTCCGGTGGTTGGTGTGGGCTTGTTGTGGGGACAGGGATACTTTCGACAGGACTTCGACGCAGATGGGCGGCAACGGGCGCTATATCCCGTCAACGATCCCGGCCAGTTGCCAATTCAGCCCGTGCGCCGTCCGGATGGAGAGTGGTTGCGGCTGCAGATTCAACTTCCTGGAGCGAAGATATGGCTGCGATGCTGGCAGGTGAATGTTGGCAGAAACAAGCTCTACCTGCTCGATGCCAATGATTTTGCCAATACCGCCGCGCATCGCGGGATCACCAGCGAACTCTACGGCGGCGATCCTGAGATGCGGCTCAAGCAGGAGTTTGTTCTTGGCATTGGCGGCTGGCGCTTGCTCCGCGAGCTTGGTCTACATCCTGAGGTATGCCATTTGAACGAAGGTCACGCGGCGTTTGCAGTGCTCGAACGGGCGCGCTGCTATATGGAGGACCATCGCGTTCCATTTGAGATTGCATTCACCATTGTTAGAGCCGGAAACATGTTTACAACCCACACGGCGGTACCGGCTGGATTTGACCGATTCGACCCCAAACTTGTGCGCAAATATCTGGCCCACTATGCGAAGGACGAACTCGCAATCTCGATGGAGAGCCTGATTGCATTCGGACGGGCGAACGCGAGCGATGCCTCGGAGCCGTTCAATATGGCGTACCTGGCGCTGCGCGGAAGCGGTCAGGTTAACGGGGTCAGCAAGCTGCATGGAGAGGTGAGCAGGCAGATATTCCAGCCGCTGTTTCCTCGTTGGCCGCAGGAGGAGGTGCCCATCGGTTCCGTGACGAACGGCATTCATGTGCCGACATGGGACTCCGCCGAGGCGGACGCTTTGTGGACGAAGGCTTGCGGGGCGGACCGTTGGCGGGATGATCGCCCGATTTCAGACGACGTTCGCCGGCTGACCGACGCCGAGTTGTGGCAGATGCGCGGCAAGGCGCGGAAGGCGATGCTCGTCCGCGTGCGCGATCGCTATGCGCGGCAGATCTCCGCCGAGGGCAGCTCGCCTCTGGATGTCGCCGGCGTTTTCAAGGATGACGTGCTGACGGCCGGATTTGCCCGTCGCTTTGCTACCTATAAGCGCCCCGATCTACTGCTGCACGATCAGGATCGCCTGGTCCGACTGCTCACCGATCCGAAACGGCCCCTGCAACTGGTTATTGCCGGCAAGGCCCACCCCGAGGACATGCCTGGACAGGCGCTCATCAAGCGATGGAATGACTTCATCAAGCGTCCCGAGGTGCGAGACCGTGTGGTCTTCCTCAGCGACTACGACATGCAGATGGCGCAGGAGCTGGTGCAGGGGATGGACCTTTGGATCAATACGCCACGACGCCCATGGGAGGCGTGCGGAACAAGCGGAATGAAGGTGCTTGCGAATGGCGGATTGAATGTCTCCGAGCTGGACGGCTGGTGGGCGGAGGCTTATGTCCCCGAGGTCGGATGGGCCGTTGGCGATGGAAAGGAACACGGGGAAGACCCTGCGTGGGACGCTGCGGAAGTGGAACAACTCTACACTCTGTTGGAGCAGCAGGTTGTTCCGGAGTTTTACGATCGAGACGCGCAAGGCCTACCATCCCGATGGCTCGGACGCGTCCGGGAAAGCATGGCGAGGCTTACCCCCGAATTCTCCGCCAGTCGCGCGATTCGCGAATATACCAACGATCGCTACCTGCCCGCGGCTGCGGGTTACGCGGAACGCGCCGCCAGAGACGGCAAACTCGGAGCCGATCTGGTGCAATGGCAGCACAGTCTCGCCAATCTATGGAAGACTCTGCGGTTTGGGAAGATGACCTCCGAGACAAAGGACGGCCAGCATCGCTTCCAGGTGCAGGTCACGCCTGGAGGACTTCATGAGGACCAGTTCAGGGTCGAGTTCTACGCAGGGCCAACGGATGTAAGCGGCCCCAATCCCGAGGTCATCCCTGCGAGCGAGTCCTCCGCAGACCCCTCGGGCACGCTGCTCTATTCGGTTTGCTGCCCGGCAACGCGACCTGCGGACAACTACACCGCACGCGTCGTGCCCTCTCATGCGGGTGCTCTCGTCCCTCTCGAAGCTTCCCGGATTCTATGGCAGCGATGAAATCTCTCAATCACAACGTCGCTCCCGAGCCACCTGTAAGTTGCCCCTATCCGTTGGGCGCAAGCGTGACGCCGGAAGGGACCAACTTCAGCATCTTTTCGGCCAGCGCCAAGACAATGCAGCTAGTCCTGTTCGATCACCCGGACGATCCTGGTCCGGCGCAGACCATCACTCTCGATCCCGTGCGAGACCGAACTTCGCACTACTGGCATATCTTCCTGCCTGGGATCAAGCGTGGGCAACTGTACGGCTATCGTGCCGACGGACCGTGCGTTCCCTCAGCCGGTCAACGCTTCGACCGCGAGAAGATCCTGCTCGATCCCTACGGTAGAAGTGTCTCGATCGGTGAGAACTATAGCCGCAGCGCGGCGTGCAAACCGGGCGACAACACCGCAACCTCGATGAAGAGCGTGGTTGCCAATCTCTCGCTCTTCGATTGGGAAGGGGACAGGCCGATCCATCGGCTCTTCCGGGACACTGTCATCTATGAGATGCATGTGGCCGGTTTCACGCGCCACCCGTCCTCTGGTGTTGCTGAGGCTCATCGCGGCACATATCTCGGAGTTATCGACAAGATTCCGTACCTGCGAGACCTTGGCGTTACTGCCGTGGAGCTGCTACCGGTCTATCAGTTCGATGCGTCAGATGCACCGCCGGGGCTCGTCAATTACTGGGGCTACGACCCAATCTCGTTCTTCGCTCCCCATCTGGCGTATGGCACCAACAAGAACGATCCGCTCGGCTGCCTCGATGAGTTTCGGACCATGGTGAAGGCGTTGCATCGCGCCGCCATCGAGGTGATCCTCGATGTGGTCTACAACCATACCGCCGAGGGCGACGAGCACGGACCAACGCTCTGCTTCCGCGGGCTGGAAAACAACTTCTACTACATCCTGGGCCGCGACAAGGCGACCTATGCCAACTTTACCGGCGTTGGCAATACCCTGAAGGCGAACCACTCCGTGGTGAAGCGTCTGATTCTCGACAGCCTCAGGTATTGGGTCTCAGAGATGCACGTGGACGGATTCCGCTTCGATCTTGCCTCAATCTTTTCCCGCAGCGAATCGGGTCAGCCTGTGCTCAACGCGCCCATCATCTGGGAGATCGATTCCGATCCTGTGCTTGCCGGCACCAAGTTGATCGCAGAGGCCTGGGATTCCGGTGGCCTCTACCAGGTAGGCAGCTTCGGACAAGACAAGTGGAAAGAATGGAACGGTGTCTATCGAGACGATCTGCGCAGCTTCCTCAAGGGCGATGCAGATACGGCATGGAGGCTCCACCAGCGCATTATTGGCAGCCCGGACATATACAAGACGGGTGGCCGCCCCACCGGCCAGAGTATCAACTTCATCACCTGCCACGACGGATTCACGCTGAACGATCTGGTCTCCTACAACTCCAAACACAACGAGGCTAACGGGAACCACAATCAGGACGGAACGAATGCGAACCTGAGTTGGAACTGCGGCGCAGAAGGCCCTTCCACAAATCCTGATGTAGAACGTCTTCGCGCACAGCAGATCAAGAACTTTATCGCGCTCAACCTGCTCTCTGTCGGCACTCCAATGCTACTCATGGGTGATGAGGTCAGACGCACGCAACAGGGCAACAACAACGCCTACTGTCTGGACAACGACGTGAGTTGGTTCGATTGGAGTCTGTGCAAGAGCAACATAGAGATCCTGCGTTTCGTGAAGCAGATGATCCGAATTCGCCTTCATTTCGATCAGGGGACCCAAGGCAACCCGATCGCTCTCGAAGACTATCTCCGCAATGCGCATATCGAGTGGCACGGAATAACGCTTAGTCAACCGGACTGGGGGCGCGACTCGCATTCCGTTGCGGTGACCCTGCACAACCACGCGCTGAACCAGGTGCGCTACATCGCCGTCAATGCATCATCCAAGCTGCTGGACTTTGAGCTGCCGCCTATGGCTGATAAGAAGAGTTCTGGTTGGATCCGGATGGTGGACACCTCTCTGCCATCGCCGTTCGACGTTGCTGAGGTCGGCAGCGGCATCCGTGTTGACGGCTATAGGTACCAGGTCAACGCGCACGCGATCATCATGCTCCATACGGCAGTCAACACAAGTTAACTGACACAAATCATTCGAAGGCGACTAGAGTTTTTCAACCGGCAGATGAGTAAGAGTGAGCAGAACGTCGGACAAAGGACTACCGTAATGTGATCGGCGGTCCTGATTATTTTGGAGTTCTGCGTTGATCCCCGCTGAAGATAATCCCCCGCCCGCCGGAGATGGTCAGCTGTTCGATAGCTTCGATTCTCACTTGGCGAGAACA
>PLSH01000268.1:0-181 GCA_003165095.1 Acidobacteriaceae bacterium
GCCGGTTTCCAGGTTTTCTTCCCGTGAACAAATCGAATGCTCGGGCCGCCGGGCGGAGATACCGCGCTCGAATAAATATACACCAGAATTGAATAAGTATGCAAGCTGCATTCTTTTTCCGGCGGCCGTCCGGGTCCGGCCTGCAAAGGTCCTAGTGTCCAGACCGTATGATTTGGTAATT
>PLSH01000268.1:197-12355 GCA_003165095.1 Acidobacteriaceae bacterium
GCGCTACATTGCGGCGATACCACAATTGTTCGGTCACGGTACTAATTCATCAGCATCTTCTTGCGCCGCTTTTCGGCGTACATCGCTTCGTCCGCCTTGGCCAGCATCTCCACCAGCGACTCGTGGCGCGCCGCTTCCGAGGTCACGCAGCCCACGCTGAAACTCAGCGGTACCCAGCGGCCGTTCTCCGCGTTGCGGCCCGCGGCCGTCTCCTCAAGTTGGCGCGCCGCCAGCGAGATTGCGGAGGAGGTGAATTGGCCGGCCACCGCGAATTCGTCGCCGCCGATGCGCCCCAGCACGTCGGTCTCGCGAAACGAGTTCTTCAGGATCTGTGCCATCTCCATCAGAATCTCCGATCCCGCCTGGTGTCCCAGCGTATCGTTGGTCCGCTTCAGATCGTCCAAATCGATATACAACACAGAAAATGGCAGGTCCGACCGCTGCGCCAGGCGCAGGGCCTGTTCGGCGAGCAGATGAAATCCGCGCAGATTGTAGAGGCCGGTCAAGGCGTCGCGCAGCGACAGGTCGTGAATCTCCGCCTCCATGCCGTTGATGCGCCAGGCAAGATACAGCATCAGGGCGAAGGACGCCATCACCACCAGGGATGCGAGGATGGCCGTGGTGTAATGAGCCGGCATCCGCACGGTGTTGAAGACGTGGGCCCGCGCGGCTTCGCGCACAAATGGCATCCCCAGCAGCAGGGGCGAGATTGCCCGCGCGATCCTGCTGCCGATTCCGCTTCCCAGCAGTATCGAAAATACCCCGTTCTCGGCGCGGCGAAAGAAGGCCGCCATGGTCAGCAGCAGCAGGCAAAGCATGGTTGAGGTCGAGGTTGTCACCGAAGCCGGCGAGTCAATGATGCGCAACACCGCAAACATGTGTCCCGACACCAGCACCAGGACCACCAGCACCAGGCAGAATGTCAACAGGTCGGCAGCCAGGCTGGCCAGGTGCTTTCGCGCCCGAATGAAGATCAGCATGATTCCCAAAAGCGCAAACGCGCCTGCCGACTGCGCGGACATTGTTCCCGGAAACCCCGACGCGAACCCCGGCGCGAACTTCGACGCCAACCCGTCGCCGGGCGCAACGCCGGCATTCAGGCCCAGCCAGGCAGGAAAGACATGCGCCAAAAAGATGGCCGCGCACATCAGGGTCAACAGGCCGGCGACGAGCACGCTGAGCCTGTGCTTCAGTTCGGATTGCTGCGCGTCCGAAAGCCACAGGCTAAACGCGCCGAGCAGCACGGCAATCCCGGATCCCGCCTTCATCCATTGCCAGCCGGCGGGAAGGTTCCGAGCCGCCAAGGGCAGCAGCGATCCCACCAGGTTCACGAGCGCTATGGCCGCCACCAGGATCAGCGTGACGCGCTCCACCGCGGCCAGCTTTACAAGCACGGCTGCGTCAGGTTCGCTCGGAGGCAGAGCCGGGATCTTATCAGGCATAATCTGTGAGCCGGAACAGCAATGACGATCGTAAAAACGATGATCGTAAAGGGAATTGTTTTTGAGTTCTCCGGAAACATTTTAACCCGCGCGGAGGTCTTGCTGAAATTCGAATTGAATCGATTCCCGAAGTTTGGGCTCCGACCCCTTTTTCTGCCCGACACCGCTCTGCGCTGATACACTCTCGATTGGCCGCGTTTTCCTGGTTCCCCGCGCCCTCAACTTCAATACCATGACGACGATTCCTCTCATCTCTACCATCAATGACCTGTTTCTACGGGTTTCGGCGGCTGCCAACCCGCGCGCCGTGCTCTGGCAGGACGAGTTTGGCAATTGGCAGCCGATCTCCTCTGAGCAGATCTATCAACGGGTCAGGGCGCTGGCCAGGGCTTTTCTCGACTGGGGCGCGCAAAAGGGCGACCGCATCGCCCTGATCGGCGAAAACCGCTGGGAATGGGCGGTCGCCGATTTCGCCTCGCTGGCCATCGGCGCCGCGAATGTGCCCATCTATCCCACGCTTACAGGCGAGCAGGTGGCCGTTTTGATCCGCGACGCCGGCTGCCGCATTGCCGTGGTTTCCACCCGCCAGCAGTTCGACAAGCTCAACTCCGTCCGCGCGCAAACCCAGTTGGAGCGCATCGTCATGATGGATTCGCACGCTCCCGAAGGCGCCATCGCCATGAGCGAACTGCTGGCCGGAGCCGATGCCGCCGCCAGTGAGCGCGACCCGCTCTTCGACGCGCTGGTCCGCGCCGTGGAACCGGGCGATGTGGCCACCCTCATCTACACCTCCGGCACCACCGGCGAGCCCAAAGGCGTCGTCCTCACCCATGGCAACATCGCGGCCAACCAGAATGTCGCCGCCCTCGATTTCAACTTCGCCACCACTGACGCCTGCATCTCCTTCCTGCCGCTTTCTCACATCACCGCCCGCGCCCTGGACTACGTGATGTATAACTCCGGCGCCCAGGTCGCTTATTGCTCGCAGTTCGATAAGCTCCCCCTGGCGATGCGCCAGATCCGGCCCACCGTCATCGTCGGCGTCCCGCGGGTATTCGAGAAGATCCGCCAGGCGGTGGAGCAGAAATCAGCGGCTTCGCCCGTAAAAAAGCGCATGCTCGCCTGGGCCCTCCGGGTGGGCGCGCGCCACAGCGCCGAAGTCTACGCCGGAAGGCGGCCCTCGGCCCTGCGATGGAAGCTGGCCTCAAAGCTGGTCTATTCCAAGGTCCAGGAGGCCTTCGGAGGCCAGGTAAGAATCTTCGTCAGCGGAGGAGCCCCGCTGGGCATTGATACCGCGCAGTGGTTTGCCTCAGTCGGCATCGCCCTGTGGGAGGGTTACGGCCTGACCGAAACCTCGCCGGTGATCGCCCTCAACACCCCGCTCAAACAGCGCATGGGCGCGGCCGGCATGCCTCTCGCCAATGTCGAACTCAAGTTGGCCGAGGACGGCGAATTGCTGGTCCGCGGGCCCTCGGTCTTTGCCGGTTACTGGCATAAACCCGAAGCCAGCGCCGAGTGCTTTGACGCCGAAGGGTGGTTTCGCACCGGCGACATCGGCCACCTTGACGGCGATGGGTTTCTGTTCATCACCGACCGCAAAAAGGAACTGCTCAAGACCTCCGGCGGCAAGCTGGTAGCGCCGCAGCCGATTGAGAACAAGCTCAAAAACTCGATGCTGGTGGCACAGGCGGCCCTGGTGGGCGATAAACACAAGTTCATCGCCGTGCTTCTCTCGCCCAATTTCGCCGCCCTCGAAGAATGGGCGCGCCATCATGGCGTCCACGCCGATTCCCGCGCCGCGCTGGTTGCCGAACCCCGTGTCGTATCTCTTTATGGCGAACTCGTGGCCGGGGTCAACCGCAGCCTGGCCAACTTCGAAACTCTGAAGCGCTTCCGCGTGGTTGCCGAGGAGTGGTCGCAGGAATCCGGAGAGCTTACGCCCTCGATGAAGCTGAAGCGCCGCGTCCTTACGGAGCGTTACGCGGGGGTGGTCGCCGAACTTTACGCGGACGAAGCAACCTCGCGCGGCGAATAGGAATATCCCGCTCGACCCGGTTCTCAAACAGCAGGCGCTTGTCCCACAATCGCTTGATCCCGCGGAAAAACGGCGCGCCCCACGTGCCGACTGCCAGCAGGCTGCCAAACAGAATGATGGCATCGATGCTGATGCGGCCCGAGCTTTGCCAGTAGGCATCCGGCTCCAGGTTCAGCCACAGCGCAAACTCGTCCAGCGTGAGCGCCGCGCCCACGCCGTAGCTTACCGACATCAGCCGGCTCAAGAAAATGGAAAGCCGGGAGTGCGACCGCCCCAGGTCCAGCAGCCAGCCGTAACCCACCAGCAGCAGGATCAGGATGCCCCACACCAGGTGGTGAATATGCATCCCCCGCACCACGACCCACTGGAAATGCCCTTCATGGTTCACGATGCGGTGAACCAGGATCCGAACCCCCACGAAGGTGATCAGAAACGAAACCGAGGCAATAAACATGCGCTGCCGCGGCCGGTCGGGGATGGTGGTGCGAATCAGGAATCCCAGCCGCGTCAACTGCAGCAGCACCAGCAACACCACGACAACCAGGCTGGCAAAGGCCAGCAACAACAGTGCGCCATTTCCCGGCATACCCTTATTGAAACACCTTGGGCCGCGCTCCCCAACAGGGAAATGCCGGGGCGTTGTATCTTTCCTCGGTGAGCGCGGTCACGATTTTCCTTTACAGGGGCAGAGTACACTGGTTAAGGCGTCGAGACCGGCGGTTCCTCCCTCTTTGGCGCACGATTCAGTCGCTTGCGGTCCGGCCCGGCTCACTTGGCCGCCGAGCGAATTTTATTCAGGAGATTTCACCATGCGAGTTGCTTTATTGACCGGCGGAGGAGATTGCCCCGGGTTGAATGCCGTGATCTATGCGGCCGTCAAAAAAGGCATCAATCACTATGGCGATGAGTTCATCGGCTTTCTCAACGGCTGGCGCGGCGTACTCGACAACAACTTCATCCCACTCACTCTTGAAAACATCGACGGCATCCAGTTGAAGGGCGGCACCATCCTCCACTCTTCGCGGACCAACATCAAAAAAATTCCCGGAGGCATCGAGAAGGTCCAGGAAGTTCTCAAGACCAATAAAATCGACGCACTCATTGCGCTGGGCGGCGACGATACCCAGTCCGTTACACTTTTTCTGAGCGAAAACGGCGTGCCCAGCGTGGGCGTTCCCAAGACCATCGACAACGACATCACCGGCACCGATCAAACCTTCGGTTACGACACGGCCGTCATGATCGCCACTGAGGCCGTCGACCGCATCCACACCACAGCCGACTCGCACAACCGCGTCATCGTGATTGAGGTGATGGGCCGCGATGCGGGCTGGATCGCCTACGCCGCGGGCATTGCCGGCGGCGCCCATGTCGTCCTGGTTCCCGAAAAGGAAATCGACATCGACCATGTCTGCGCCCTGCTCAAGTACAACTACGACCACGGCAAGCACTACGGGGTGGTAGTGGTGGCGGAGGGCTGCCACCTGCCCGAGGTGGGCCAGGTGATCGGGTCCTCGCAGGTGGACTCGTTCGGACATGCGCGTCTCTCCGGAATCGGCGAGGCGCTGGCCGACCTGATCCAAGAGAAGACCGGCTTTGAAACCCGCTCAGTCAACCTGGGACACACCCAGCGCGGCGGCGTTCCCACCGCGTACGACCGCGTCCTCGGCCAGCGTTACGGCCTGCACGCCATCGACATGGTGCACGACAAGAAGTGGGGCCGGATCGCCGTTCTCCACGGCACCGACATCACCGACATCACGATCAAGGAAGCCATCGCGCACAACCGGCGGCTGGACCAGCGCTTCTTCGACGTGATCGCGGACCTCGAAGCCAAGGTGTAGCGCCATCGGCTTCTGCTCAGCCGCATTTGCCTGATCCTTGTCGCAGCTTCCTGGCGATTGGGATCGGGCATTCGTTATTGTGGGGTGTAGTATTTCACTGTGCTCCGCGGGGTGATCCATGAAATCGATTTCCAGACGCGGGCTGATTGGAGTCATTGCCGGAACGCTAGGTGCGCTGTTGCTTGGGCCCGGCGCTTCGGCTGGAGGTCATCCGGCGCAGCAGATGCAGAACAGCAAGCGTTGCTATTCGGTTGACGAGACCTTTTACAAAATCCATGATCTCAAAGTGACCAAGGAGATCAGGCCGATCGAGCATTGTTATTTTGATAAAGATCATCCATATCGATACTCTGTCGTGGATATCCCGGTGTCGCTCGCGGTGGGCACTGTCCGAACGCCCGAGTTCGCTCCCCCCTCGCACTGGTACTGGATCCTGCTTCAGGTGGAGAAGCCACTCCCGACCGAGCAAATGGCATGCATGATGGCGGTTGCTGATGATTCGCCCGACTCTTGGAAGGACTGCCCTCTCAGCGATCGGCTGCTTCGAGCGGACTGGACCGTATGGAGCGAGGGCCAAGTTGTATCGAGTGGATCGAGCACAACTAAGGCCGACGCTAAGTATACAAAGGACAACATCTTCAAGTTCCTTGGGAGCTTCCCGACACTACCGGGAAAGAGGTACGTGGTGGAAATGAAGTTCACCAAGGATGGGACGCCGCTGAATGTCGCCAATCCGCACCTGATCGTTACCAAGATGGGCGACGAATAGCGCCTGTTTAGATGCGTCAGGTCCCTTGTTCCCTTGGTCCCTGTTTTTATGCTCTACCGCCTCTACAAGCCGGAAGACTTTGCCGCGCTCTACGCGATCGAAGAGCTCTGCTTCCAGCCTCCCTTTCGCTTCGGCCGCGGCTACATGCGGCAACTCGTTCTGGACCCCGAAACGGCCACCTGGATCGCCGAAGATAACGCCGCAATGGCCGGTTTCGCCATCGTGGAATGGGGGGAAGGCAAGCAGGGACCGATAGCCTATATCGAGACCCTTGAAGTGCTTCCAGGCCGCCGCGGCCAGGGCATCGGCGGCCAACTGCTGGGCCGCATCGAGGCCTCGGCCCGCGCGGCGGGCGTACGGGTCATCTGGCTACATGTGGACGAGGAAAACGCCGCCGCAATCCGCCTCTACGAGGCCAACGGCTATCGCCGCCAGGGCAGGGAAGAGAACTACTATCCGCGCGGGCGCGCAGCGTTGATTTACACAAAGACAATTGAGAATCAGGCGCTGAATCTTGAAAGCGCAGGCTGATTTATAACCAGGGGTGCAATAGGGGGGGAGGGGGTGCAGATCCTATGCATTTTTCTTCCGGCCGTTGCCGGTACTTACGCGAGCGTAACGCTGATGGTACTGAAAACCGAGTTGACTGCCGTGGCGACATGTCTCACGCCGGTGACCGCCGACAATGCAATCAGTGTGATGATGAGCGCATACTCAACCAGATCCTGACCCTCCTCGCGATCGAGCAGGTCGTGAATCTTCACATAGAACCTCAAAAACAAGGGATTCATTTGTGTTCTCTCCGATTTTGAATTTTCGGCCGGAGCCGGGGAAGCACTTTCTCGTGCAGTTTGGAAGGTCTCTCAGCTATGACGTGCAATTTCTTACCCTGGTTTAAATCAAGGATAAAATCGGGAGGGGAATCTCCGTACGCGCTATTTGCCCGCGATCACAGACTACACCGGCGCGGTCGTCTCATAAATCCCTCGACCGTGTATTTCCGGTAACGTTTCTTGGCTATTCTGGTTCTATACGTGCGTCGAATGGCAGTCCGGTTGCCCGTTGATTGGCCGGAAATGTCTTTGCCCTACTGCCCGCCGCCCGATGCGCTTTTGATGAACGCCGCGACGCGGTCGTGGAGTTGCTTGCGGCAACTGTCGCGCACATAAACCATGTGCCCCGACTCGTACCAGTCGTATTCGATGTTTTTAGCCAGGGATTCCGGAATGGGCAGATGCTTTTCCTCGTATTCCGCGCCAAAAAACGGCGTGGCCAGGTCGTAATACCCGCCGTTCAACATCACTTTCAGCCTGGGATTGGTCTTCATCGCGTCGGCCAGGTCGCTCGAAACATTCAACCCCAAAGGAGCGCCATGATGCTGGAAATTCCATCGGCCGCCTCCGCCCCACACCTGAACCTCGGGCAGGTAGGTTTGCCCATCGCCGTATTTCAAGCCGCGGCGCACGTAGTCGTTCATCAGAGAAACGTAGGCTGACGAAATGGCCGCGCTCTGCGGATCGTAATCCGCCTCCTTGCTCAGCGGGTCGACAGTCGGGCCGGTGAAGCGAGTGTCGTAGCGCCCGGTGGTCAGGTCCGCGTCGTCGGCGAAGTTCTTCTCAAACTCGCCGCCGGTCACGCGCAGATTGGCCTTGAGCAGATAGGCCACCGTCAGCCCTGTGTAGTCGTGCAGCTTCTGGGCCACGGCCTGCTTTTCGGCGCCGGTCAAGTCAGTGCCCTGGGCGAGCGCGCGGGAATACGGGCCCATGGAATACTCTTCCACGTCTTTGAGAAACGGCTCCAGCGCCGCCGGCTGCGGCGACAGTTTCTTGTGATACCAGGCGGTCGCGGCATAGGTGGGCAAAGCCAGAATGTAGGGCAGATCCACGCCGGGGTTGTTGTCGGCGTTGTCGAGGAAGGCGCTGAAATTGAAGATCTGCGAGAGCAGGATGACGCCGTTCAGGTCGATGGACTTGTCGTCTTCGAGCATTTTGGAGATTACCGCGGAACGCGTGGTGCCGTAGCTCTCGCCAAACACAAACTTGGGCGAATTCCAGCGGTTGTACTTGGTGATGAAGCGGGCGATGAAGCGGGTAAATGCACCGCCGTCCTGATCGACGCCCCAAAAGGCTTTCTCCGCATCCTTGCCGATGAGCCGGCCAAAACCGGTGCCCGGCGCGTCGATGAATACCAGGTCGCTCACGTCGAGCAGGCTGTCGGGATTGTCGAGCAGCTTGTACGGCGCCGCGGTCTGGTGCTGGTCGCCGTCCGTCTCCACAAACTTCGGACCCAGCGATCCCATGTGCAGCCATACGGTCGAGCTGCCCGGGCCGCCGTTGTAAAAGAACGTAATCGGCCGGTTCTCGGCCTTGGCGTCCTTTTTGAAGTAGGCCACGTAGAACATGCGCGCCACGGGAGGCGCGTCGGCCGGATCCTTGGGCGCGGAGAGCGCCAGTTGGCTGCCGGGCTGCGGTTTCCCGTCGGCGCCGAGCTGGCCGTCCTGCTCGTCGGTTGCGCCCACGGTCAGCGTGCCGGCAATGGCGGTGTAGGCAATGTGCTGCCCGCCCGCATCCACTGAGCCGTCGGTGGTTGAGTCCGCGGCCGCCTCTGGAGTTTTCTCGGCCGCAGCGGGCTTTTGAGCCGATTTTTCATCCT
This sequence comes from Acidobacteriaceae bacterium, assembly GCA_003165095.1. Next base: position 8,940 of record PLSH01000268.1, read on the forward strand.
GGGCGCGGAGCGTAACCGGCAAAGCCATCAAAGCCACCGCAAAACCGGCAGCCACAATTCGACATGCTGAGTTCATCTGAGAATCTCCGGAAGGGGAATGGGGTCAAGAGCCAGTATAGACGCTAAGCGCAAGGTGAGTTGAATTTTAGAAGGTTGGCTAGGGTCCAGACCGTATGATTTGGGAATTACCTTGGGCTAGCGCGGGCGGGGACGCCCGCACTNNCTGATCACTGATCACTGCTTCTTCTCGAACGGCTGCTTCACCGTGATCCGCGGACGGTTCTCAGCCTGCAGTTGCTTTGAGACCGCCTCCACCGCGCGGAACACCCGCATCAGATTTCCGCCCAGAATCTTCCGGCAATCCTCGGCCGAGTAGCCTCGCGCCATCAGGGCCGCCGTAATCTTGGGCAGATCGGCGGGCGAGTCGATGCCTTCGGGCAATTGCCCTGAAACTCCGTCGAAGTCCGACCCCAGCCCCACGTGATCGATGCCCGCAACCTTGGCAACGTGGTCGATCTGGTCGATGAGCGCCGAGAGCGGCGGGCGGGGAATCCGGTCTGCCGCGGCGCTCTGCACCTTCGATATCTCCTCGTACGTTATTTCGCGCCCTTCGGCCCTGGCCTTGTCTTTCAGGGCCTGAATTTCCTTTTGCGTCTCCGGCTCGATGGCCTTCAGCGCGTCCCGGTACTGCTGCGAAACAAAGCCGGAGTAGAAGTTCACCTGCACCACGCCGTCATTGTTCGCGATCGCCCGCAGCATGTCGTCGGTCATGTTGCGCGGCGCATCGCACAGCGCCCGCGCGCCGGAATGCGACGCGATGATCGGCGCGCGCGAGATGATCAGGGTCCGGTAAAACGTGCGGTCCGAGACGTGCGACACATCCACCATCATCCCCAGGCGGTTCATCTCGTACACCACATCCTTGCCGAACTCGCTCAGGCCCTCCTTGGTGTGCGGCACGTTGGCATTATCAATGTCGCCCGAGCTGTCGGCCCAGCCATTGGAGTTGTTCCACGTCAGCGTCATGTACCGCACGCCCAGCGCGTAATACTGCCGCAGCAGGCCCAGCGAGTCTTCGATCGAGTGGCCGCCTTCGATTCCCATCAGCGCGGCGAGCTTGTGGTCCCGGTGCGCCCGCTCAATCCCCTCCGTCGACGTTACCAGCTCCATCTGGTCTGGGTGCTTCGCCCCCTGCTGCTTCACGGCATCGATCAGCACCAGCGTCCGGCGCGCGTACTGGCCCTTGTAGAGCGTCGGTTCCGCCCAGATCGAGAAGAACACTGCACCCAGGTTTCCCTTGCGCGCCGATTCCAGGTTGAAATTGCCGCCACCCAGCGGATCGCCCAGGTCGAAATTCTCATCCACGAAGCGCAGCGGCGTGTCGACGTGGGTATCGATCACCAGTGCGGACTGGTGAACCCCTTCGGGGTTTTGCGTTTTGGAGGTCATAGATGCCGGATGGGGGCTGGCTCCAGTCTGGGCCCCAAGCAGGGCCGGAAGGCCCAGGATTAGCAGAACGAGTGAAAATTTCGTGCGCATAGGCTTGCGATGAGTGTATACCGCCTTATTCGAGGGGAAAACTCGCCCTCAAATCGCTTCGTCCAGCCGAGGCTCGTCCATCCCCGAGCTCGTCCGGTCCAGGCAACCCTGGAACCCGCGCTTTTGCTATACTTGTTAGGTTCACCTCGTGCGGAGGTGGCGAAATTGGCAGACGCACCAGCTTGAGGTGCTGGCGCTCAAAAGGCGTAGGGGTTCAAGTCCCCTCCTCCGCACCAAAAGTCCAGAAAAAAAGCAATAAAGTCAATAAAATGAAGCCCTGCAACCACTTGCAGGGCTTTGTTGTCTTCGGGTTCTGTCTCTCCAGTCTCACTGGGGGACATTTTGGGTTTCTGGACGGTGCAAAAATCGAGCTAAGGTATCTGCGGCAACCACAAGGGTTAGGTAAATTATTTCCCAAAATTGGGTCGAAAAGTGTGGTCAGGCTGAAACAAGCCCCCGTAAAAAACATTACAAAAACATAACTAAATTTCGTGCACCTCTCCGTATGCCTGAGCCGATTTTTGTGGGTTCGTGGTCACCTGCAAACGCTGCCGCCGCGACGTACCTTCCGGTCGGGATGAATTCCCCTTCCAGTCGGTCGCAGTCGAGTGCCCCCTGTGCGGCGAACTGCGCCGGTACCTGCCATCGGAGGTCTTCATTGGGCGACCTGACCAACTCGTCACCCGGCAGCAGCGGGCCGGAGGCCGGTGATGTTCGACCCGGACGCCGGTATGCCGAGAATCAACCGTGGCATGGTCTACCTCGGCGCGTGCCTCATCGCCGCGATTCGGCTGGCTCGGGAGCGGCAGGTAAATGTCCGCGTGGTGCCCACCGGCAACGCCATGGAGGAGTCGGTAGACCTCGCCTACGAGATTTTCAACCGGGTGTTTCGACGGGTGCCGGAGCGGATGCCTGAAGACCGAGGATGATGAAGGGCAACTTCCCTCTTCGACGTTCACGGTTCGGTCGCCAAATCGACCTGAGGCGTTAACAGCTTGATAAAATTAGTCCTAACCTCAATCCACTCCTTGCGGACACTGGAGGACTCATGGCCGGTACTGCTCTAGTTGTTGAACGGTTGCCCAAACTCCAAAGCACGTTCGATACTCGCACTGTCAATGAACTCGTTCTGATGTTCAAAGCAGGGCAGCTTAACCTTGAGCCCGGATTTCAAAGGAAATCTGTATGGGGGTGGACTGATAGGAGGCGTTTAGTCCAAACGCTTGTAGAGCACTGCCCAGTGCCGAGCATATTCCTCTACGAGAGACATGAAGATGGCTCGGTAATCTATGACGTAATTGACGGCAAACAGCGCATTGAAACCATCTTGATGTTTTTGGCGGAGGGGCGATTCAAACAGCATTGGTTCAACGCCAAGATTGACCTCGGCGACGGACTGAAGTGGTGGAGTTGGAAAGACTTTTCAAAAAGCAGACCCGAGATATGCTCGGCTCTGATGACTTACAAGCTTCCCGTGGTGCAGGTAACAGGTGAACTGTCGGAGATTATCGACTTGTTCGTAAAGATAAACTCGACAGGCAAATCGCTGACATCCGGCGAGAAGCGGAACGCGAAATACAACACGAGCACCTTATTAAAGAAGGCAGAAATCCTCGTGAGGAAGTACCAGCCGTATTTGCTCGGGCAGAAGATACTGTCTCGTTCTCAGTTGGAGAGGATGAAGGGAACGGAACTTTTCTCCGAACTTCTGCTCTCGATTGAGAGTGCCGGGGTAATAAACAAGAAAATTGCAATCGACAAGGCAATAGGGGGCGAGAAAATCAACGGGAATACACTGACGAGAATTTCGAAGGAGTTCATATCTACGTTCAATGCGACGAAGAAGATGTTTGGCAAGGACAAGAAGGGCGACTTTT
>PLSH01000136.1 GCA_003165095.1 Acidobacteriaceae bacterium
CGGACTGGCAAAGGCCGATCATCTCCCGCTCTTCTTCCCGATAGAGCAGGTTCCAATGATTCTGCATGGAAACGAAACGCGTCCAGCCATGAAGCTCGGCGAGATAGAGAGCTTTGGTGAATTGCCATGCGTGCATGGACGAGGCCCCGATGTAGCGTGCCTTGCCGGATTTCACCACATCATGCAACGCCTCCAGCGTTTCCTCGATCGGTGTTTCGTAGTCCCAGCGGTGAATTTGGTAGAGATCCACATAGTCGGTCTGAAGGCGGCGGAGGCTCTGATCAATTTCGAATAAGATGGCCTTGCGCGAAAGGCCACGGCCGTTGGGCTCGTCGCGCATGACGCCGTGAACCTTGGTGGCGATAACAACGGCTTCACGGCGGGTGTTGTCCTTCAAGAACCGGCCCAGCACCTCTTCGCTGGAGCCGCTTGAATAAACATTGGCAGTGTCGAAGAAATTGATCCCGAGATCGAGCGCCTGGCGAAGAAAGGGCCGGCTCTGTTCTTCGTTCAGAGCCCAGGCCTGTCTGCCGGGTTTCAATTCGCCGGTGGCGGGCTCTCCGTAGGTCATGCAGCCGAGACAGATGCGAGAGACTTTGAGTCCGGTCTTGCCAAGATTGACGTAGTCCATTGCTACTCCTTCAGACTGTTGGGGTCGGCCAGGTCATGGCGACCCGTGGAGTTCGGTGCTTCCTCTGTGTATGAGTCTACTGCCGCCAGGAACGATGCAACGCCATTCAATCCTCAGCGCCGGCCTCCGGCTTTCACCTCTCGTTGCCGGCGCTCGTGCCGGCGATGGCGTGGCGAACGTTCAAGCAGTGGGGCGCAGACCGAGCAGTTGCCCGGCATTGCGATGAGTGAGCTTTGCGACGTCATTTTCGTCGAGGATCTCAGGCACGCTATCGAGAAAATCCCGGCCGCGCGTGTTGGGGCTGTAGGGGTAATCGACGGAGAAGAGGAGGCGATCGATTCCGACCACTTCAAGGGCGCAGCGCAATGGCGGCAGGGTGAAATAGCCGCTGGTGGTGCAGTGAAGATTGGATTGGAAGTAATCGGCGACAGGCTGGCGAAGGTGCGGCGCGGCGTGAGACAGGACGCCGCTGGAGCGGGCGAGCGCGTAGGGCAAGCCTTCCCCCATGTGGCCGATAATGAGTTGCAGAGCGGGCAGGCGATCGAAGAGGCCGGAGACGATGAGGCGGAGGGTATGAAGGCCGGTCTCAGCGTGCCAGCCCCAGCCCGCGATGGAGAGAAGAAAGCCGAGTTCCCCGGGAAGGCCGGAATAATAGGCCACGCGGACCGGCCCGGGCGGCGGCGCGGGATGGAGATAGATCGGAACTCCAAGATGAGCGGCGGCCTCAAAGACCGGGAGGAAGCGCGGATCGTCAAGAAAAAGACCATCGGTGGTGCCATCGAGGAGAGCGCCGTGAAATCCAAGGCGTGTGACACAGCGCTCCAGCTCAGCCGCCGCCGTGGCGGGCGCCTTCAGGGCCAGCGTGGCAAATCCGCCAAAACGGGTGGGATGGGCACGCACCGCCTCGGCGAGTTCATCGTTGACATCGTGGGCCAGCGAACTCGCCGTATCCGCATCGAGCGCATCGAAGCCCATCGCGGCGAGCGAGAGCACCTGGAGATCGATGCCGGACTTATCCATGTCGGCAATCCGTCCAGCGCCGAGGTCGAGGAGCTTGGGGTGCAGTTCAGCAAGCTGCGGGCGAGTTCTCTCGCCATTGGTTCGGGTGGCGTGCAGGAAGGACTCGGTAACGAAGTGTTCTTCAAGCGTGATGGTGCGCATAGTAGATACGACGATGCCAGAGCGCCGAGAGTTTCCTGAATATGGAATGAGGTTAATTGAGCTGGATACCGATTTGATCCAATCCGCTTCGCCGCATGAAGAATGGTCGGGCGCAGGCAAAGTGCGTTGAATGGGTCGAAGCGAGGTAAGGGCCGGCTGGCGCTAATGTGCTGACCTTGAACGATCGGATTTCGTTGAAGTCCGTGCGCATTGCGGATTGGTATCGAGAAACGCTTCAGGGTTCAGGATTAGTGGTGGCCGGAGCCGCCGCTACTTCCTCCACCCCCGGCGCCGCCGCCTGCGGCGACCCCACCGCCGCCATTTGAGCCACCGCCCCCACCGCTAGACCCTCCGCCCCCGCCATGGGAACCGCCAGCTTCCCCGCCGCCGCTGGAGCCTCCGCTGCCACGGGAGCCAGCGCCAGCGCCTGCGCTGGGCCCGCTTCCGCGTGAGCCGCCATTGTTTTCAGCAAAGCCACCTTCGCTCCGCCCACTCTCGCCGCCAGAAGGCCGGGTGCTGTAGCTTCCGTGAGAGTCAACACCCTGGACTCGTGCCTGAAGTCCTCCCGTCGCTCCTTCGAAGGGCGCTAGCACCGTGATGGTTTTGTTCCCCAGTGTCACTTGCCGGGCAATCAGGAAGCTTTGCGATCTGTGATCGAAGGTCAACGCCGGACCTTTGTCTTTACTCGCTACAAGCGGCTCACCCACGTTGTGCACTTCCACACGCGGCTCCTCTGCGTGCGCGAGTGGTGCAAAGAATGGCTTGTTGAACTCCTTCGGCGGAGAATTCAGCACTTGGATCTGCCGCCCGGGTTCGAGCGTCACCCGCTCCATTGAACGTCCTTTGCCGCCAACCTGGAATGCCTCGTGCTTGAGATTTACCGGCCGCGTTCCCGCGACATCCCGCGGATGGAGCGGAACGAACGCTACCTTACGCCCCGGACCGGGCTTGAACCAGCGAACCGGCGGATGATGATGCCGCCTGCGATTCACGACCCACACGTAACGATGCCGCCCGTTCGGGGCCGTCCGGTAGATCCAGAACCCGGCGTGGCAGACTGCCCAATCCCAAGACTCAATGCCCCAAAACACGCCTGGTATGGCTTCCGTTCGGGTCCATACGACGCGCTCCTTGCCCGTTACTCGATCGCGCTCAACAAGCGTGCGAATTTCATCGGGAAGGCACGGAAGGAACGTGTCCTGTTCGAATCGGTCAACGGGGTGCGCAACGGCTGATTGTGCTGCCGGCGCAGCGCCCACTGCTTGCCGGGCAGGCATCGCAGCCGGCCGCGTTGCCGGGACCGCTGTACCGGCTTCCACCGGCGCGCTGTCATCAACCGGCTCCCAGCAGGTTCCATAGGGCGCGCACGGAAAGAACGTCCCGTGTCCGTCCATGTCCGTAAGGCCGGGAATCGGCTCTTTTAGCCCGGAAGCCTGCAACATCGCCGACTGCGCCTGCAGTCGAGTCGCGACTCGCTTCGATACCCATGTATCCCATGCCGCCAGCGCGTCTGGGGCTTTGGAGTCGGCCAGCGCGACAGGGCTATCAACGCGGGTGGTCACGGTCTCGCCAATTGAATATTGGACCGGCCGCGTCGAACCCAGCAAATAAACCGTCGTGTCTCGCAGGAACTTGAGAGTCTTTCCATCGACAAAGCCCGTAATCCTTACGAAAGTCTCATTGGGGTAGGCTGCGCTGACCGAGCCGGTGGGCGTCTTGACTTCGAACTCCTCCGTGGGAAACTCGGGCTGGACACACATCGTGGCTGTGCCGCTCAGCAGCGCAATGACGGTGAACGGTACGCCGCCCGTGGTGTGAATGTCGTTGAAGGTGAGCGCGGAATTCTCTGCGAGATACACTGTCGACGCATCTTCAAACTCAATTTCTGCGCGTCCCGTGCCAGTTACAAGGTTGAATCCGGTTGCCAGCGGCAGCCCGGCGACGGCCTGCTCCCATGTTGAACCGCCGGCCTTCTCGTCTTGCTTGCCGCGCGCCACGCGCACATCCCCCTCCATGTAGCGAATCCGCACAATTTGCGGATAGGTTGCGTTGGAGGGCGGCGTCACCTGCGCTGTGATTTCCGGAGTCTTGCCTGCCTCGACTGCTCGAGCAGGATGAGAGAGGATCAGGTTGAGAGAACCAGACAAAATAACAACTGCCAGACGCCAACAGCGAATCTTGCACATGGTCTTGCCTCCGCTGGGCCCGTATTCCGGCTCACTAGCAGGGATGCACCTGA
>PLSH01000392.1 GCA_003165095.1 Acidobacteriaceae bacterium
CCCGGCCGTGCAGCGCCGGAAGTTGCAGCGCCGGAAGTTGTAGCGCCGGTCTCCCGACCGGCTGTGCTGGCGGCGTCCACGCCGCCAGTTGCCCGCCGACCCAAAGAACTTTGCCGCTCGAATTGCCCCACCGCCGCCTGCACCAGGCCGAAAACCGAGTCCAGGTTGACCGCCAGCGTGCGCCGCCACTGAGCCTCGTCCATTTGCGCGATGGGCGCGTCTTCGGGCTCCCAGACGCCGTGATTGGCCACCAGAATATCGAGGCGGCCGAAGGCCTTGACAGCCGCGGCCACCAGCGCGCGGCCATCGGACGGCGAGCTCAGCTCCTGCTCGATGGCCACGCATGTTTGTGGGCTGCCGCACTGGGCCTCCAAGTCGAGCGCCCGGGTCCGCGCCTGGCGGTAACTGAAGGCCACGCGGGCTCCGGATTCGACAAAGACGCGCACGGTTTCAGCGCCAATGCCCCGCGAACCGCCAGTCACGAGCGCAACTTTTCCGTCGAGAGACATGGAGACACCGGGCATAGCGTCACGCTAAAGCATTGTCAGAGGGAATGTCGAGACGCCTCGCGGCCTTACACCGCGCGCAGCACGCGCGCCGGCAGCAGGAAGATGGACTTCACAAGCTCCAGCACTCCGCCGACGGCGATGCCCGCCACGCGAAACGGCAACAGCAGCAGCCACACCAGCGGATAGAGCACCAGAGCCAGCAGCGCCAGCGGCCAGCACAACACGAGCAGAATGCAAAACAGAAGAAATTTGACCATCGCCTTACTTCCTCGCGTGCGAATACCTGCATTGACTGTATCCAGAACTATTTTACGAGGCCGGGACGGCCAAAGTTCCTGAGCCTTGCACTGCGGATCTGTGCAGTGTCAGGTATGTCTCCGGTCTAATATGTCGGCCATCTGCCCGGTTTTTACCTCCCCCCCGGCCACTCCAGCCCGGGGTGTTCTTGGGCAAATCTCTTGCTTTGAGCCCTTTGGGGCTCAAGTTCTGGCGCAAGTTGCGCGTTTTGAAGAATCTGGAAGCTAAAACCTGAAAAATAAAGACGTTATTCAGAGCGTTACGCGGCGCAGATACGGGCATGGCGGCAGACGTCGCAGGAGATGGATACGGCCATGCTTTTCATGGGTTCACAAATTCGAGCGGGTTGGTTTCCGCGCTCGTTCTCTAATTATGATTGTGCGCCAACGCGAGAATTAATCTGCAAAACAGCCGGGTTTTTTGGGTGATTGTTTTCAATCAGTTCCCGGGAGATTTGCGGAAAAGGGGTTGCGCGGCGCAGATACGGGCATGGCGGCAGACGTCGCAGGAGATGGATACGGCGATGCTTTTCATGGGTTCACAAATTCGAGCGGGGTTGGTTTCCGCGCTCGTTCTCTAATTATGATTGTGCGCCAACGCGGGAATTAATCTGCAAAGGAAGTCGAGAAAGTTTTTGCGGGGTGGGGTTGGAGCGGATGCCGGGTCCCAGAAGCTAGAACTGGGCGCTTGGCCGACGTGCAGGCTCTATACTTTTGCAGGCCATGATGTAGGTGAAATAGGGCCGCTCCCGCGCGGCGGAACGGTAATGCATTTGAGGTGAAGAAGACAAAGGCGAGGGCCGCGTCGCCCGGCACCCGCAGCTAGGCCAGCCTTAGTGGCCCGTTGAGTGCGCCTCGGCGGAGCGCTTAATGTCCTCCACCAGAGGGCTAAGGTCCTCAAAGGAGTAGAGAGTTACGTCATGCTCGTCGAACGTCTTCTTTACGAAGTCACGGGTTGAGGCCTCGATTTGTTCATCAAAATTGGCAACTACAACTAGGCGCATTTCGCCACGGGTGGAGTGCCGCTCGCTGTACAGAAGTTGGCCCTCGATCGCACTCTTCCCTGTTTTAGTGAGAATTGTCTCTGCGTCGGAGTCGAACTGGACGGGAGAGATCAGGTTAAGCCGCCCATTTTGATACGCGTATGGCACTCGAATAGATTTTTTGAAGTCTGATATCTCTACATTGACAGATTTCTCAACGAGGTCCGCTACGCCTGCCTCAAACAACCGCCTCTTGAGAATTCCGTGGACTCCACATTTCGACTCCACCGGTTCTGGCCCCACCAATCGCTTTTGGAGTTCGATTGCATCGGCCTCAAGATTAGTGATGCGCATTGGCCGGAGTTGGGTCAGCTGAATTATGTTAGCCCGTTTTGAGATGTATGCGTCGAGATCCTGGATAGACAGGAATTGCTCCGACCTCAATTGGTTTGCAATTGCGGTCCGAGCACGACTCAGTAAACTCCAATCTTGGTTACCAAAACACCTGCGGATCCTTTGATTGCTTCGGCTGATTCGAACTTGCAGTCTCTTCTCACTCGTCGAGTACAGAACGATCCCTATGTTGACGCTTTCTAGGCGAGAAGGATCGGGACAGAACTGGACCAAAGAATAGTAGCCGTTAAGTTGACTCATTCAATTCCTCCTTCCAATTCCAACTGTGGCCATAGGATCGACTCAATGTTGTCGGCAACGAAGTGCGCACGGTCTGCGATCAGCGTAGCCCATGACGTGCGACCGTCTTGATCAACATCCCAGGATGGCGGGACCATTCTAATAATCTCGTCGGCTTCTGCCCGAGAAAACTGACTAAGGCGGCCCGAAAACTGTCGCACCTGTTCCCGGTCAAGGAAATGCCGGAATTCGGGGAAGAGGCCATAGACCTTCTCATCACGGCGCCTTTCAACGAACGCGAGCTTTCGGTTGAGCTCCCCTCCTTGTCTAAATGCGTGCGTGAAGTCCATCGCAACCAGCCGCACCTGCCTGGAGGCCCTGGGGCATTGGATGAGGAAAACATTATCACGGTTTATCCTTCGCCCGTCGGGAGCGTACCTGTCATAGTTTAGCGTCCAAGTGTCCGTGACGACTAACCCGCTGATTTCTTGAGGGTTGATAATGGACCTCAGTTCTTTGACCTTCCCGCCCCAGGGGAAGCCGCCCGGCTCTGCCCTAGAAATGAACGCAGGTCCCGGTAATGCCATGCCGCCTTTAAGGAACGGGATCTCATCGTCCCCGGTTACTTCCACAAGCGCATAATCCAGAGTTGTCAGGTTTAGCCAATCAGCAAGCATGTTACCTACAAATTCACATGCGAGTGCATGAGGGCCCTCGGGGTTTCCCAGCGCCTTAAGATATCCCGGGCCCAAATCGGTATCCACCTGCGCGGGACCAGTTGAGGTCCCGATGGCTCGATCAAATCGCGTGACCCGAGTTGGTCTCCAACCGTTTCCGTGGAGCGACACGGCTTCCTTTGCAGCGAATCAGCATTCGAAATCCGGTGTAAAGAACATTATTAATGGCCGAGAGGCGAGATTCAACATGATTCGCCTAGCTTCTGAGGTTTAAGGCCTTCTTTGGAACGTGCTTGAACGGCTCATTAGGGCCAGCCGTCTAGCCCACCACCACGCCCTTCGCCAGCATCTGCCTGATCCCTCTCAGCGCCTGCCTTGTGCGCTCTTCGTTTTCGATCAGCGCGAATCTTACGTGGTTGTCGCCGTAGTCGCCGAAACCGATGCCGGGGCTTACGGCGGTCTTGGCCTCGGTCAGCAGCAGCTTTGAAAACTCGAGCGAGCCCATTTCGCGGTAGGGCTCGGGAATGCGCGCCCAGACGAACATGGTGGCTTTGGGCAGGGCTACCTGCCATCCGGCCTTGTTGAGGCCTTCAACGAGGACGTTGCGGCGGCTGCGGTAGTTCTCGCAGATTTGGGAGACGCATTCCTGCGGGCCTTCGAGAGCGGCGATGGCGGCTACTTGAATGGGTGTAAATGTGCCGTAGTCGAAGTAGCTCTTGAGGCGGGCGAGCGCCGAGACCAGCACCGGATTGCCAACCATGAATCCGACGCGCCAGCCGGGCATGTTGTAGCTCTTCGACAGGGTGAAGAACTCGACGGCCACGTCTTTTGCGCCGGGCACTTCAAGCACGCTGGGGGGCTTGTATCCGTCAAAGGCGATATCGGCGTAGGCGAGGTCCTGAATGAGGTGGAAGCCGTATTCGCGGGCGAGCTCGACGAGGCGCGCGAGGAAGGGAAGGTCAACACACTCCGTGGTGGGGTTTGAGGGGAAGTTGACGATGAGGGCCTTGGGGCGCGGGGTCATGCGGGGGATGAGCTCCTCGAGCTGGGCGAGGAATTTTTCCTGGTCGTGGACGGGCACGCTGACGACGTGGGCTCCGGCGATGACCGGGCCGTAGATGTGGATGGGGTAGCTGGGGTTGGGCACCAGCACGGTGTCGCGCGAGTCGAGGATTGCGAGGCAGAGGTGGGCGATGCCCTCCTTGGAGCCGATGGTGACGATGGCCTCGGTTTCGGGATCGAGATCGACGTTGTAGCGGGTCTTGTACCAGGAGCAGATGGATTTGCGCAGGCGCGGCAGGCCGCGGGAGACGGAATAGCGATGGGTGCCGGGCTTGAGCGCCGCCTCAATCATCTTGTCGACGATGTGTTTGGGCGTAGCGCCGTCGGGGTTGCCCATGCCNNAAGTCGATGATGTCTTCGCCACGGCGGCGGGCGGCGCGCTTCATGGCGTCGGTGATGTTGAAGACGTAAGGCGGCAAGCGCTGGATGCGGCTGAACTCTTCCATGGTGAGTACAGTTTACAGGGATCAGGGGTCAGAGATCAGAGATCAGATATTAGAGATCGGGGCGATGCGGCGGGGTTACATGCGGTGATGGGAGAGATTTGGTTTCCCATGTCCCAGAATCGGGACTTGGGGCACCCGGCAGAACTGAGATCGGAATTTATACTTAGAGACGATATGAGCGAGTTTCTACCTGTAGACGATCAGATGGACCTGCTGGAAAAGGGCGCGGCGGAGATTATCCGCGTGAGCGACCTGCGCGAACGCCTGGAAGAAAGCCGCAAAACCGGACGGCCGCTGCGGGTGAAAGCCGGCTTCGATCCGACCGCGCCGGACCTGCACCTCGGCCACACCGTCCTGTTACGCAAGCTGCGCCACTTCCAGCAGCTCGGGCACACGGTCATTTTCCTGGTGGGCGATTTTACGTCCCTCATCGGCGACCCCACGGGCAAGAGTGCAACCCGCAAGCAGTTGAGTCGCGAGCAAATCGACGAGTACGCCAAGACCTACCAGCAGCAGGTCTTCAAGATCCTCGACGAAAGCGTAACCGAAGTCCGCTACAACTCCGAATGGCTGGGCAAGCTGGGCTACGAGGGGACGATCCGGCTGGCTGCGCACTTTACGGTTTCGCAGATGCTGGAGCGGGACGAATTCAGCAAGCGTTACCAGGC
>PLSH01000394.1 GCA_003165095.1 Acidobacteriaceae bacterium
ACTGAAAACGAATTGGATGCGTGGTCTCCGAGGCCGTGAAACAGGCCATTCGAGTCCGCCGAGACGCCGGGGGTGGTCTGGGTTACCAGCGCGCTAAGCCCCGAAGACTGGCTTTCCAGAGGCACCTTGGTGAACAGATCGCGATCCACGTCGGTGTGGAAGGTTGGATCGTCCTCAACCATATCGCTGCCCTGTGATTCGACCGTGACGGTCTGGCTGGCGCCTGCAACCTGAAGCACGAGGTTGAGATTCGTTCCTACTGAAGAGCGAATCTCGATGTTCCGGCTCATAGGAGCAAATCCATTGGCCGAGACGCTGATGCGGTAAGGGTTGAAAGGCACGTTCGATATCTGGAACTGGCCGGTTGCGTTGGTGGTTGCGGTCCGGTCGAATCCGCTCACCTGATTGGTCATGTGCACAACGGCGTTGGGAATCACCGCGCCCGTGGGGTCGGTGACAGTGCCGTGCACAACGCCTGCGCCGCCGCTTTGCGCGTGCGCCATGAAGGCCGCGAGCGCGAGGATGAGAAGGGGAAGAATGCGCAGCAGTGCGCCGCGATTGAACTGCATATTGAAGCCTCCGAAAGATGGCTGGAAATGCTGAAAACCAGCCGCGATTCAAAACCCCGCGGCGTCTTCTTGTGCACGGGGATGCAACCGTCCGGTTTCCTGGCTAGCCAATGCAGATGCGCCGCAGCCTCACCCGACGAATGAGGACGATAGGCGATGGGGCAACTTCGATTCAGATTTGGCTGGAGGACCGGAGGATTGCTAACAGCCCGCCGGAGGGGGGCGGATGAAGAGCTTTGTTTGCCGCCTGCGGACGATGGAGCGCGGCTCGGCCTGCGGTGTGGGGGCTCCCACGTGCACCAGCACCACAATCGCCGCGGTCGCCGCAACCGGCGCCGCCGAGTGCATCGCGATGCACAGCGGGCAATGGTCTGCATCGCTTTCGGTCGCGTGCAGGTGCGCCACCTGGACCACGGTCAGCAGCGCCATCAGGACAAGACACACCACCGTAACGACCGGCCAGGAGCCGGACCTGGTGTGGAGCTTCTCGCGTGCTGGTGTCTTGGATCCTGTCAAGCAACCATCCCTATCTATTAAGCATACACAAGGTTGGACGCCTGAGGCCCACCCGGGGTTGTGTCCGGAATCCCGCATTCGCCGCTTGAACCGCCAACTCCAACCGCTCCACTTCGTCTAAACTTAGGTTGCCATGGTCCGGTTTCTTCATCTGCGCTGCTGGTTGCCGGTTTCGCTGGCCTTGGCCCTGACTGCGGCGGCCGCCACCGCAACCGCCCAGGGCGCCCAGAGCCCGCCGGCGAAGAGTTCCACCCCGCTGCCCCTCAAACCCGACTTGCCGGGAATGACCAAGAACCATCGTCTCATTCTCAAGGATGGTTCCTACCAGATCGTGCGCCAGTACCAGATCGTAGGCGATCGCGTGCGTTATCTCTCCCAGGAACGTGGCGATTGGGAGGAGTTGCCCGCGGACCTGGTGGATTGGGACGCTACGCGCAAATGGGAGCGCGAACTCGAGAACGCTGCCGCGGATCAGCCCTCGCCGGCCATGAAAGAAGCCGAGGAAATCGACAAGGAAGAAGCCGACGAACGCAACGAGCAAAAGGCGCGCATGCCTGAAGTTGCCACCGGCCTCGAACTGCCCGATGAAGACGGTGTCTTTGTGCTCGACACCTTTCAGGGAACGCCCGAACTGGTGGAACTTACGCCGAAGGATCTGAGCATGGACGCCAAAACCCATCACGGGATCGGCATCCTCAATCCGCTCGCCGGACAAAAGGAGAATCTTGAACTTGGCGGCGCACACTCCAAAATCCACCTCCATGTCAACGATCCGGCCTTTTATCTGTCGCTCAACGTCCAGGACACCACCGAGCCGGTCCTTTCCCACGCGATTACCGTGAACACGGCCGGCGCCAAGGACGCGGTGAACGGCAAGCACGGCGCTCATTCCGCGCAATCGGGCTTTGCCATCGTCCGCGTGGACCAGCGCCAGGCAATGCGCATTGTCGGCGCCATTCACGTGAGCCCCAACGGAACCGTTACCCAGGACGAGGATGTCATTCCTGCCGACGTCCAGGTGCTTCCCGGCAAGCGCTGGCTGCGCCTGCAGCCCAGGCAGAAACTCGTCATCGGCGAGTACGCCCTGGTTGAGATTCTGTCTCCCAGCGACATCAGCCAGTCGGTGTGGGATTTTCGCGTGGACCCCACCGGCCCCGATAATACCGGCTCGCTGACCCCGATTCTCAAGCAGGCCGGCGAGCGCTGAGAGCCTTGAGTTGAGCCGCGGCCGGGAGGCATAGGCTATCCTTCTCCCATCGAAGCCATCCGATTCCACGGTGACGATAGGCAAGAAAGGAAACCTCGGACTTATGTCTACTTCATTGAAGCAATCTGTTGGAATTAGTCTTCTCCTGGTTTGCAGTGCGCTCGCGCTGTGTGCCCAGGAGAGAAGCTCGGCCGCCAAAGGCATCAATACTCTCGACGCTCCTGTGCCCACACCGCTGCTGGTGGGCAAGAAAGCCTTCATCTCTTACGAACTGGGAGATGTGTCGGCTTTTCCGTCAAGCTACAGTGGCGGCCCGGAGCGCGCTTACAGCGAGTTTTATGCCGGCATGAAGGCATGGGGACGGTTCGACCTGGTGCTGGACCCCAAGGACGCGGACGTGATTTTTTCAATCCGCTTTGTCGATTCACCCGGCCTGTCGATTCCTCAAATCAGGGTCGGTATCTCCGACGCGAAAACTCAAGTGGTCCTTTGGGGCTTCGTCGAGCAGGTTGACCCGGCATTCTTCAAGAAACATCGCGATGCTACATTCTCAGCTACGGTTCAACTGCTCGTCTCCGACATCCAGGCGCTGATTACGCCGGGCGCCGTCAATCCAGTAAGCATGACGAACACGGACAAAACTCGGCTCTCAGACCAGGCCCATTAGAGAGTTTCTGACGAAATTCGACGAATAGAGCGGACTTCCGTGCTTTTCCGGCGGGTTTGCGCGCTCGAATCGCTGCCGGCGCTGTTCCCATTCTCCGGATGAAAAGAAGTGCGGTCCCACCTCGATCAGCCGCGGAATCATCTTGAAGACCGCGATACGGTTCCAGGGTTTGCCGTCGCGCATGCGAAAACCCTTTTCGTTCAGGCTGCTCACAATGCTCGAATAGATGAAGTCCTGGACCAGCGACTCCATGATTTCCATCAGCACCTGGTGCTCCACCGGGTGGGGCTCCAGCCGCGCGCAATCGTCCGAGATGCGCAGGCCGTAG
>PLSH01000355.1 GCA_003165095.1 Acidobacteriaceae bacterium
GCGCGCCCGATCATCACCGCGTCGCAGCCCGTCTCGGCCACCATCGCCGCCGCATCCTCCGGCGTGCGGATGTCGCCATTGCCGATCACCGGAATTCCCACCGCCTGTTTCACCTGCGCAATCCATTGCCACTGCGCCTGGCCGCTGTAACCCTGTTCGCGGGTCCGCGCATGGAGCGCCACGGCGTTGAGTCCCTCGCTTTCAGCCATACGCGCCAGCTCCACACACACAATCTGGTTCTCGTTCCAGCCTGTCCTGAATTTCACCGTGAAGGGAATTGCCACCGACTTGCGCACGGCGCGAAAGATCTCGCCGATCCGGGGCAAATCCCGCAGCAGCCCCGATCCTCCGTTGCATCCGACTACGCGCTTGGCGGGGCAGCCGAGGTTTAGATCCACGGTGTCGAAGCCTGTTTCCTCGACAATTCGAGCCGCATCTGCCAAGGTTTCAGGATTGGACCCGAACAGTTGCGCTCCGATGGGGTGTTCGTCGTCGTAGAAGGTCAGATACCTGCGCCGTTTCGATTCCCGCATCCGGGCCAGGCCGTCTGCCGAAGTGAACTCGGTCATGAGCAGGCCGCAGCCCGACTGCGTATTGGTGACCTCAGCCTCGACCGATGATTCAGCGTGGTTCTCGCCGGTATTTGAAGCCGTGAACGAGCTGGCGTGGCGAATGAATCGCCTGAAAACGGTGTCGGTGACGCCAGCCATGGGGGCCAGCACCGTGGCAGGAGCTACCGTGACGCTTCCCAGGCGCACTTCAGCCGGGACCCGCGATTCGGCGGGCATCATGTGCTCCCTGGGATTGTCCCAGTCCTTTTTGACGGTAAAACCCTTGCCAGCCATAGGAACCCTTTGAGTTTCCAAGCACAGGAAAAAACCGGCCCAAACACACTCAGGCCTCCGCCGCGGCGGAGGCCCGATCATGCTATCTCGCTGAATCTGCTACGTGTTACTTAGCCTTCACTTCGCTGGCCTTGGCGTATTTCCGGCGGAAGCGCTCAACGCGTCCCGCGGTATCAACCAGGCGCTGCTTGCCGGTAAAGAACGGGTGGCAAACGGAGCAGATTTCCACGTGAATGTCACCCTTGTGGGTCGACCTGGTCTCAAAATGACTTCCGCAGGCGCAAAGCACCCGGACCGCGGCATAATTGGGATGAATCTTTTCCTTGGGCATCTCTTAAAAACAGACCTTTCCTCGAAACTCTTCTCTTCTATTGTAGGGGCATTCGTCCGGTTTCGCAATTACCAGGCCGGCGGGTCCGAAATCAGGGAGTTTGAATCACGTCTTTTTTGGCCGTGCTCTTTTTGGTTTTCCGTGCGTCCAAGAAAAGCCGTCCAAGCAGATAGCACCAGAGTAATCCGATCAGCACTGCTGCGGCGCCCCAGAAATAAGTGTGCGTCCACGCCGAATGGACATCTGTTTTTGGAATCTGGGTTAACCAAACCCAGTACGCAAGCCGATAAGCACACTCAATTCCCAGCAGCGTGAGTACCGCAAGGCCGAGTCCCGTGAACCCGGAAGTTTTTGCCGCCATCATGATCCTCCCAACAGCACGAAAGGCGCCGTGGTTTGTGACCTCAACACCTTCGATTCACCGGCCCCAGTCGCCTGACGCCTAATTTCCGGTCCCGGTCTTCAACGCCTTCTCGATTCCAGCCTCAACGAGGGGCGTCATGATCGCGTACCCTCCGGGGAGAGGGTGCACGCCGTCTTTGCTGAGCGCCGCGGGCAGACCGCCGCGCTCGTCTTTCATGGCCGAATAGTAGTCGACGTAGATGTAGCCCTTGAGATCCGCGTAAGCCTTGATCCACTGGTTGAGCGCGGCAATCTTCGGCGCCGGATCGAGCCCCGGTTTCCAGGGAAAATCGAACGAGGGGGTTATGGAACAGAGCACCACTCGAATCCCGTTCGCCGCCGCCAGGTCGGCCATCGAAGCCAGGTTATCTTCGGTCTGTTCCGGCGTCATGGGGCCGGTGTTTCCGGCAATGTCGTTGGTGCCCGCCAGAATGACTACGGCCTTCGGCTTGAGATCGATCACGTCCTGGCGGAAACGGATCAGCATCTGCGGCGAAGTTTGCCCGCTGATGCCGCGGTTGATGTACGGCTTGCCGGGGAACGAACCGTCGGGCCCCTCAATCTTCCATCCCTGGGTGATGGAGTCGCCCATGAATACCACACGGGCTTCGCCAGGCGCGGGCGGACCCAATGCCAGGTCAGCGTTCGTGAAGCGCTCAAGGTTTCCGAAGTCCACCAACAACTGCTGGTCGTGCTGGGTCCAATAGGGGCCGGTGTGGGGAGCCGGAGCGGGGGTCTGAGCGGGCGATTGAGCTTGCGCCGGCGCGGCTCCCGCTGACTGTGCCATCAAGCCGGCCGGAGACAGCAATCCAGCCAGAACCGTGAGAATGCACCACGCGGTGCGCGCGTTACCTTTTGTCAAGAGATCATCTCCGCTACTTGTGAAGATTTTCGCACAGGGAGGGAGAGCCACGGTCAAGAAAATTCCGTTCAATCGCGGCTCGGAATGCAGACAGATACGGCTGGAGCGTGGCAGAGCTTTTTCCACATAACGGCACCAGCCTCGCACCGCCTCTCACACGAGTTCTTTACGCTAGGCTTGAATGGAGATGAGCATTTGCCCAATCTGCGATGGAGTAGGACTGGTCAGGGTAGTTGACGGGGCCGGGAAATGGGTTTCGCGTCCCTGCACGTGCCAGGAGATGGAGCGGGAAGAGCGCCGCATTGCCGCCGCTCGCATCCCGCAGCGCTACCGCGACTGCACCCTGGATGCCTATGAGATCTACCACGGGGCGGATCGTTCGCTGGCCGAAGCGCTGCAGACGGCGCGCAAGTTTGTCGATGCTTACCCGGTGGACACGGCGCACAAGGGACTGCTTTTCACCGGCTCCATCGGGGTTGGGAAGACGCACCTGGCGGTTGGAGTGCTGCAGCGGCTGGTCCGCGAGCGCGGGGTTCGCGGTCTCTTCTGCGACTACCGGGAGCTGCTCAAGAACATCCAAAACAGTTACAACCCGCAGGTCAATGTGACCGAGTTGGAACTGCTCAAGCCGGTTTTTGCGGCTGAGGTGCTGGTTCTGGACGACCTGGGCGCGCAGAAGCCCAGTGAGTGGTTATGGGACAACGTGGCCCTGATTCTCAACACCCGCTACAACGACAAGATGTCGACCATCATTACGACGAACTACTCCGACCTTCCCGCAGCCGCCGGGGCGCTAAACGATGTGGAGCGGGCGGGGCGCGAGCAAACCCTCGGCGACCGCATTGGGGACCGCATGCTTTCTCGAATCGCGGAGATGTGCATCCGGGTGAAAATGACCGGTAAGGACTGCCGTCAAAACGACATTAAGCGGGCCCGATTCGGGTGAAGGGCTGGAATTGGCGGCTACGGCATTGAACTTTCCTGGGTATTGACCAAAGTGCGGGCATTTTCCGGGGGCTGAGGCCCCTGAACCTCTTGGAGTTGCCTCTTTGGCACGACTGAAGAGACTGCGTAAAAAGGCCGAACTTTGGATGAAGTTGGCTGAAAGCATTCTTCCGGGGCCAAAGCCCACGTTAATTTTGTGGGCTTCGTGCGGGGGTTGAAACCCCCGCCTCCCTCCGGAAAAGAGTTTTTCCGCAGCCTGTGAAGCCCCTGAACCTCTTGGAGTTGCCTCTTTGGCACGACTGAAGTCGTGCCCTTTCAAGGCGCCCGCTGATTAAAGCTACAGCTGAGCGTAAACAACGTGTTGAAATTCTTGAGCTAGAACACCCAGAGGCTGCCCAGCAGCAACAGCATCGCCGCGATGGTCAGGCCTTTGTAAAGCCAGTCTGCCGGGCGTTGCGGCTGCTCTTTGCCGTCAGTCGATCCGGGCGGCGCAGCGGAGAGGAATTCGGGAGAGGATTGCATCGTAGGCCTACCTTTCAATGCCTTTTGGCAAAAGGTGAAGAAGAGAGTCATGCGCACGTTAAAGTCCTGTGCGGGTCTTGCATGCTTAGACGCATCACAATTCCCGGAGATGCTCGAATTCAGCAAATCAAAGAAAGTTTCATGGTCCTGTCTTCTTTATCGTCTTTGTTCGGGAAGTCTTTCGCCGCGGGCTGGGATTCTCATGGTTCCGGGTATCTCTTCAGTAACGGGTGTACAATTTCGCTCGTGAGCACAGGTCCTCAACTTGTCCGTCCTGCCGCGCCGGCCGAGCGCAACTGGATTCCTTTAGCCATTGCTGCCGCGGTTGTCGTGGCTGTAACGGTTGTTCTGGTGCTGGTTCTCGGGCACGGCAAGAACGCGCCGCAGGTGACGCCCATCTCAGCCCAACTTGACGCTTACGCACCGAGCCTTTCCATCACGCACCTGGCCATGAGCGAGTCAGCCAATCTGGCCGGCGG
This sequence comes from Acidobacteriaceae bacterium, assembly GCA_003165095.1. The sequence continues at coordinate 4,387 of PLSH01000355.1, forward strand.
CAAGGTGACGTATCTCGATGGCCACATTGCCAACACCGGCAGCCGGACGGTGGCCGGTATCACGGTGCAGGTGCTGTTCCGCAATTACGTCCACGAAGTGGCGTGGAACGAGACCCAGCCGCTCAATCTGATCAGAACGCGCGACCCCTACGTGGACATCGAGCCGCTCAGCGCCGCTCCGCTCAAACCGGGCGAGGGGCAGGACTTCCGGCTGATCTTCGACACGGTTCCCCATAGCTGGGACGGGGCGTTTCCTGAGATTCGAATCATCCACGTCAACGCGAAATAGCGGCGGGTCAACTGCCTTCAGATGGATTGCGAACGAAGCGGGCGGCGCGGCCGGTTCGGTTTGGATCTGTTGAGCCGGAGCCGTACTTTCTCCGGGTTTACAAGGTAGAAAGTACCCGACCATGCAAAAAATACACGATTGGGCCGCCCAATTTCCGGGGTTCGTGGCTCCAGGGCGGTTGAAGTTTTTGAAGTAAGTATAAGAATCAAAAATATTTACAAATTTGTCTCCGGATGCTCCTGCCTTTGGCATCTCCGTTGCACTTGTGAAGGGCGGGCAGCGAGGTCGCTCAACCTGCGGGTGGTTTGCTTTTAACCCGAATCAACGAGAGGCAATAAACCCATGAAGACCAGCGAACAGATTTTGAGATCATTTCCGCGTCATTGCGCCGTACTTTTACTGGCATCCGCTATTGGCCTCCCTGCGTGGGCGCAGCAAGCGCAAACGACGGGGGATACCCAGAGCACACCTCCTTCGGCAGAGCAGCAGCCCTCCCCCGAGGCTCAGCCCTCGCTTAACACGCCGAAGGAGGGGTTCTGGGGTCGTGTAAATCCGTTGGCACGCAAGAAGTGGGTGAAGAAGCAGACCGACCCAATCAATGACCGGCTCACGGAACTGGATCAGGTCAACGCCCAAAACTCACGGGACATCAAGGACGTCGACAGCCGGGCCCAGGCAGGCATTCGCCGGGCACAGGGTGCAGCCGATGAGGCGAATCAGGCGGCAACCGCGGCAGGCAATGAGGCACAAAACGCCAGCAATACCGCGCAGCAGGCTTCAGGCCATGTGAATGACTTGAATACAACCGTGAACGGCATCGACCAGTACCGGAAGATCACGGATCTCGAGGTTTCATTCCGCAGCGGCACCGCGGTGCTGACAACGGCCTCTCGCGAGAAGCTCGACGCGTTGGCCGGGAGCCTGACCGGCCGCGAAGGATACATCCTGGAGATGGAAGCTCATTCACCGGCATCGGGCAGTGCAGGCATTGAAAGCTCGGAGCGCCTGGCCGAAGCGGTCAAGCGCTATCTCGTAACCGAACACCAGATTCCCGTCTACCGGCTTCACGCTGTAGCTCTCGGCAACGCACAGGCGACCACGCCTGGCGACGATGACACGATGCCAGTGAGAGTCAGGACAAGCAGCGTGCACATTCGGTTGATGGAAAACAGTTTGGCGGCCCAGGCTTCAGCGCAACCCCAGAGCGCTGGCGCCTCGACCGGTGCGGAGCAGCCATAATTTAACGGCTACCCTCCACCGAGGAACGACCCCGCGCCCAACGGTCACCCCACCGTCAGGCCGCCAATCAAGCTCTCGCAACGCGAGAGAACCAAGGCAACTTGGCCCCCGTTAAAAACGGGGGCCGTTTTTTTTGTGATGTGGGGCGCGGGTCATGGCCTTGCGTTTCGATCCGGTCCATTACCATTCTCCGCCGCGGCCGGAAACACCGTACAATGCTTCCATCTATCGAATGGAGGCTTCAATGCGAAAGGTTCTTCTCGCCGTTCTCGTAACGATGTTTGCCGCAACCATCTCCGCGCCGTTGTTTGCGCAGGGCGCGCCGCCGCAATCGAGCGCAGGACAGCCCTACATTATCGAGTATTACTACAAATGCCAGTGGGGCCATCAGCAAGAGTTCCTCGACCTGTTTTTGAAGAACCACTACCCGCTGCTCAAGAAAATTCAGGCGACGGGACGGATCGTGTCGCTGAAGATTGAGGCGCCTGCTTACCACACGACCGAGGACGGCCGGTGGGATTATCGCGTGACTATCGTCTACAAGGACTCCACGGTGGCGACCAGCTCCAATTCGGACGAAGAGGCATTCATCAAGCAGCTATGGCCGGACCAGGATACGTACAAGAGGGAAGAACAGCGGCGGTTTGAGATTCTTCTTGGACACTGGGATTTGCCGGTGACGGATATTACGCCGAAGCAGTGATCCGTGGTCAGGGATCAGGGACTAGGGACTAGGGACTAGAGAAGCATGGCTGATTGCTGAGCGGAGTCTTCAATTGTCTCTTTGACGCCATTGGCGCACGAGGTCATCGGCGGCTTCGGGCCACTCGGGAAACTGGAAGCCGAAGCCTGCATTGAGGAGTTTTCCCGGAACGACGCGGCGGCTTTTGAGCACCAACTCAGACTCGGTGCGCAGAAAGAATGCGCCCAGGGCGATGAGCGGGGCGGGCGCGGGAATTCCGTTGGGCACGTTCCAGGCATCGCGCAACGCGGCCATGAAATCGCGATTGGGCAGGGGATTGGGCGCGGCGAGGTTGATGGGGCCGTCCAATTGCTCGTGTTCGATCAGGAATTCCAAGGAGCGGGCGAAATCGGACTCGTGAATCCAGGAAACATATTGGCGGCCGCTGCCCTGCGTGCCGCCCAACCCGAATCGCACCAGGCGGGAGAGCACCGCGAAGATGTTGCCGGGCGCGGGACTGAAGACCAGCGAGGTGCGCAGCGCGATTTTGCGTGTGCGCGGTGTTTCGGATGAGAAAAACGCTGCTTCCCAATCCTTGACCAACTGGATGGTCCAGTTCCATTTTTCCGGCGCGCTACGCCGCGCGGAGATCTTCTCATGGCCGCCGAGCTCGCCGGTTGCTTCATCCATGGGACGGTCAAATTCCGTTCGCTGGGGCGCATGACGGTAGATGGCGGCGGTGGACGCATTCATCCACAGGCGGGGGGGATTCTCGAGGCGGGCAATCACTTGGCCCAGCAGGAGTGTGGGGACGATGCGGGAGTCGAATAGTTCGCGCCGGTTGCGCGCCGTAGAGCGACAGTTGACGCTGCGGCCGGAGAGGTGGATGCAGACGTCCGCGCCTTCGAGCGTTTCGACCCAGGGGCCGAGAGTCTTGCCGTCCCAGTGAACCGTGTACCAGGGCGCGGTGTACGGCCCGCGGGTGAGGACGGTGACATGATGGCCGCGTTCCTGAAAGAACTGCGCCAACATGCGGCCGACCTGGCCACTGCCTCCAGGCATCACGATGCGCAGCGCCTTTGAATCCATCGTCAAATCTCCCCGTAAATCTCTTTGAGCAATTCTCCGGCAGACCTGAAAAGCGGCCTCAGGAGCGGATGCCGGGCCATTTTCAGGGCCAGCATCAACATTCTGCGCGTTTTCTCGAAGAGTATGTCTATCCGCGCCTGGCGGGAGGTCAAAAAAAGTGAACACGTTCAACAATATTTTAACGGGGCAGATTTCGTGGCGGGCTGGATTTGGATTATCCAGGTTCACGCGGGGCCATTGAGGCCGGAATGAGACAGAGGCTCGGCTAGGTAAGTGCGGGGTGGATTTGGTGCCGATCACGAGTTGGGCCTAGAGCGGGGGTGGAATCGGATAACCCTGGGCGAAGAAGCGGCGCCTGCGGGAACGGGCGACGTTGACGATCAGCACCACAAACAGAACGATCAATGTCATGGGGACGTAGAAGATGAATCCCGGTATCGTTACGCGGTCGCCATGGACGGAAACCGAATCCGGCGTGTGAATCGAGCCGAAAATGGCCACCATATCGTGTCCGACGGAGACATTTTCGCCCAGATGAATGCCGCCGAAGAAGTTGACCATGTCGTGATCGATAGTGGTGTTGTCGGCGGCGGTAATACGGCCGAAGAAGTTTACGACGTCGTGGTGCGCTGCGCCGTCGATATAGACGTTTCCAAAGAAAACGACGATGTCTCCCGAAACATTTCCTTTAACCGTCGCGTTGCAGAAGAAGCAGACGGCATCGCGAACGGAAGCGCCGGAAAGCACATTTATGTTTTTGAAGAAATGGACTTCGTCCTGATCGGCGCGAGCGGGTGCAGCTCCGGCCGCAAGAAGTGCGGCGAACAGGAAACCCGCGAGCATGGCTGGAACTCTGGGCATCATGCCAACTATACGCGCAGGCTGGCGCGGCGGTTCCCTTGAATTTAAAATTCGAAGCGCATGGCCAACTGAATCCGGCGGGGAGGCGCAACCGAGGTGGCCTCGCCGAACGAGGTCGTGCTCTCCTCTGTGTCGATCCCCTGCGCATTCACATGGTTAAGCACGTTGAAGGAGCTGGCCGAGAAGCCCAGCCGGGGCGCTTCGTCGGCTTTGTTCTGGGTAATGGCGAAATCGTGTCCCCAGCGCAGGTCGAGGTCCACATAGCCCGGTCCGGCTTCGGAGTTGCGGTCGACGCCCTCGGGCCGGGTGTTGAACAGGCCATCTCCATAGAAGTCGGTCCCGGTGAGAATCGTCCAGGGCGAGCCGGTGTTGGCGAATACCCCCGCCGCCACATTCAGGAGGCTTTTGGGCTGGAACATGGCGTACATTCCGAGGCGCTGATGCCGGTCATAGCCGGTGTTGGACCACTCGTCGCCTGGATCCTGCTGATTTTGCGGAAACCAGCCGATGCCGCCGGTATTGGACTCGTAATGGGACCAGGTGTAGCGCCCGAATCCGGTGAAGTACTTGTTCCAGCGTCCACGGTAGGAGATGTCCATTCCGTTGCCCGCATAAAATGCTGCAGGCTGCATCTGCCGGATGCGGCCATAGGCCGAATTGGGCCGCAGCGTATAGCCGGACTGGGGCGTGGGGGCGTTGATGTCGATGGAGCGGAACATGTCAATGCCGCGCATGGAATACACGCTGACGGTTCCGGTGGCGCGTTCGCCGAGTTGGCGCTCGATGGATAGGCCGTAATGGATCTGGTAGGGAATCCTGGCGTTGGGCTCGAGTTGTGCGAGGGCCGGAGGCTGGGCGGTCAGGTTCACGCAGCCAGGTTCGGTGATCGGGACGCAGCCTGTGGAGGGCAGAGCGGCGGGGTTCAGGGATAGAATCACGGACCTGCGGCGGGCGTTTCCATAGCGCTCCAGGTCGAGAAGCGGGCCGCCGCCGAAGCGGTCGTAGTAGATGCCGCCGCCGCCGCGCAAGATGATCTTAGATTGCTGGTCAAGCACCCAGGCGAAGGAGAGGCGCGGAGAGAATCCGAGGCGCCGCTGGGCAAGAAAGTTTTGCCAGTCGTAGCGCAAGCCCGGCGTAATTGCGAACCGGCTGTTGACCTTGTACTGGTCTTGAATGAACGCACCCATCTCCTGCTGGTGGTAGATGAAATGCGTGTCGCCGGTGTTCTCAGAAAAGCCGGAGGGCAGGTTGGCGGCGTAGTTCTGGAAGGTAGTCGCCAGCACGGTAACGCCATCGGGAGCGAGGGTGGGCCCGAAGGTATAAGTACCCAGCTCGTTGGTTTGGTCGTGGAATGCTCGGCGGCTCATGTGAGGAATGCTGATGCCGTACTTGACGAGGCTGCGCCCGTGAACCCAGGTGACTATATCCGATAGGCGGGCGTTGTATTCCGTTCCGAATGAGTCGGACTGAGCGGAGCCGCCGAGAAAATCTCCAGGCAGGCTGATGCGGGCGGCCTCGAAGGCGTCCTGATTGCGGCTGGAGGTGTGTTCGGCCACGAGCGAGAGCTGGTTCAGGGTGACGGCGGACAGCGTGGAGTCGACGTGGCCCACCAGGTCGTCCTCGCGATATTCGCTGTTGTAACCGGCGGAGGCCAGCGTCGGTCCGCCCACGCCCTGATTCTGCCCGGTCCAATCCTGATAGCTGTACTGAACGTAGCCGGAGTGCTTTTCTCCAAACTGGTGGGCGGCTCTGAGGCTGAATTCGGTATCCCTAGTGGGGGCAGGCACATTGGCCTCGAATGCGCCGGAGGGGTCGGATGTGGTGGGCGCAAGAGCGGCGATGACGACTGAATCCAGATCCTCTTCAGCGCGATCGAAGGAGACGAGGAAGCTGGAGTTTTTGGCGTGCGGAATGGGGCCTGTGGCGCTGCCTTCATAGATGCGCCGCTGCTCGAAGGGCTTGGAGGGCGCCAAGGCGTTTTGGGCGTTCATGGCGGAATCGCGGAAGTAGAAGTTCAGCTGGCCGTGGAAGTTCTGCGCGGCGGACTTGGTGATGATCTCCATCTGTCCGCGGCCCGGATAGTAGTAACGCGCGGAGTAGGGATCCTGGTTGATCTGCACTTCCTGCACGGCAGAGGCGGAGACGGTGACGCGGTTTGCCTCAACGCCATCGACGACGAGGCCGCTGCCGCCGGTTGCGGCGACGTCGGAGTCAAGGAAAGCACCCATGGCGGAGACAAAGTCGTTATCGAAGATGGGCAGCGACTTGAGGTCGTCGGCGGTCATGACCGACGAGTCGTGATTTTCGTCGGTGGCGGTGAGCTCCTGATTTGTATTGGCACTTACCACGATGTTGGTCGCGGTGGGGGCGATGGGAAGCATGATATGCAGCGGCGCAGCCAATCGAGCCGCCTGGGCAGTGAGGGGAGCCGGGCCCGGAGCGGCGATCGAGACTTCAGAACGGATGGTCTTGAATCCTGCGGCCGAGGCTACCAGGGTGTATGCGCCCGGGCGGGGCGCAACTATCAGGAAGCTTCCATCCGAACCAGATTGGAACTTGCCCTGGAGCGCGCCGTTCGAGTCGAGTAAATCGATCTCGGCATTGGGAATGATGGCGCCGTTGGAATCCAAAACGAGGCCGCGCATGGTGGGGGATTGCGGGGGAGCCTGGACTGTGGGATTGCCGGCGAGCGCCGCTACCGGCAGAGACAGGATGAGAGCAATGAAAAGAGCAAAAGAACGCATGACAAGAACCTCAGCAAAAAATAGATGAAACAAAGAAATCAAGCGTCGTTCTACTGTGGGGCCTTTCATCGTTGTGAAGCACAACTCAGTGTATCTCGGAACAAAAGCGAAGAAATACTAAGGCCTTATGTCGATTTTCGCAGGACTAAGCGCCTGCGTCCACTCAGAGGCCCGGTCGACGAGGATGTCGGGCGGCGTATCCATAAGATTCTGCGGGCCAAATCCGAAGGCGCAGCCGATGGACCAGGCTCCGGCGTTGCGTGCGGTGAGAATGTCGACATGGCTGTCGCCGATCATAGCCGTCTCCGCAGGCAGCGCGCCGGTCTCTTCCATCAGGGTGCGCAGGCCTAGCGGGTCGGGCTTTTTTACGGGAAAGCTGTCGCCGCCATAGATTTGCAGGAAATAGCCGGCCAGGCCGAGGCCTTCGCAGATTCCCCTGGCGGGGCGCACCGGTTTATTGGTCAGGACGGCCATGGTTCTCTTTAGCGCGCCGGGCGTATCGTGGACTTCCTCGAGGGCTTTGAGGGCCTCAAGGACGCCTTTGTAGGCGTAGGTGAAGTCGAGCTTGTGTTCGCGATAGTACTGGAGGAAGAATGCATAGGCCTTTTCGAGCAAGGCGGGATCGACGGAGTCGGGGCTGAGGTTGCCAGCCAGGGCGAGCGAGCGGCGCATGAGCATGGGCGCTCCGTTGCCGACGAAGCCGGCGATGGCGGGATCGGGGAGCGGCTGGAGGTGAAACTCGGCGAGCGTGGCGTTGACGCTGTTGCACAAATCCTGCGCGGAGTCGATCAGAGTGCCATCCAGATCGAATACGAGGAGCTTCAACCGATCGACGGGGATGGGACGAAAGACATGAACCATGTATTTAGTTTAACGGGAACGGGGAAGAGGGCGGCAAAGGAGATGGCCGGCCGGCGAATCATTTAGACTTTTCAGGCGCGGTTCGATTTTTGCCGCAAGGCCTATAAGGAGTAACGCGTTTTGAAGAAGCGACTGACATTCATGGCGGCGGTTCTGGCGCTGGTACTCAGCTCGGTTGGTGTTGGCGCGCAGCAGCAGGCGCAAAGCACGATTAGCGTGAACGAGCGAGCGGAGAGGATTCCCAACCTCGACAAGCTGGTAACGGAGCTAAAGCAATATCACGACTGCACTTGCAAGTGCGGCTGCTACGCGCATGACCTGGATCTGCAGGCGGATCGGGCGATCGCGATTCTTCGCCAACGCGCAGCGCATCGCAATTCCAAAGAGAAACTGGCGGTGGTGCTGGATATCGACGAGACTTCGCTCTCGAATTACCAGGAAATGCTTGAAAACGGATTTGTATTCAACAAGAAGGTTTTCGATGCGTGGGTGGAGACGGCGCAGGCTCCGGCGATTCCGGGATCTCTGCGCATCGACAAGGAGGCCGCGCGGCTTGGGGTTGCGGTTTTCTTCATTACCGGGCGACCTGACTCGGAGCGCGCGGCGACGGAGAACAATCTTCACGCGCAAGGTTTTAATTATCAACAGTTAACGCTGCGGCCGGACTCGGCGTTGAAGGAATCGGTGGGCGCATTCAAGTCCGACGCCCGCGCACAGATTGTTGCTGAGGGGTACAAGATTGTGCTTAATGT
>PLSH01000202.1:0-488 GCA_003165095.1 Acidobacteriaceae bacterium
CTAAAGCCCACGTTCCTTTTGCGCCATTTTCGGCCCGACTGAAATCGTGCCCTTTTACAAAGCAGCGCCAAATATGGCGGAAGTCAGGGCTGAGGCCCCGGCCTACCAATCGTGCCCTTTCAAGGCCGAACCCAATAAAGCAGTTATTGGACAGGATCTTAGACGTGGTCGGCGCGGAGGCGGAAGCGGCGCATTCGGCCTACGAGGGATGCGGGGCCGGTGACGGTGAGTCGGACGAGGTTGCCTTCGTAGGTGCGCGCGTGGACGACCATGCCGGCTTCGATAGCTGCGAGGGCAGCGCCTTCGTGCTGGGGGATGCGGAACTCGGCTTCGATGACGGGGTCGGAGTGGAGAGCGGCGTCGATGGCCTGGAGCAGGGCTTCGAGGCCTTCGCCGGTGAGGGCGGAGAGCGCGATCTCGGCACCTTCACCGTGGGCAGCGGCGCCGGCGCCGGGGGCGCTTTTACCTTTTGGACTGGAGTTTGTGCG
>PLSH01000202.1:547-9363 GCA_003165095.1 Acidobacteriaceae bacterium
TGGGGCAGGTTGCGGATGAAGCCGACGGTGTCAGAGAGGAGGACCTTGCGGCGGCTGGGCAGCTCGAGGGCGCGGAGTTTGGGATCGAGAGTGGCAAACATGCGCGAGGATGCGAGGACCCCGGCGCCGGTGAGCGTGTTGAAGAGCGTGCTCTTGCCGGCGTTGGTGTATCCGACCAGGGCGACGGTGGGGACGGGAACGGCCTCGCGGCGCTGGCGCTGCTGCTTGCGGACGCGGCGGACGGCGTTGAGGTCGAGCTTGAGCTGGTCGATGCGGCGCTGGATCTGGCGCCGGTCGGTTTCAAGCTTGGTTTCGCCGGGGCCGCGGGTGCCGATGCCGCCGCCGAGCTGGGACATGGATTTGCCGCGGCCGGTGAGGCGCGGGAGCATGTATTCAAGCTGCGCGAGTTCGACCTGGAGCTGGCCCTCGCGGGTGCGGGCGTGGCGGGCGAAGATGTCGAGGATCAACTGGGTTCGGTCGAGGACGCGGCAGGGAAGCGCGGCCTCGAGATTGCGCAACTGGGTGGGCGAGAGGTCGTGGTCGAAGAGAACCAGATCGGCCTCGACGGACGCGGCCAGGGCAGCGATCTCCTCGACCTTGCCGGAACCGATGAGAGTGGCCGGATCGGGACGGGGACGGCGCTGGAGCAGCTCGGCGGCGACCTGGGCTCCGGCGCTTGAAACCAGCTCGCGAAACTCGGCGAGCGACTCTTCGGTGTCGAGGCCGGGGCCTGAGGAGCCGGCTCTTGAGCGAGACGGGCGGGAGGTTTGGGGCGTTGCCGGGTCATCGGCGGCGTCGGGGTCAAAATCCGAGTCAAGGTCCGAATCAGAGTCAGAATCGGGGCGTGCGGTGATGGGACGCGTGCCGGACGGGGCGGCGTGGTTGATGCGCTTTCTAACGCCGAAGTCGACTGCCACGAGGACGGCGCGCTCGAGGAGCGAGTTTTTCGTGGCGACACCTTTCGGATGCGCGCTTTTGGGGTGTCGACTGGAACGGTCGATTTCCGCGGAGACTGAGGTTGTCTCGGAGGACGCGGAGATTGGTTGATTGCCTGCGTTGGCGCAGTTTCTCCGGTCTTCGGCTGCCTGTTGAAGGCCGGAGAAACGAGGTTCTGACGATCCAGATCCTGGCAAACGTGGATGCTCCGTGCGCGCTATCGTTGTTCCGCTGCCTGGGGCACGGTTGGCGGCGCCACAGCCGTTGGTCCCAGGCCCGTTGCCACGGCGCCCGGACGATGTTCGGTGTGGATGACGCTGCGGTTGCTCACGACGGTGGAAATGGCGTGCTTGAAGATCAACTGCTCCTGACTGTTGTTTTCGAGCAGCACGGAATACTTGTCGAAGGACCTGATTTTTCCAGTCAGCTTGACGCCGCTGACCAGGTAAATGGTAATCGGTGTCTTATCCTTGCGAACCGTGTTTAGGAAGGTGTCTTGAATATTTTGTGCCGGCTTGCTCTCCATATGCCGATCTCCTGCTTTCTTGTTTGAAGGTTTGCTTGCAACTGCATTCTGTCGAAACTACAAGTCCGCGGGGAAGGCTCCGGAACACCCGGCGCCCGCAACCCCCGCAATGTGACCACGATATAGGGGTTTGCGATCCATTTCAACTCCACCACCCCGTCAAACTCCAGATCGGGGCTGAAAATAAACTCGCCGATGACTCAGCAGGCGCTTGCATTGCTGCCGCATACCAGCCTGAGGCGGCCCAGTTTAGAGCCTGGCAACAGAGCCGCTGATAGAATAGATGCGTGCCAGACGCCCTTAGTCCACCTCATACGCCTGCCCCGATTTCCCAGCCTGTTCCCATGTTAGACCTCAAGCGGCAGTACTGCGCGCTCCACGCGGAGCTGCTGAGCGCCCTGGAGCATGTATTAGAGACGCAGCAATTCATTCTTGGAGAGCAAGTTACGGCATTTGAGCGGGGCGCGGAGGAGCAACTGGGGGTGGCGCACGCGGTCGGATGTTCCTCGGGGACGGACGCGATCTGGCTGGCTTTGGCCGCGGCGGAGATCGGGCCGGGAACGGCGGTGGTGACGACGCCATTCAGCTTTTTTGCATCCGTGAGCGCGATTCTGCGGGCGGGGGCGAGGGCGGTGCTGGCGGACATCGACCCGATCAGCTTCAATCTCTCGCCGCAGGCGGTGGAAGCGGTGCTGGACGGCGAGCGCGGCAAGGGGGTGGGGGCGATTTTGCCTGTGCATCTCTATGGCGGCGTGTCGGAGTGGGATGGTTTTGCACGTTTAAGGCGGGAGCGCGGGCTGGCGATCATTGAAGACGCGGCGCAGGCCTGGGGAGCGGAATGGGAAGGCGTTAAAGCCGGCGGATTGGGCGATGCGGCGGCATTCAGCTTTTATCCCACCAAGAATCTGAGCGCAGCGGGCGACGCGGGGATGGTGACTACCAATTCCACCGAGCTGGATGAGCGGGCGCGGATGCTGCGGAACCAGGGAATGCGGCGGCGCTACTTCCACGACGAGCTGGGCTGGAACGCGCGGATGGACGGGTTTCAGGGCGCGGTGCTGGCGGTGAAGCTGAAGTACATCGAGGGATGGAACGAGGCGCGGCGAACCGTGGCGGCGCGCTACCACGATTTGTTTGCGAAGACGGGGCTGGCCGAGGCTGGGGTTTATCCGGAACACGGGGTGGTTTTGCCGCGCGAGACGCCGGGCAGCAGGCACGTGTGGCACCAGTACGTGATTCGGTCTGCGCGGCGGGACGAGCTGCGCGAATTTCTGACTTCGCGCAGGATCGGCTCGGAGATTTATTATCCTGTGCCGCTTCATTTGCAGGATGCGCTGAAGGGGCTGGGATACGGGGAGGGTGATTTTCCCGAAGCGGAGCGGGCCGCACGAGAGGTGCTGGCGCTGCCGATTTTCCCGGAGCTGCGGGAGGATGAGCAGGAGACGGTGGTGGGGGCGATTGCGGAGTTTCTGAGCTGAGGGCGGGGACGGACTTCGCGTGATTGGGGCTGGTTGGGGTTTGTTTCCCATTTCCCAGAATCGGGATCTCGACCCCACGGACGAAGACCTTTCCGTGGGGACCTGGGCCACTTGCCCGCCCGCTCATCACGAAAGGGCCGTGATGAACGGGGCACAGCTTCTGATGGCTCATGGTGGTTTTTCGGGTTTGATGAGCGGGNNAGGATAAATTTATGGCACCAGGCGTTATCGGCGGCGGAAATCGCAACCTCAAAATCATCCTGGCGGTGGGCGGATTGTGCCAGATCGCAATTTGCCAGACGAGTTCTCCGGCCCATCTGCCCGATCAACAGCCCCCTTCGTACGAGGTGGCGACGATTAAACCATCGGATGGGAATGGATTTGCTCTCACGTTACGGATGTACATCCAGGCTGCGTTTGGGATACAGCCTTCTTCGTCTCAACAGTTGATAGGACCGGGTTGGATTGACAAGAAGGGTTATGACATCGATGGGAAGCCATCCGACTCGTTGCGGAATGCCATGAGCAAAATGACCCGCGAAGAGAAGGAGGCGCAGAACCAGCTCATGATGCAGTCGCTGCTCGCAGACCGGTTTAAGCTGAAGTACCATACCGAGATGCGGGAGATGCCGGTGTATAAGCTCGTGGTTGCGAAGGGCGGGTTAAAACTGAAAGAACATTCCGACTCAGCAAAGGCAGGGGTCTGGATGTGGGGTGGTGGCCAGGTGAGTGAAATGAAGGGTTCGTCCCCGATCCCTGGCTTGGCCGGCCTGTTGACGAACGCTGCAGAGATTGAAGGGCGCCCCGTTTTAGATGACACGGGGCTTACAGGAATCTACGATTTCTCATTGAAATGGTCGTCTCCAGAACCCGCGAAAAGTGGGGATAATGCCGCGATAACGTCCGATGCTGATGCGCCATCTTTGTTTACTGCAGTTCAGGAGCAGCTTGGTCTTCGTCTAGTGGCGGCGAAGGCGCCAATGAAGGTTGTGATCATAGACCACATTGAAACCCCTTCGGCGAACTAACCTGGTGTCCCAGGCCGTTAGTCCGTTCGCAGTATTTTGCTGGGGCAGCGAATAGCGCGGGCCCGGGCCTGAAGGCCGGATGGTTGAATGCTGCGAATTCAGAGGCCTGAAGGCCTCTGTTCCCTCCGATAAAACGATCATTGAAGAACCGCGGCGCGGTGCAATGTATGGGCTCGGCGAAAAGCAAATGCAGGTCCCTCGATTGCGCTCGGGATGACCGTGCGTTGACGGAGTTTGAGGTATCCCTGGTCCCCAAGTGCGAGGGACCTGGGGCACCCGGGCCGCCCGCTCATCACGAAAGGGCCGTGATGAACGGGGCACAGCTTCTGATGGCTCATGGTGGTTCTTCGGGTTTGATGAGCGGGCCACCTGCCGAGGGACCAGGGGCACCCGGCTCCTTTTGTATTCCGGTTCGGTCTCTGTGCATTAGAGTTTAGGGTACGGCTGACGCGATTTGTGGATTGGAGCATGAGAAAGTTGGCGGGATTGCGGATTGCGATCGATACCGGTGGCACGTTTACCGACTGCGTTTGCCTGGCAGACGGAGAGCTGCGCGTGGTGAAGATATTCTCGACGCCGGCCGATCCATCGCATGCGGTGGTGGAGGGCGTGCGGGGGCTGGGCGGCGGAGAAGGCGTGGAAGTGCGGCACGGAACCACGGTGGGCACCAACACCATGCTGGAGCGGACGGGCGCGCGGGTGGCGTTTGTAACCACGGGCGGCTTTGAGGATACGATCGCGATCGGCCGGCAGGCGCGCGCCAGCCTCTACGACTGGTTTGCGCCGCTTCCCATTTGTCTTGTGGCGCGCGAGCTGCGATTTGGCGTGCCGGAGCGGGTGAGCGCGGAGGGCGAGGTGCTGCGCGCGCCGTCGGACGAGGAACTGGGCGCGCTGGTTGAAGCGGTGCGGGCGAGCGGCGCTGAGGCTGTGGCGATTTCGCTGCTGTTTTCATTTGCGAATCCTGAAACCGAGCGGCGCGTGGAGGCGGCGTTGAGCGCGCTGGGGATTCCTGTATCGGCTTCGCACCGCATTCTGCCGGAGTTTCGCGAATACGAACGGGCGTCGACGACGGTAGTGAACGCGTATCTTGCGCCGCGAATGCAGAGTTACCTTTTGCTTTTGGAGGAGCGCATTGCCGCGCGGCACAAGGGCGGGCGCGTGGATGTGATGCAGTCTTCGGGCGGAATTATTCCCGCGCGGACGGCGGCGCGCGAGCCGGTGCGAACCGTGCTGTCAGGGCCGGCGGGCGGGGTGGTGGGCGCGTGCCGCATGGCGCAATGGGCGGGCTTTGAGCGCATTATCGGATTCGATATGGGAGGCACATCGACGGACGTGTTTCTGGCGCGCTCGGCTTCGGCGGGCGCGGAGCGGACACGCGAGTCGGTGGTGGCGGGAGTGCCGATCGGCGTGCCCATGCTGGACATTCACACCGCGGGAGCGGGGGGTGGATCGATGGCGAGATTTGACGTAGGCGGGATGCTGCGCGTGGGTCCGGAGTCCGCGGGGGCCGATCCGGGACCGATTTGTTTTGGGCGCGGCGAGAGAGCTACGGTTACCGACGCGAACCTGCTGCTGGGCCGGCTGGATGCGGGAAGTTTTCTCGGAGGAGGGGTGCGGCTGGACCGTGAGCGTGCGGCGCGGATGATGGGCGAGCAAAAGGGCGCGCTCGAGACCGTGGAAGATTTTGCGGCCGGGATCGTGCGGGTGGTGGAGACGCAGATGGAGAAGGCGATCCGCGTGATTTCAGTGGAACGCGGCCACGATCCGCGCGACTTCACGCTGGTGGCGTTTGGCGGCGGAGGTCCGCTGCACGCCTGTTCGCTGGCGAGGGCGCTGCACATTCCGCGGGTGCTGGTTCCGGCGCTGCCCGGGGCGCTTTCGGCTGTCGGTATTCTGCTGGCGGATACGGTGCGCGACTACTCGCGTACCGTGATGGTGCCTGGAGAGGCGATCGGGAATCTGGCGGATTTATTCGCCGAACTCGAGCGGCAGGGCGCGGCGGAGTTTGCGGCCGAGGGGCTTGAGGGCGAAGCACGGCGCACTTTGGATCTGCGCTATCGGCGGCAGGGATACGAGCTCAACGTGGAATACGATCCGCTGACGCCGGAGCGCTCGATTGAGGCGTTTCACGATCTGCATCGGCAGCGATACGGGTTTTCAGATGCGGCGCGGCCGGTGGAGATTGTGAATCTGCGTTTGCGCATGATCGCGGCCGGCGAGGCGTATACGCCCGAACAGCGCGCGCTGGTGCACGGCGATGGCAGCGCGGCATTTTATGCGGAACGCGATGTTTATTTCGAGGGCGGATTCAGGCCCACGCGTTTTTATCGCCGCGAACAGCTTGCGCCCGGCGATGCGGTTCGAGGGCCGGCGATGATTACCGAATACACCGCGGCCACGCTGCTGCCGCCGGAGTGCGCGGCTGAGGTGGATGGATTTGGCAACCTGGCGATCGCGGTGGACGGGGAGGCAGGCGCATGAGCTCGCAAACGGCCGGACCGGTGGAGATTTCGATTTTTCAATGCGCCGTGCACTCGATCGCCGAAGAGATGGGCGCGGCGCTCAAACGCACCGCGCTCTCGCCCAACATCAAGGAGCGGCGCGATTATTCGTGCGCGGTCTTCGACGGAAAAGGACGTGTGATTGCGATGGGCGACCACATGCCGGTTCATCTCGGCTCAATGCCGATGAGCGTGCAGGCGGCAATTGCGGCCATCGATTTTGCGCCCGGCGACATTGCGATTCTCAACGATCCGTATGCGGGCGGAACGCATCTGCCCGACATCACGATGGTGCTGGGTGTTTTTCCGGAGGGCGCGGTCAAGCCGGCGTTCTATGTTTCGAATCGCGCTCACCACGCGGATGTGGGCGGGCGATTTGCGGGCTCGATGGGGCCGGCTACTTCGATCTTTGAGGAAGGCATTCGCATTCCTCCGGTGCGGATTGTGCGCTGCGGGAAAGTGGATCGCGACGTGCTTGACCTGATTTTGCTGAACGTGCGCACGCCGCGCGAGCGGGAAGGCGACCTGGACGCGCAGATGGGCGCGTGCCGCGTGGGCGAGCGGCGCATTCTCGAAGTTGCCGCGAAGTACGGAACGGAAAAGATGAACGCGCTGATCGAGGAGCTGCTCGATTACTCCGAACGGCTGGTGCGGGCGGAACTGCGCTCGATGCCGGGCGGCGATTTCAGCGCGGAGGACTGGCTGGACAGCGATGGGGTAACGGATGAGCCGCGCAGGATCGCGGTGCGGCTGAGGCTTGATCGCGTGGCGGGCACGGTGGATGCGGATTTCGCCGGCTCGTCGCCGCAGGTTGCGGGCAGCGTGAACGCGGTTCGCGCCATCACGCTATCAGCGTGCTTTTATGTGCTGCGCTGTTTGCTCAAGGACGATGCGCCGGCGACGGAGGGAATCTTGAGGGCGCTGACGCTGTACACGCCGGAGGGTTCGATTGTGGATGCGCGCGCGCCCGCGGCGGTGGCCGGCGGCAACGTGGAGACTTCGCAGCGGATTGTGGATGTTCTGATGCGCGCGCTGGCGAAGGCGATTCCGGCGCGGGTTCCGGCGGCCAGCGCGGGGACGATGAGCAACCTGGCGATTGGCGGATTCGACGAGCGAATTGGCGAGCCGTTTACTTATTACGAAACCGCGGCGGGCGGGATGGGGGCGCGGCCGGGACTGGATGGCATTTCCGGCGTGCACACGCACATGACGAACTCGCTGAACACGCCGATTGAGGCGCTCGAATACGCGTACCCATTTCGCGTACGGCGGTATGGGTATCGCGATGGATCGGGCGGCGAAGGGCAGTTTCGCGGCGGGGATGGATTGATTCGCGAAGTGGAGTTGCTTGCCGATGCGGAGGTTGCGCTGCTGGCGGAGCGGAGAAGATTTCGGCCGTATGGATTGGCGGGCGGTGAAGACGGCGCGGCGGGCGGCGCGTGGGTTACGAAGGCGGAAAGCGGGGAGAGGATTGAGCTGCCGGGGAAGTGCAGCAGGCAGCTTGAGAAGGGTGACATGCTGCGGATCGAGACGCCGGGCGGGGGTGGATGGGGAAGTGCGGGGTTAGCGGGTCAGCGAGTTAGCGGGTCAGCCGGGGCGTGCGAAGGGAAGGGATGAGGTATCCCAGGTCTCAGAATGTTCAGAATCGAGACCTGGGGCACCCGTTGTGATGCTGGATTGACTGCTTGTGGCGATGGATGGGGTGGGCTATGCGGGGGGCGATTTGACTTCAATGTGTGAGGCCTCTTCAACGAATGTGGCGATGGCGGAGTGGTCTAATTCGCCTTTGCCATCGGCGATCAGGGACGACAACATCTGCTGAACCAGCGCGGTGATGGGAAGGAAGACGCGGTTGGTCTCCGCGGTCTGGAGCGCGTTGCGCAGGTCCTTCTGGTGTAGGCGAATTTTGAAACCCGGCTTGAAGTTGCGGGCGATGAGCATGGGCGCTTTGGCGTTGAGCACGGCACTGCCGGCAAGGCCGCCCTTGATGGCGTTGACGACGACTTCGGGATTGAGGCCGCAGCGCGTGGCGAGCGCCAGCGCTTCGCCCATTGCGGCGATGTTGCAGGCGACCATGATCTGGTTGGCGAGCTTGGTGGTGTTGCCCGCGCCGACCGGGCCGGTGAGCGTGACGCTCGAGCCCATGCACTTGAGCAGCGGCTCGGCCTTGCGGAAAACCTCCTCGCTGCCGCCGACCATGATGGCCAGCGTGCCTTCGATGGCTTTGGGCTCGCCGCCGCTCACGGGCGCATCGAGAAAGTCGACGCCCTTGGCGGCGCAGGCCGCGGCGATTTGTTGCGAGACCAGGGGATTGATGGAGCTCATGTCGACGATGAGGGAGCCGGGC
>PLSH01000202.1:9459-10627 GCA_003165095.1 Acidobacteriaceae bacterium
GCGAATTAGCGGGTTGGCGAGTTAGCGAGTCAGCGCGTCAGCAAGTCAGCGAGTCAGCGAGTTGACAAGTTGGCAAGTTAGCAAGTTGGCGGGAGTTTCGCGGAGCGGCAATGATCGTTCCCAGGTCCCAAAGGCGGGACCTGGGACACCCGGAATTCTTATTTGGTTTGGACGAGGGGTTCGCCGGGGATGTTCAGATTGACCCGATAGACGCTGCTGCTGGCGGCGATGTAGAGGGTCTTGCGATCGGGTCCGGCAAAGGTGAGATTGGCTACACGCTCGGGCATGACGATGGTGGCGATGGGCTTGCCTTCGGGCGAAAGGATCCAAACGCCGCCGGGGCCGGCGCTGTAGATATTGCCTTCCACATCCACCTTCATGCCGTCGGGAGCGCCGGGGCGCGGGTCGGAGGTTGCATCGTAGAGCAGCTTGGGCTCGGTCAAAGTGCCGTCGGGCTTTACGAGGTAGCGCATCCAGATTTTCTTCGGCTCGGTGCTGTCGACGTAGAGATATTTTTCACCGGGCGAGAAGGCGATGCCGTTGGGCCGGGGCAGATCGCCGATGAGGAGTTGCAACTGAGCGCGAGCGGGAGGCGCGCCGGGTTTCTGGCCGAGCGCGTGCGGGATGCGGTAGACGCCGTTGATCTTGAGCTGCTTCAGGGGGTCGTTGTCTTTCTGCGTGGGCAGGCCGTAGGGCGGATCGGTGAAGTAGAGCGAGCCGTCGGAGCGGTAAACCAGATCATTCGGGCTGCTGAGGCGCTTGCCCTTGTAGGTGTCGGCAAGAACGGTGGGGGCCTGAGATGGATCGAGGGATTCGAAGCGGAGCACGTCGCGCTGGGCGTGGCCGGCGACGGTGAGGCGTCCGCGCGCGTCGAGCGTCATGCCGTTGGTTCCCGACTCGGGACCGCCGTAGGGAGCGGAGCCTTTGTAGCCGCTGGGCCGAAGAAAGATGGTCGCGCCCTGGCCTGGGGTCCACTTGCGAATGCTGTTGGAGGGGATGTCAGCGAAGTAGAGGCTGTCCTGGTCCCACACCGGACCTTCGATCCAGGTAAACCCGGTGGCGACGCGCTCGAGGGTTGCGCCGGCGGGGATGATGCGGTCGGCGGCGGGATCGAGGCGATCGAATTTCAGCGGTGTCGAGCTTTGATCGGCGGCCGCGGGAGCGGGGG
>PLSH01000340.1:0-8680 GCA_003165095.1 Acidobacteriaceae bacterium
CCAGCTTGTCCAGCATCTCGCCGGACTTTTCAGAGACCTTGAGCGTGGTTGCTGAAAGCTGATTGATCTCGCCTGCCGCTTTCTGGCTTCGCTCAGCCAGCTTGCGCACCTCGGCAGCCACCACCGCAAATCCCTTGCCGTGCTCGCCGGCGCGCGCCGCCTCGATGGCCGCATTGAGCGCCAGCAGGTTGGTCTGGCGCGCAATCTCCTCGATGATCGAGATCTTGTTGGCGATCTCCTTCATCGCGGCTACTGCTTCGAGCACCGACTTGCCGCTCTCCTGTGCGTCCTTGGCGCTCTTGTTGGCGATCTTGTCGGTCTGCTGCGCGTTGTCGGCGTTCTGCTTGATGTTCGAGACCATCTCTTCCATCGAAGAAGAAGCCTCTTCGGCCGCCGCCGCCTGCGCGCTGGCGCCCTTGGATACCTGGATCGAGGCCGTGGAGATGGACTGGCTGGCAGCCGATACCTCACCGGCAATCGAACGGATATCGGAAACCGTCTGGGTCAGCCCGTTCACCATCGATCCGAGAGCCTGCATCAGCTTGTCCTGCGGCGAGCGCTCCCGGATGGTCACCGTAAGGTTGCCGTTGGAAATCTCTTCGGCGGCCGCCGTGATGTCGTTCATGGCCACGATGAGCGCATTCAGGTTGTTCTTGATCAGGTTGAAGTCGCCATGGTAGGTATCGGTGATCTGCGGCGGGATGTCCCCCTTCGAAATCTGCTCCACATACCTGGCGGAGAAGTTCAGCGGCGTGACGATCGCGTCGAGAATGGAGTTCACTCCGCGCACGATATCGGCATACGCTCCCTGCACTACATCCGGGTGCCCGCGCTCGGTGAGCTTCCCTTCCTGTGCGGCACTGGCAATGTGCACCAGCATCTTTTCCACAATCTGAAGCACCTCTGCGACCTTATTGATCGCCTGCTTCATCTTTTCGTGATCGCCCTTGTAGGTCTGGGTAATCAGCTCGTCGATCTTGCCCGCTGAGATTTGCGCCAGAACCCGGTTGCCTTCGCCGATCGGCAACAGGATGGCGTCGAGCATGGCATTGACGCCGCGCACGATCTCGGCATAGGCGCCCTGGAACTGCTCCGGCTTGCCACGATCCGAAAGCTGGCCCTCGCGGGAGGCCTCGGTCAAACGCACCAACTCCTTTTGCAGGCTCTGCAGAACCAGGGCCACGTTGTTGATGGCCTGCTTCATCTTTTCGTGGTCGCCCTTGTAGGTTTGCGCGATAAGTTCGTCGATCTTGCCGTTCGATACCTGGGCCAGAATGCGGTTGCCTTCGCTGATCGGCAACAGAATGGCGTCGAGCATGGCATTGACGCCGCGCACGATCTCGGCATAGGCGCCCTGGAACTGCTCCGGCTTGCCGCGGTCGCTGAGCTGTCCTTCCTTCGACGCGTCGGTCAACCGCACCAGCTCCTTTTGCAGACCCTGAAGAACCAGGGCCACGTTGTTGATGGACTGCTTCATCTTTTCGTGGTCGCCCTTGTAGGTATGCGCGATCAGTTCGTCGATCTTTCCGTTCGATACCTGGGTCAGAATGCGGTTGCCTTCGCCGATCGGCAACAGGATGGCGTCGAGCATGACGTTGACGCCGCGCACAATCTCGGCATAGGCGCCCTGGAACTGCTCCGGCTTGCCGCGATCTGAAAGCTGCCCTTCCTTCGAGGCCTCGACCAGGCGCAGCAGTTCCTTCTGCAGGTTGTTCACCACCAGGGCCACGTTGTTGACCGCAACCTTCATTTTTTCGTGGTCGCCCCGGTAGGTCTGGGCGATCAGCTCGTCGACCTTGCCGGAAGAAATCTGGGCCAGGATACGGTTGCCCTCGCCGATCGGCAGCAGGATGGCGTCCAGCATCTCGTTGACGCCCTGAATCATCTCCCGGTGAATGCCGTTGAAAAGGGTTGCCTTGCCGCGTTCCCCGAGCCGTCCCTCCTTGGATGCGTCCACCAGGCGCATGATCTCCTCGAGCACCGGCATCAGGCCGTCTTCGCCCGGATGCGCCTTGGCGCCGGCGCGGCCCTCGTGCCCGCGCTCGCCGTGTTCGTTTCCGCCGTGTCCGTTCCCGGCGCCATTGGTCTTCCGGCCATCACTTACCACTGCTGTCGACATGAATTTCACTCCTCCTCGTGGCTAGATTCGCTCTCCGCTCAATCCGCTCGGTCCGTCGGCCCACCGCACGGTGTGCCCTGGGGTTCCGGAACGGGAGGAGCGTGAGACATGCTGGTTGGTTCATTCATTGACTGGCGCCGGCGCTCTGGTCAGCCCCGGGAAATCCGTGGATGGCATTTACAGGCGAGCCATCCCCGGTGCGGATGTTAACGGCGGCCGCGGGATGGCCGCGCGACCTCGACCGGGTCGAGCGCAGCGCGTCCTGCGCCAGCCGCTCGGGATCGAGGATCAGCGCCACCGTTCCGTTGCCCAGGATGGTGGCCCCGGAGACCACCTGGACATGGCGGTAGAATCGGCCCAGGTTCTTGATCACCGTCTGGCAACTGCCCAGAACCCGGTCCACGACAAAGCCGAAGCGTCCCTCCCCGGTCTCGACCACCATGATCTGTTCGATCGGCGGGGGCTCGCTGCGGGTGTTGAAGCGCTCGCGCAGGCAGATGTAGGGAATGAGCTCTCCGCGCACCTCGGCCACCTGCTTGCCGTTGGCCTGCCTGATGTCCTCGCGGGTGAGTTCGATGCACTCCAGGGTGTTGGCCAGCGGCAGCACGAAGCAGGCATCGCCCACGCTCACCAGCAGGCCGTCGATAATGGCCAGGGTGAGCGGAAGGCGCAGCGTGACCTCGGTTCCCTGGCTTGGCCTGCTGGCCACTTCGATCGTGCCCCTCAGGGCGTCGACCCGCTGCCGGACCACGTCCATGCCCACGCCGCGGCCGGAGACGTCGGTCACCGCCTTGGCGGTGGAGAAGCCGGGCTGAAAGAGGAGCGCGAAGATCTGGGATTCGCCGAGCGGCGCGCCTTCGGCCACCAGGCCCTTTTCTAGAGCGCGCGAGCGCACCGCCTCGGCGTCGATCCCGCCGCCGTCGTCTGCAACTCCGATCAGCACGCTGGCGCCCGAGTGCCGCGCGGAAAGATGAATGGTCGCCATGGCCGGCTTGCCGCGCGCGGCGCGCACCTCCCTGGGCTCGATGCCGTGGTCCATGCTGTTGCGGATCAGGTGCATCAGCGGATCGCCCAGCTGCTCGAGCACCGTCTTGTCCAGTTCGGTGTCGGCGCCGTCCATGGTCAGTTCGACATCCTTGCCGAGATCGCGGGCCAGATCGTGCACCAGGCGGCGGAATTTCTCGAAGGTGGCGCGAATCGGCAACATGCGGATATTCATCGAGTTCTCGCGCAGGGCCGAGGTCAACCGCTCGATTTCTTCCGACACCGCGGCGAACTCCGGATCGTCGCGCCGGGCGGCGATTTCNNGCTTGTCGTAGCTGCGGCGGCCTCCGCTTGCGGCGCGCGGTTCATCGAGAGCCTCGGCCACCGGGCTGGCGGCGCCAGGCGGGGCCGCCGGTGCGGCGGCCTGGGCGAAGCCAGACGCCGGGCCAGACGCCGACTCGATGATCAGCTCGCAACTGTCTTCAACGAAGATGAATACATCGCGGATTGCGTCCCGGTCGGCGGCGGTCGAGAGTTTCAGGTTCCAGGCTACGTAGCAGCGCTCCGGATCCATTTCCCCGAGGGTCGGAAGCGCCGCCATGCCGGCCCGCGCCGAAAGGCATCCCAGCTGCCCCAGCTCGCGCAGCAGCAACAACGGATTGGCGCCGTTGCGCAGCAGGTCGGGGCCGGGAGCGAAGCGAATATACCAGGCGCGTTGCCGGCCATCGGGCGGGGATGGCGAAGGACTCTGAGGCTCGCGCCCGGCCAGCTCAGCGGCGGCGCCTCCGGCCAACAGCCGTACCCGGGAGAGAATTTGGAGGCAGGCGGCGGGGTCGGCAGGCGGCGCGCCGGTACCCTCCTCGAGCATGGCCCGGATTTGATCCAGGGCGGCGAGGGTCAGGTCGACCAGCTCCGCGGTGATGGTCAGGCGCCCGTTGCGCACTTCGTCGAATGCGGTCTCGAGATTGTGCGTGAAGGCCGCAAGCGCATCGAATCCGAACATGGCGCCGGAGCCCTTGATGGTGTGCAGCGCACGGAAGACCCGGCCCACGATCTCGGGGTCGGCGCGATTCTCGTTCAGCTCCAGCAGCGCCGCTTCAAGCTCCACGAGTATCTCGCGTGCCTCTTCCCTGAAGCTCGACTTGAACTGATCGGCCTGGATTACGCTGGGCAACGAACCACCTCGCCAGCCGCGGCGGCGGCCATCATTGCCTCAAGGTCTTCAAATCCCGCCTGGAGCAGAGCGGACGCGACCGGCCCGGGCAGACGGCCGGCCAGCGCGAACTCCACGCCCAATACTCCGGCGTCGCGCCGCGCGGCCCACAGGAGCTGCACCGCGGTCACATCGAGATCGGTGGCCAGATCAAGCGCCACGGACACCCGCTGACCGGCGCCGAGCGCATCGAGCAGCGCTTTTTTCAACTCCGCGGCCGCATTGATGTCGATCGCTCCTTCCAGGCGAATCACGCTCGACTCTTCCCCTTGCTCCAAAGTCACTCCCATATCCGGCTCCCAGGTGGTCTCAAGAACAAAACGGCGTCCCGCACCGCGCCGGCAAGTCTGCCTGGTTTGCCGCTGTCCCCGAGTTCAACGGTTGCGATGGGGCAATTCGTGTGTGGTCCAGGAGCAGGTTCCGATTGGAGTTTTCTTGGAATTGAATCCTGTTCCCGGCATCGGCGCGAGCCCGATTGCATCCGGCCGGCGCTCATTTCACCAGCTTCTGCACCACGGCAGTCAGTTGTTCCGCATTAAAAGGCTTCACGATCCAGCCGGTTGCGCCCGCTTTTCGCCCCGCATCCTTGATCCCGGCCTGGGATTCCGTGGTCAGCATCAGGATGGGGGTAAACCCGTATCCGGGCAGCTTGCGCAGCGCCGCGATCATCTCGATTCCATTCATATTCGGCATGTTCAGGTCGGTAATCACCAGGTCGGCCCGGGCGCCGCCGGCCTTGGCCAAGCCATCTCTGCCGTCCACTGCCTCGGCCACCTCGTAGCCCGCCTTCGTCAACGTGAAGCTGACCATCTGGCGAATGCTGGCTGAATCGTCCACGGTTAAGATTCTTCTCATCGCTCGCCCCCACGCGTTTTCACCAAAGCGTTCCTTCTTTCTTTGCATTCCGGGCTTTCATCTAGAACAGCTCCACATCGTTGCCCGCCTGCCTCTGGTCAGCCACCGGAATCGGGCCGCCGCAAAGCGCCGCGCGGAGCACGGCACGTTCCATCTCGGTGGTGTAGTAAACGGAGAACATCTCTTCCATCTCTTTGGGGTCGCCGGGGCCGACGGTCACGGGATGATCGGTTTCCCACCGGCAGCTGGCGCCTTCGATCTCGTCCAGCACTTCGCCCAGCCGGTTGAAGCAGGCCCCGAGGCGCCCGGCCGCGGCGCCCACCAGTGCGCTCCGGGACTGCAGGTTGCGGGTTGAGGCTTCAATCTCTGTCGCCTGGGCGGCGGCGAAGCCGGCGGCGGCGCGCAGATGCTCGAGGCCCCCCCGGGTCAGGGACTGCGCCTCGCGCAATCCGTCGCTGCCTTCCTGGGAAAACGACTTCATCTCCGCTTTGGACTTTTCCACCAGCCCGAGAATCTCCTCCATGGCTTGCGCGGAGCCATCGGTCATCTCGCTCCAGGAGGACGAAATGCGCTTGATGCTCTTCGAGATCTCGAGAATGGCATCGGCCTGTGCGCCCAGGCGGCTGGCTTCGATGATCGAGTTGAAGGTGAGCAACTGCAGACGGTCGCGAACCGATCGCGACCTCGCCAGATGCTCGCCGACCAGTTCCATCAGGTTAGACAGCCCGGCAAGAGCCGATTGCACCTCTTTGCTGTCGGCCATGCACTCCTGCTCGAGCTGGCCGATCCGCGCCAGTTGTGAGGAAATCTTCTTCTCCTGCTCGACGACGGCGGGACCGATCCTCACCACATCGGAGGAGCTGATTCTCAGAATGCTCTCCATGCAGGTCCCGATCTGGGTTATCCAGCAGCCCACCGTCTCCCGGATGCTTCTCAACTGGTAGATCTGGATGGCCTGGCCGGCCCGAATCGAAGGCGGCTCATCGGGGCCCGGGTGCTGGTGCTCCTCGACACCGCGCACCTGGGCGCGAATCAGCTCCAGCGATTGTTGAACGTGTTCCAGTTGCTGGCGGGTAATGTCGTGGGACTGAACCGCGGCCACGACGCCGGCGATCTGCGAGGCAATCTCCTCGGCGCACGCGCGGAACCTGGCCGGCGCCATGGCCAGTTCAGTCTGGCTGGAATCGATCGACAAAAGCGCCTTTTCGAGATCGGCTTCAATGCGCGCGAACTCCCGCCGGATGCGGGGCAATCCCGCCGCCAGCATCCGCCTGGTTTCAACGATCGCCGCCCGGCGCTCATCGGTGCGGCCAGCCAGTTCCCTGGTGCCTTTGGTTACCGACTGCGAGAACTCGTCCAGCTCGTGCGCGAGATACTCAAATCCGGCGCCCATTTGGCCCAGCCGGGCCACCTCGATATTGGTAAGCACGCCGAGCGTTTGCGTTTCCCGCGCGATTGACCTCTGTCCGCGGGTCAGTTCTGAAAGCCGGTCGAGCAGCCTGGCCTCAGCGGCGGCGTTATTCAGAATCCCGGCAGTCGCCTCCAGCCGCTCATGAATGAACAGCCTGGCTGCGGCGCCCAGGCTCTGCACCCTGGGAATCACGGACTGGACGCCGGCATCCTCGACGCATCCCGCCACGGCTCCGGCAAGGTGCACCATGGCATCGGTATGCCCGGCAAGCTGCTCAAAACCCGAAACCACCGCGCCGATCTCGCTATCCGCATCCAGCATCAGGGCCTGAATCTCCTGGCCGGCGCGCTCAAGAATCGAGTCCATCTCCGATGTGCCTGGAACGCTCATGGTCCAAGGCCCTTTCAGCGCTCGCGTCCCTCTGGGCCACGGCTGGCACGCCTCGCGCAAGCCGTCTGCCTCGATGGAAGCGGCTGATCCTCACGCTGAATTCGCCGCGCGGGCAACAACACTGCCACGCACGAGGAGGTGCATTCGGCCGCGAGCGCAGATTGGCTGCTCCCTGGAATGCACATCGACCTTAATTGAGATTGGATGAGTGAAAGCGGCAAATCCCGGTCCGGAAACGCGCCGTCTTCCACGGGATTCCCGAAAAAGGGATTGCTTCCTTTTTCAGGAAACTGAAGCGGATCGGATTCCCCTCCAACTTTGCGGCGGTTGCGGGGTACGCCGGCGCAAATTCCCCACGGGAGGCGCAGCGGGGAGGTTCATCGACAAGGTTCGTCACCCACCGGACGAGCCCAAGCCGTCGCCGCTCATCGGAATTCGCCCGTCACTATTTACATTGCGCCTGCTGAGCCGGCAGTTTGGGCGAATACAAGCCGACATTCCAATTCCAGGCGATGTCCCCGTGCGCTCGGCGCCGGCAAACGACCTCTTCGTTGAACTCGTACATCCCCGGCAAGAGATGATCGGACGGCCGTGGTGTTTCCTCAAATGCCATGTAAGCGCCCGTCGATCCGAACACCGGCCAATCCGGCTCATGCGCGGCCTGCGGGCGTCCCGTGCGGGCAAACGAGCTCCAATAGCCGATCATGGCGTCGGAAAACCTCGTCTCCTGGGGCGTTGCCGGGATTTTCGGCCAATGCGGCGGCGTTCGATCGAACGTGCCGAATACATAGGGCAATTCGCTGGCGTGGAAGCCGTGCAGACCGGCTTCGTCGGCGGCCGGATACCCATGATCAAAGAAGTAGAGGAAAGACGGCTGCCCCAGTGCGGTTTGTTTTCTGACCAGCCGCTGCGCCGTCCACCCGTACAGGGCGTCTCGCGTTGTGGCCAATACGCTCTCCTGCATGTTGGCGCTGGGGTAGAGCCGCAGGAATTCATCGGCCAGATCGAGATACCGGTCGCGAATGGTGGTTTCGTACTCGGCCGCACTCGCGGGGGGACGCGGTGCGAGGATCATCAACGAGCGGATTTCGCCACTGTTGAAGCCGGCGAGCAATGGCACAGGCGCTTGTTCGCCTTTGTCGAAAACATCGACCAGTTGGTGTAGCAGCACGTGTCCGTCGATCGTGCCCCATGGCGCATACCCCGCCGCCGGCGCGGCGAGAGCGAGCGTGCCCGCGTCCATCGCTCGCATCGTTGCGATATCCGGCGCTTTAAGCGCGGTAGCGAGGCGAGTGCCGCTTTCCTCGGCAGACGGTGAGCCGAAACTCTGTTGTTTCAGCTCGGGCGTGGAGATCATGTACGCGCTCTCCGCGATCGCCTTCGAGAACAGACCCCGGGCAGCGGGCGCTGCCAGCAGATACATGACGCTGAGTCCGCCCGAGGATTCGCCTGCAATGGTCACGTTCGAGGGGTCGCCGCCGAAGCCTCTTATGTTCTTCCGTACCCATTGCAGCGCTTCGATCTGATCGAGCAGGCCATAATTGCCGGATATGCCC
Source organism: Acidobacteriaceae bacterium (assembly GCA_003165095.1). The sequence continues at coordinate 8,529 of PLSH01000340.1, forward strand.
AGCGCCGACTCTTTGCTGAGCTCGGGATGTGCGAGCCAGCCGAGTACACCCAGCCGATAGTTGATGGAGACGACGAGAATGCCCCGCTCGGCAAGTCGTGTGCCGTCGTACAAAGCGTCCCTGCTCGACCCCGTAGTGAGTGCGCCTCCGTG
>PLSH01000340.1:8711-27677 GCA_003165095.1 Acidobacteriaceae bacterium
TGGGCGGTCTCCAGCGCGCTGAGCCCACTGGGGGCAACGCGTAAGGGATGCCTCTGAAAACGCGCAGTTCGCCTTCCGTCCGGCCCTCTATCGAGCCGGCAGGAGCGTTCACGATTGGACCGTTCTTATCATGGGATGGAGCGGACATGGTTGTCACCTGTTGAGCGAAATTCGAAGGCGCCAGAACAACACAGGCGGTCGTGACGGAACAAACAAGCAAGCGACGAAGCAAGATCATCGGATTGTTTCTCCAAGTGTGCGGCTTTCGTTTCCAAGCACCCGCGCCAACGCCAGGAACAACAATACAGCTACAACGTAGAACGACGCGAGCAGGTAAAGTGCGATCTGCAACGACTGATGCGGATGGCTTGCGTGAAAAAAGTCGCTGGCCGCGCCCACGAAGGTGGGGCCAAGCCCGAGACCGATCAGATTCATGATCAGCAAGAGCAGCGCGCCCGACATCACGCGCTGGTCAGGCCGCACCTCTTCCTGCACCAGGGTAACCGCCGATGTCAGATAGAAATAATTCAGAAACATCGTGACGGTGAGGAAGAGCAACGCGAGACGCCAGGAGGGGGCCCAGACAAATGCGAGATAAAACGGGACGGCAAGAGTAAGCGAGGCGGCGGGCACCAGGGCATAGGCCTGTTTCGAGCGCCGCGTGAACCGGTCTATCACCGGCCCGGAGGCGAGCATGCTCCCGCCCATTCCGATNNGTGACGAATTGGGTGGCGCCGCTGGCGAGTGCGGCGAGCATGAGAGAAGGCCGCGAAATGAACATCGCCAACGTCTGCCGGAAACCTGTTTTGCCCGCGGTCGCTTGATCCGAAATGCGATCCAGGCCGCCGCGGCGGGGCTCAGGCACCAGAAAGAGGACGCCGATCACTGCGAATAGACCGAGGGAGCCGAGCAGGACAAATGCATACCGCCAACTGAAAGCAGCAGCGATGGAAGCGCCGAAGGCGATTCCCAGCGCTGCACCAATCGGCGGTCCGATGTTGTAGAGGCCCAGCGCTCTGCCGCGACGGCCGGGCGAAAAATAGTCGGAGATGATCGAGTAGGAGGGTGGAACGCCGCCGGCTTCGCCGAAGCCGACCGTCATGTACGCGATGGCAAATTGCAAATAGCTGGCCGCGCCGCCGCAGCACATGGTTGCCGCGCTCCAAATTGCACATGCGACTGCCAAAACTCTCGACCTGTTCGTCTTGTCCGCGAGCCACCCGACAGGAATTGAGATGCAGCAATAAAAAAGCGCAAAATAGAGGCCGCCAATCCGGCCAAGCTGACCGTCCGAGATGTGCAGGCTGTCCTGGATCGGCTTGGCAAGAATGCCAGGCAATTGCCGGGACAGGAAGTTCAGGACATACACCACGATAAGCATGCCAAGCGCAATCCATGCACGCGGGCCGGGTTGGGCAGGGACTGGGACAGGCTGCGGCGTTGACGGTTCACCGGCCTGCCCATGCGGCGAAATCGGCGATCCAATCGGCGATCCNNCATCAGAGAACCTCAAACAGGCCCGCCGCGCCCATGCCGCCGCCCACGCACATGGTCACAACGACGTACCGGACTCCGCGTCGACGCCCTTCAATCAACGCATGCGCTGCGAGGCGGTTACCGGACATGCCATAAGGATGGCCGATGGAGATGGCGCCGCCGTCGACATTGAAGCGATCGTTGGGAATACCGAGCCGGTCGCGGCAATAGACCACTTGCACGGCGAAGGCTTCGTTCAGCTCCCAGAGCCCGATGTCGTCCATTTTGAGATCAAAGCGTTTCAGGAGCTTGGGGACAGCGAATACCGGCCCAATTCCCATCTCGTCAGGCTCTGTGCCGACAACGGCCATGCCACAATAGCGGCCGAGTGGCTCAAGGCCGCGGGCAGCGGCCAGGTTTGCCTCCATCACCACGCAGGCGGAGGCGCCATCGGATAGCTGGCTCGCGTTGCCCGCGGTAATAAAGCCGTCTTGCCGCACCGGCTTGAGCGACGCGAGGCCTTCCAGGGTCGTGTCAGGCCGGTTGCCTTCATCGCGCATCAGCACCACCTCCTGCATCGAGGTCTCGCCGGTGGTCTTGTCGGTCACTTGCTTGATCGTCCTTACAGGGATGATTTCCGCATCGAAGCGGCCGGCTGCCTGAGCTTCGGCCGTGCGGCGTTGCGACTGAAACGCGTACTCATCCTGCTGCTGGCGCGAAACGCCGTACCGGCGAGCGACAACCTCGGCCGTGTCGATCATCGGCATGTAAATGTCCCGATGAAGCGCGAGTAGCTCAGGATCGGAACCGAGATGGAGTTCGGCGGTCTGCACCAGCGAGATGGAATCCATGCCACCGGCCACGACGATGTCCATTCGGTCCATGACGACCTGTTTCGACGCCATGGAGATGCTCATGAGACCCGATGAACACTGTCTGTCGACGGTCTGCCCGGCGACTGAGGTCGGCAACCCCGCGGTTAAGGCGGCGGTCCGTCCGATCGTATGCTGCAGGCCCTGAGGCAACGCCGACCCGACGATGCAATCCTCGATCTCACGGGGGTCGACATTTGCACGCGCGACTGCGGCGCGAATGGCGTGAGCGGCCAGGGTTGGCGCCGGGGTAACGTTGAATGCACCCTTGTATGCGCGGCCGATAGGAGTCCGCGCTACGGAAACAATAACTGCATCACGGCTCATGGGCCGCACCTTTCGTTTCCGGCGAGACATGGGCTGCCTTTTTCAACTGGACCTCGCTCTGGATCAGGAGCTTATCCGTATACAGGTAGCGCCGGCCTCCAGACCGGCGCTACTCGAACTTCCCGCTCACCACGCTAGGAATAATCGCCATCCACGCTGATCGCCTGCCCCGAAACATTTCGTCCTGCCGCCGAACACAGGAACAGGCACGTGAGCGCTACGTCGTCCGCAGTGACCATCCGGTGCAGGGAAATATGCTTGAGATAATCCTCCCGCATCGCCTTCACTTCGATACCTTCCAGCTTGGCGCGAGCGCTGATTACGCCATCTATCCTCGATCCTTCGACAATGCCGGGCAGCACTGCGTTCACCCTGATGTTGTCGGAGCCGAGTTCGATGGCAAGCGATTTAGCAATTCCCACGATGGCCCATTTTGTCGCCACGTACGGCGTGCGCCATGGAATGCCCATACGGCCGGCAACGGACGAAATGCAGATAATGTTGGCGGCCTTTGACGCCCGCAGCATCGGTACTGCATGGTGCAGACAGCGGTACTGGCCATTCAGGTTTACTTCGATTGTGCGCTTCCACTCTTGTTCTGTGATCTTATCCACGCCGGCTGTGGGGCCGGCGATTCCGGCACAATTGACCAGGACGTCAAGTCCACTGAATCTCTCCTGCTGAATCTCGAAAAGCGATGCGACCTGCTTTTCATCGGCCACGTCGGCGTGGGTCGCCTGGCAGGAAGGAAAGCTCTTCTGGAATGCGGCCAGGGCAGCGTCGTCGATATCGCAGACGTGGATTTCGGCGCCCGTTTCCGCGAACGCGGTTGCAATGGCGGCTCCTATACCGGAGGCGCCTGCAGTGACCAGAACCCGCAATCCCTGCGGCGGATAGAGTCGCTCTTTAAATGTCATTCTTATCTCCGTTCCCACCGGATTTCATCCTGTGTCTGGATACCACGCAAAGCAATCAGGCAAAATGGACGTTCTCCGCGCCTTTCAGATGCAAAATCTCCCTGACTTCAGAGGGCGTGGCGATTTCAAAAGAGAGTTCTTCAAGAATGCGGCGGATCTTTTTGACCTGCTCGGCGTTGCTCTTCGCCTTGACGCCTGGGCCGAGATAGAGGTTGTCTTCCAGCCCCACTCGCACATTTGCGCCCAGGATGGCTCCCATGGTCAGAAGGGACATCTGGTGGCGTCCTGCGGCCAACATCGAAAGGTGATAGGCATCTCGTCCAAACAAGCGGTCCGCCGTGGATCGCATTACGAAGAGATTTTCCGGGTCTGGACCGAGCCCGCCGAGGATTCCGAAAACAGCCTGAATAAAGATCGGCGGCTGGATGATGCCGCGATCGACGAAGTAGGCGAGATTGTAAAGGTGCCCGAGGTCGTAGCACTCGAGTTCGAATCGAGTGCCGCCTTCTCCAAGATTGGCAAGAATGTATTCAATGTCGGCGAAGGTGTTCTTGAAGACACAGTCCTTCATGCTTTCGACCTTCGGTTTCTCCCAGTCATAACGCCAGTTCGTGATCCGCTCGGCTACCGGATGAATGGAAAAGTTCATTGATCCCATGTTCAGCGAGCACATCTCGGGTTTGACCTGCAGAGGATAAGCCAGTCGTTGCTCGATCCCCATATCGGAACTGCCGCCAGTCGTGATATTGATGATCGCGCTGGTACGCTCTGCCAGAACAGGACAAATCTCCCGGAAGTGTGCCGGATCACCCGAGGGACTGCCATCTTCGCCGTTTCTGGCGTGGAGATGGAGAATCGCGGCCCCGGCCTCGGCAGCCTCAACGGCACTGTCAACGATCTGGGACGGGGTGATGGGAAGATACTCCGACATGGTTGGAGTGTGGACAGAACCGGTAATCGCGCAGGAAATGATGATTTTGCGGTTGTTTTTTGCCATCTCGGTCTCGATAGGATTAATTACCGGACGATAATAAGAAGTTGAAGACAAGGCACGACAGGTTCCGAGCGGACATTTTCATGTCGTTTTCGGACCCCGCGCAGGGGTGCTGTGCCGGCGAATGAGGCTCTATGGCCGATAGCGCGCCGGAGTGCTGCCGGTCCATCTGCGGAACGCATGACGAAAGTTCGTAGCCTCGCTGAATCCCACCAGCTCTGAAATGTCCTCGACACTCAGTTTTGTTGACCGGAGATACTCGCTTGCGAGGTTGCAGCGGACATCGTCGAGAATTTGAGTAAAAGAAGTACCCTCGGCGTGAAGTTTTCGATTGAGCGTTCGCACGGTTGTGGCGATCTGNNATCTTCGAAGTAAGACCGTGCGCCAGGCGCGGCTTCGCAGAGAGAATCGACTTCGGATAGGTGAGTTCTGACATTGGCTGGCTGAATTGCACCGGACAGCCGAGATAACGCTTGTAAAGATGGGTGTGGTCTGGAGCGGAATACGAAAGCGCGGCGCGAACAGGCAGGTAAGTGTCGTTTTCGACCACGGCTCTCAGATGCGTCGAGAGTTGGGTCAGCTGTTGCTCCACGAGAAAACGCAGCAATGAGTCGGGATGCGCGACCGCTGCATTCATCGGGAAAATCCATGATACGGTATCGCCCTCTTCGCGCCACGACATGGCAAGAAGCGGTGTTGCGAGCCGGTGGTATTTAATAGCCACCTGGAAGTACTCGCGAATCGTGGGACTGCATACCAGGGCGAATCCATACATTCCATATGCAGACAGTGGAATTCGACTGCCTGTAAGAAAAGGGGTCTCGGGGGTTTTCGATAGCTGCAGAGCATTGCGGCATACCGTAATGTACTGGCGAACTGAGGTGAGAGTCTCAGGATTCGCAAGACTCTCAGGCAACAGCCCTGTACCTGACAGGCTCGCTTCAGGCGCAATTCCCTGCTCCCCCAGAACCTCAACAAGGGCTGCCACCTTGTAGGGCGCGTATCGTTTTTCGTTCCACAGAGGTATTTCCATGACGACGGAATCCCTGTCCGAAAAGAACACTCTTATGTCCGAATTAAACCTGTGCAGCACAATTGTGCATCATTAGCATTCCTTTTTGGAAGAGGGTCCTTTGCGAACCTCTTGAATTGGCCGCGAAAGACGTCCCGGAATGGCTTTGCGGTTCGCAGTCATCGGCGCAGGATTTGATAAGGCAACGCATCTTTGAATGGCCCGGCAGGGCGTTTGCGATGCAAAGAGGGCTGTAAAGTGCAAGGTGTGCGGCGTGGGCCGAAGGCCTCGCCCATCTCAAACCTGCGTTTGAAGAAGGAGCCCAACAGGCCCGGGCCTGCTTTCAGCTCAGATCGGAATCTTATGTCGGAGTTCGTTATCGTAGCAGCTAAGCGCACGGCAATTGGAGCATTTCAGGGGACTCTGAAAGACAGTTCGGCGGTTGACCTGGGCGTTGTTGCAACCAAGGCGATTTTGGCCGGCCTTCCCGCCGAAGATATCGCGGATGTGATTGTCGGCAATGTTCTGCAGGCGGGCAACGGCATGAATCCAGCCCGTCAGATCGCTCTGAGATCGGGCCTTCCCGATCAGGTGACTGCGCAGACCATCAATCGTGTTTGCGGGAGCGGTCTGCAGGCAGTCGTATCGGCCGTGCAAGGGCTGCAATGTGGAGACGGCAAGTTATACCTCGCCGGCGGCACTGAAAGCATGTCGAACGCACCCCATCTTCTGCCGCAGGCACGCGCCGGATATCGATATGGCTCCGGCGAACTGGTCGACAGCATCCTGAGCGAGGGACTGACCGATCCCACTCTCCGCTATGCGATGGGCGTTACAGCGGAGAATGTTGCGGAACAATGCGGCATCACTCGCGAAGAACAGGATGCTTTTGCGTTCGAAAGCCAGACCCGCGCAGCGAAGGCACAGAAGGATGGAGTCTTCAACTCGGAAATTGTTCCGGTTTCCATTAAAACCAGGAAAGGCATTGTCGAGTTCACGACTGATGAACATCCCCGCCCGGATTCCACGCTGGAACTCCTGGCAAAGTTGAAACCGGCCTTCAAACCGAATGGGACGGTAACGGCTGGAAACTCCAGCGGCCTGAATGACGGTGCGGCGATGCTGGCCGTGACCACCGCGGAGTACGCCAGGACTCATGGACTACCCGTGCTGGCGCGCATTCTCTCGTATGGTCTGGCCGGGACCTCCCCTGCATTCATGGGACTCGGTCCGGTGGCGGCAGTGCAGATCGCTCTAAAGAAGGCGGCCCTGAACCTGGAACAAATCGATCTCTTCGAATTGAACGAAGCGTTCGCCGCACAATCGATCGCTGTCGTCCGCAAGCTCAGTCTTGACCCGGCCAGGGTCAACGTCAGCGGCGGAGCCATCGCGCTCGGACATCCCATTGGCGCTTCAGGCGCTCGCGTGCTCGTAACGCTGGTTCACTCCCTGAGGAGACTTGAGAAGCGATATGGTGTCGCCAGCCTTTGTATTGGCGGAGGCATGGGAATTGCAATCGTGATCTCGGCTGAATGAAAAGTGGATTGATTATGTAGTTATCATGTGTGGAAATTCGACGCAGCCCGCAGAGCGCTATCCGGAATTGCGGCAACGCAAGATCCGATGCTCACGCGGCGCGGATATTTGCCGGCAGGGTAAGACGATCGGGCATGTGGATTTTGGTGTGGCCCGAGAGAGGGCAAGAACGTGAATAAGGTGATCGACTCTCCGGATGCCGCGGTCGCGGATTTGCGGGATGGTATGACCGTCATGCTTGGCGGCTTCGGGCTATGCGGAATTCCCGAAAATCTGATTGCCGCAGCGATCCGCAAGGGCCTGAAGGGGCTTCACACCATCAGTTGCAACATGGGAGTCGATGGATTCGGGCTGGGGCTTATGCTCGAGGCCGAAATGATTGCATCTCACATTGGAAGCTATGTAGGCGAAAATCGCTTGCTCGAGAAACTCGTATTCTCCGGCGATCTGAACCTGACTCTGATTCCACAGGGCACGATGGCCGAACGGATTCGCGCCGGTGGCGCCGGCATTCCGGCCTTCTATGTCCCTGCGGGAGCCGGCACCATCGTCGCTGAAGGGAAAGAGGTGCGCGAGTTTGATGGAAAGCCCCACCTTATGGAGAGCGCTTTGCGCGCCGACGTCTCACTTATCAAGGCCTGGAAAGCGGACCGTCACGGCAATCTTGTCTACCGCGAGACAGCTCGCAATTTCAATCCCGTAATGGCGACCGCTGCGGAATTGACCATTGCCGAGGTGGAAGAGCTCGTTGAGCCGGGCCAGTTGGATGCGGACCAAATTGTGACTCCCGGTATCTACGTAGATAGGATTGTTGTGGGACCTGAGTTTAAGAAACCGATCGAGTCTCGCTTTATGAAGGAGTACGTGCAACGATGACAGAAAAAGACACAATATCGCCGGAATCTCCATTCACGCTGAGCGGCAAAACCGCCATTGTGACCGGGGGCGGACGAGGGATTGGCAGGGCCACCGTGCAACGACTCGTGTCAGCCGGCGCCAATGCGCTCGTATGCGACCTGGATCTGGACGCATTGCAGGATACGCAGGCATCCGTGCGCAATTCCGGGCAGGTCGCAATCATCCGTGGAGATCTGATGGAGCCCGATCTTCCGCAGCAAATCGTGAATGCCGCGCTCGAAGCCTTCGGTTCGATCGACATTATTGTCAATTGCGCCGGCTTCAGTTGGGACGGCGTCATCCAGAAGACTTCCGACGAGCAGTTCCTGGCGATGTTGAATATTCACGTTTTAGCGCCGTTCCGTTTGCTGCGCGCAGCCTCCGATTATCTTCGTGCAACTGCCAAACGCGAGATAGCAAGCGGCCAGCTCGTGATGCGCAAGGTCGTCAATATCACCTCCATTTCCGGAACCGATGGGAATCCCGGCCAGTCCGGTTACTCCGCGGGCAAGGCAGGAGTCATTGGACTCACCAAGACGCTGGCCAAGGAATGGGGCCGGTACAACATCAACGTAAATGCGGTTGGCTTTGGTCTCATCCAGACGCGCATGACGCAACCGCTTAAGCCCGAAGGAATAATGAATATGGGGGGGAAGGATATTCCGATCGGCGTCCAACCCGCAATGCTCGATTCAATTGCAGCCGCGTGTCCCCTGGGACGCATCGGAACTCCCGAAGAAGCAGCCGGCGCTGTGCTCTTCTTCTGCTCTCCTTTATCGGACTACGTTACCGGCGAAGTGCTGATCTGCAGCGGTGGCTATCATTTTTGATGCACATATCAGGGAGGGGTATCAAGGTGAACGGTAAAGAACTTATCGCAAGGCGGATTGCCCGGGAACTGAAGGACGGCTTCTATGTCAACCTTGGCATCGGACTGCCCACCGCTATCGCGGCGTATGTGCCTGCGGGAATCGAAGTCATCCTGCAAGCTGAGAACGGCATGTTGGGAATTGGGCCTCCGCCGGCTGAGGATCGGGAAGATCCCGACCTGGTCAATGCGGGGAAACAACCGGTGACAGCCCTTCCCGGTTCCAGTTTCTTCGGAACCGAGGTATCTTTTGCCATGATCCGCGGCGGGCACATGAACATGAGCATATTGGGCGCAATGCAGGTCTCTTGCCGAGGCGACCTTGCGAACTGGATGATTCCGGGAAAGATGGTGAAGGGCATGGGCGGAGCGATGGATCTTGTCGCCGGCGCCGCTCACGTCATCGTCGCAATGGAACATAATGCAAAAGACGGATCTTTCAAGATCGTCGAGGAGTGCTCGTTGCCTCTTACAGGGAAACNNAGAAATCGCGGAAGGCGTAACCAAAGAGGAAGTAAAACAACGAACAGGATGCCCAGTACACTTTTCTCCGGATCTGCGTCCGATGCTCCCGTTCCAGGATGACGCTGTAGCATTTTCGGAAATGGTGTAGACCGAAGTTGCAGCTGCTGAGTGGATCTTTCCTCAAGAAAAATCCACATCCACGGCTCTCAAGAGTTCACAGTATTTCCGAAAATGCCGTAAACCGATCTTGCCCTCAGGCGACAACGTGAATTCATAAGGCTCGTTATGTCCGCGTTTACCTCTCTTCTCGACGGCCTGTCCTTTACCGAGTGCCCACGCTGGCGCGATGGCCGTCTCTACTTTACTGACCGCTACACTCGCCGCGTGCTCGCGGTTTCAATCGATGGCGCGGTGGAAACTTACGCTCGCATTCCCGGCCTTCCCGCCGGGCTCGGCTTTCTTCCCGACGGCAGGCTCCTCATCACCTCCATGCGCGATCGCAAGGTCCTCCGCCGCGAGCACGACGGCGTGATCGTCGAGCACGCCGATCTGACCGCGCTCGCGCCCGGAGAGCTCAACGACATGCTTGTCGATTACGAGGGCCGCGCCCTGGTGGGTAACTTCGGTTTCGATCTCTTCGGCGGCGCGCCTGCCTGCTCCACTGTGCTCATCACCGTCGCCCCCTCCGGCACGGCGTCCGTTGCCGCGCACGGCCTCGTCTTTCCTAACGGCACTGTACTCACACCCGACGGACGCACCCTCATCGTCGCCGAGACCTTCGCGAACCGTCTGAGCGCCTTCACCGTCTCCGATGGCCTACTGACCGATCGCCGCACCTGGGCAGCCTTCGGCGATCTCCCGGCAACCACCGATGTGGGACAGATCCTGAAGGAAGCTGTCGTGGTGCCCGACGGCATCTGCCTCGACGCGGAAGGAGCGGTCTGGGTCGCCGACGTCGTCAACCACCGCCTTATCCGTGTCGCAAAGGGTGGCGTGATCCTCGATGAGCTCACCACCAACGGCCTGTGCGCGTTCGCCTGCATGTTGGGCGGCGACGACGGCAGGACGCTCTTCGCATGCGCCGCGCCCACCTTTGACGAAGCCGAAGCCGCTGCGCACTACCGCTCCTCTATTCTCATGACGAGGGTTGCCGTGCCCCACGCCGGGCTGCCCTGAGCCGCGCATGGAATCGTGCAGCTTCGCTCGGGCCTTCCCTGAGTTCGACCTCGGTCACCCGGCGCGAAAAACGAGCTGCAAACGAGGAACCTTCCTGATTGCACTCTGTCATCGGAAAGGCCGCCTCCGCACGACAAGCGCCACGTTTTCAACCACGTAGTTTTTGCCATGAAAAGGCGGCCCTTTTTGAACCTCATTCAACCGCAACCACAGCCCTCGCCAGCCGGGCTGTAAGTTGCGGGTTAGAACGCGAACCTCAACGCGAGTTGAATCACTCTCGGATTGGTGCTCATCGCAGTGATGGTCCCAAAGGTTGCGGTAGAGGCGGAATTGTTCGGACCGGCAAAATTCGGGTGGTTGAGAGCATTGAAGAAGTCCGCCCGTAACTGTACGCTGGCGCCTTCCCTCGGCCAGCTCACCACCTGGGTCTTGCTGAGCGAGAGATCGATATCGGCTTGGTCAGGCTCCCGCAGGATGCCGTTGGGGGTGTTTCCAAAACCCGTGGCAGTTGGGTCTTGACTGGGATTCAGCACTGCCGGGGCCACAAAGCAAGCTGTGTTGATGTAGGTGTTGTTTCTCACTCTGCTGCTGATCGATCCCGGAGTCGATACATTGTTCTTGGTGCAACCCTTGGCGTAGCTCGCCCGATCGCCGGGAATGCCGTATACGCTGTTGATGTTGTTGTAGGTAATGCTGCTCTCCTGGCCGTCCTGGACCACCGTAGCGGTGGCAAGACTCCACCCACCAAGCGTGTCTGCCAGCAAATGATGGGACTGCGCCGGGCTGGGGAGAGCATAGTACGCGGACAGTACAAACCGCTGCGGCCGCACGTTGTAATCCGGCCCGTATCCAGCCTCGTGAGCGCGCAGCGCAGTCTGATCGCCGGTTGGTCCGAATTCGTTCGACCCCGTGGTAAAGCCCGGTACTGGGCTCAGCAATCGCGCCCAGGTGTAGGCAGCCTGGTACTGAAAGCTATGTCTGAACTTCTGCGACAGTGAGGCTTGCAAAGAGCTGTACCAGGCCTCGCCATCGGTATTGAAGTAGTACATTGCGTTCGTAGTCCACCCGAGATAGGGTTGGCGTTGGGCAATGTTCGCAAGGGTATTTGTGGTCTGGCCGCGAATCGGGTTTGAGGCAGACGCCAGAGGCGCCTGGTTGATCGTCCTGCCCAGGATCGTGTGCAGGTCGCGTGCCCCGGCGTACGCGACGTCTAAGATGGCGCCACCCGGGAGTCTGGATTGCAGGCCGAGACTATAGTGATAGATTGTCGGAGGACGCCAACCCATACCCAGCGCGGACAGGGTGAAATCGGTTGAGGGGGAGTAAGGCGCAAATACAGGGAAGGTCGGAGTATACGGGAAGGGATTGGCGTCGGATGAAGCCCCGTTATACGTTCCTGTATAGATGGCCCATATACCGGTGGGAGCCTCCGCGCACAGCAGCAGATTCATCTGGCCCTCGGTCGTAGAGTGATAGACGCCTACGCCTCCCCGAAGAACAAACCGGTCCGTGCCCGGCACCATCCAGGAAAACCCCAAACGCGGATTCCATGTATTCTGGCCATCGCCATTGAACCCGAATGTGTTCTTCCCCTGGATCACTCCGGTGGGGAGAGTGGGGCCCTTGTAATTGGAGTTAACCTGGTAGCCGGCGAGACTGCCCGCCGCGGATGGATTGGGATTAATCTTGGACACATCCACGTTTCCCCCGCCATTGGCAGATCCGAGGTCGCCTATGTGCTCCCAGCGCAAGCCCAGGTTAACCGTGAGACGCTTCGCTACTCTGAAGTCGTCCTGAACGAAGCCGTCGGCATCCTTGTATCGCCAGTCGCGCAGGAAGTTCCCAAAACCAGCGTACGTCTCGTAAATATTGCTGTATGGGTATCCATCTATGCTACCCTGCCCCAGCAGAAAATCCGCCCAGGTCAGCGGAAGCATATAGGCCTCGAAGTCAAATTTCCCCATGTTATCCCTGCCGTTGGTGAAGCCGCCGCCAAAGGTGAACTGGTGCTTTCCCTTGACCCAGGACAACGTGTCATTAAACTGCTCCTCTTCCTCCAGGAAGTACGTCGCCGAAGTTGTGCCCGTCTGGAAGCCATCGCTGATCATCCAGATATTGGGGTACGCGTTCACCTGGGACGGGGCGTTCATGCCGATGCTCGAGAAGGTATACGCATTGCCGTAGGTCTGGTTCGAGGTCGACCTGTGCAAGCCGACCAGAAACTGGTTTACCAGAGTAGGGCTCAGGGTGAAGGTTTCTGCGATCGAAGACACGTCGAAGCGCTCTGGCTGATAGAGTGGATTCCCTTCAGTCTCGTATAAAGTGGACCACTCCTGGTCGCTGAGCGCACCAAAATAGCGAACCGCTATCTTGTTGCGGTCCGACAGCAGGTAGTCGCCGTTCGCCATCCATTGGTTTTCATTGAAAAAGCCGGGACTGCGCACAAATGCAGTGCCCTCTGAATCGAATCCGCCCGGGGCGGAAGGGTTGACACTCGACGCTGACGGTATCATGTATTGACCGTTGGTCAGCTTGGTATTGAGCAGCGCCAAAGCCTGGGGAGCGATATTTGAGCCATTGGCGAGGACCGTGCCGCCAAACGCACCAAGCCAGCCTTGCTGGCCACCGAAAACCGCTCCCAATCCCGCTGCCGACCGGTTGTCGGTAATGGGCGGTTCGTAGTCTACTTTATGGTTGAACGGGTCGGTTTCATTGTACTGCCTTGTGCCCTGCCAGGAACCAAAGAGCAGAAGCTTGTTCTTGACCAATGGACCCTCTGCGGTAAAACCATATTGATTCTGCCGCAGAATGCCACGCGACTCGCCGAAACTCTTCGTAAACCAGTCATTGGCGTTGAGATCTTCGTTCCGGAAATACTCAAACATCGATGCGTGGTACTCGTTGGTGCCGCCTTTCGTAATGACATCGACGTTGGCCCCGGCATTGCGCCCCGTCGTAGCATCGTACAGGGCCGTCTGCACTTTGAATTCCTGGATCGTGTCGGGATTGGGAGCCGGAATTCCCTGCGAGTAAATCCATGAACCCTGGACGTCGTTGATCGTGAGGCCGTTCATTTCAAAGTTGTTGTCGGTCGAAGTGGCTCCCTGGCTCATGATGCTTCCGCCCGCGGGATTCGCCTCCTGGCTGCCACCGCCTCTTCCCACACTCCCGGCGTTGTTCACCTCCTGGGAGACGCCTGCGTTCAAGCCGATGATCTGCGTGAAGTTACGCGTAACCAAAGGCAGGTTCTGAAGCATCTCAGAATCCGTCACGCGCCCCAATTCACTCGATTCGGTCTGCAGCTCCACGCTGACAGAAGCCACGGTAATCGTCTCCGTTACCGTGCCTGTCTGCATTCGTATGTTCAGTACCGTTGTCTCCGCAACGTTCACCTGCACGTTCGGCGACGAGGCCACTTTGAATCCTTGTTTCGTGACTTCGAGCGTGTATTGCCCCGGCGGAAGCAGGGTCACCACATACAATCCGTGGTCGTTGGACTGCAAGGTTCGCACGGAGCCCGTGGCCNNACAATCTGTTTGCAAGCGGGTTGCACTTGTTGGGAGTAACGCATCGGTTTTTTCCTCTCCGAATCTGGCCTCAGAAAGCAATTGGCAAATCGTAAAGAAACAAATTAACGACGCGACAGGTTCTGAGCAGACATTTTCATGTCATTTGCCGACACCCCGCGCCATCAAAAGAAAAGCCAACGCATCCGGTTCTTTGGCTCTGGAACGAATGCAGAAAAAAATCGCGAGCGGAGGCAAATGAGGGTATATTGGTTCGCAGCCGAAAGGCAAAACGGAAATTCCGGATCATTGCGGGTAGAGAGGACAAGGATCGTGCCCGGACCTGTGGCAGGACCTGTGGCAGCACGCGGCCATGCATTTCCTTATCCTGCGACTGCTGATTGGATCCTCGCAGCGATTGCTTCCTGCTTGATCGAGCCTCGGAAAGGAAGGAGAATCCTGTGACCGGGAAAAAGGGCCTCCAGATCGTTCTTGCCGCCCGGCCGCAGGGCAACGTGACGCCGGACGATTTTCGCCTGGAAGAGTTCGCGCTTCCTGAACCAAGCCCAGGCGAATTCCTGATGAAGGTAGACTATCTTTCGCTCGACCCGTATATGCGCGGCAGGATGGACGACAGAAAGTCCTATGCCGAACCACTGAGAATCGGTGAAGTAATGCGGGGAGAAACCGTCAGCACAATTGTCGCCTCAAACCATGCCGATTATTCAAAGGGAGAGGTTGTGCTCGCCCATACCGGCTGGCGAACGCACGCGATCTCGCGAGGAAAAGGAGTACGCAGGATCGACCCGGGCGAGTTTCCGGTAACCACACGATTGGGCGTTCTGGGCATGCCTGGCTTTACGGCCTACGCGGGAATGAAAGCGATCGGTAAGCCGGCAAGTGGCGAAACCGTCGTGGTCGCGGCAGCCTGCGGGCCGGTCGGCTCCCTCGTCGGGCAACTTGCCAAAATCGCCGGAGCGCGGGCAGTTGGGATTGCAGGCGGTAGCAAGAAATGTGCCTATCTGAAAGAGGAACTGCATTTCGATGCCGCGGTGGATCACCGCTCACCTGATTTTCAAGCCGTCCTTGCAGCCGCTTGCCCACAGGGGATCGATGTGTATTTCGAAAATGTCGGAGGCGCAGTGTGGCAGGCTGTTCTTCCGCTCTTGAATCAATTCGCGAGGGTTCCCGTGTGCGGGTTGGTAGCGCAATACGATGGGCCGGAAAAGACTGAAGCTCGAGATCGTCTGGCTGCGGCCATGCGGCAGATACTCAGTCAGCGCATTCTACTGCAAGGGTTCATCGTTTACGACTTCACCGAAAAATACTACGCCGACTTTCTCCGCGACGTCCCCGGGTGGATCCTGGAAGGAAGCGTCAAATATCGCGAAGACATAATCGATGGCCTGGAAAACGCGCCACAGGCATTCATTGGAATGCTCGCCGGCAAGAATTTCGGCAAACTTCTGGTCCGTGTCGGTGTGGAGAAATAACTGATGGATCACACTGCCATTTTCCCCGAATGGTCACTAACAGCCGGGTCTACTCTGCGTCTTTCACGCAGCGAAACCCGACCGCTCCTGAACCGTCGTAGCTTGGGGCCATGAGCAACAGTTTGCCATGCCGGTCATTCCTGTATGCCTGCGGGAAATACCATATTGATCCTTGCGGCTGGTAATGGCTGGCGACGCGCGAGGGTGAACTCATTGGCTACGCCATTGTGGGAGAATTCAACAAGAATTCACCCACCTGAATTCGCCAACAATCAAATATTTGATTGACCTTCGACCTGCTCGTCAGCAAAATTCTTCTTGATTTCCTTCAAAGGCCTTCCCGGCGCACTTGGGCGATCTTCACCACGAATATCTCAAGATCGTTGCTGTACGATCCCATTTGCTTTTCAACTGGGGTCGACAGGTGGGGATTTCGTTGACAACCATGCTGATAATGGGATGTGTACGTAGTCTAAACATCCCTCATTCAGCACGCGGCTTCCCGACTCACCTGGCTACTCTTCTCCACGGAATATGCAAGACCGGTAGACCGGTCCTCAAGATGCGGCGCGAACGCGGAAGCGGGGGTCTCAGCGCCGAAGAGCAGTTTCATACGTCTCCGCAAGCACGCCACAGCCATCCACGGATTTGAGGTTTACGACATGTCGTTGCATGATCGCTCTGTCATTCCTTTGCGGCTTGCCCGTCCGACGGTCTGCCTGATTTTTCTTGCCTTGATCGCCCTGTTTACGCCTGCGCGGGCGCACGCCATCTGCTCGACATCGCCGAACGTGACGACGTGCACCTCGTCGGGTGGAATCACCGTTAGCGGCACCTTCGGGGCGTCGGAAGGTTCCTCCAACGTCGTCGGCGGTCTCACGAGCGTGACCAACATCTCGTTGACCTTAACCAATCTCAGTGTCCACGATCTGAACAGCGCGGCGGTTGTGCTGGTTCCTCCCTCAGGCTCAGGCTTGACGGCGTTGGACCTTTTGTCGGGCGTCTGCGGGACAGGGACGGAGCAGATAGGGAACAGCACTTTCACGCTGGCCGACTCAGGGAGCGGTACTGACAACAACAGCGGAATGATGTCTGGCGTCGGCGTAGGCACTTCCCAGGCGCGTTCTCAGGCACTTACCTGCGCTCCGACTACTTTCCCGCAGGGGACACCTTCAACTCGCCGGGCCCTTCCACCTACAATTCCGGCGGAGCCGATCCTAGCGTCGACGGCAGCGGCACTTACAACTTCAGCTCTTTCGGCGAAAACGGCAGCAAATTGGCAGGCTTTTCCGCCGCAAACGCTGGCATTTACGGTGCCGACGTTCTTTTGGCCTTGCAATCTGTCTCAGGAGCGATATAACTTCTCGGAATCGGCGTCCAAAAAAGAAGATTCCGGTTGACACCGGGATCACCGGCGCGATAAACCTGACAACACTGTTTAATATTCTCTGGGTCTCACATTTCTCTTGATATCGCCGCTGCTGTTACGCGCGAGCGTGAGATTTACCAGGCCTTCTTCCCCGTAGACGGCGCCAAGATCAACTTCCTCGATGCGCCGGACGATGATTGTTTCCCCAATCTTCCCCTAAGTCCCACGGCTTCAAAACGCGAGGTCTCCACCCATGTCGTCCGCCGCCGCTTCTCTGTTGCCTCTAAGGTTTTCCTGCCTGAGATTTAGCCTGCTTGTCCCAGCTCTAACCGCAGCCTTTGCATTTGTGTCATCGGCCGGGCAGCTGAGCGCGCAGAGCGGATGCACCTTCACGCCCGCCAGCGGCTCAACGGAATACTCAAGCACGACCACGATCACGACGGTCGCGCACTACGGCGCCCAGGCAGCGGAGGCGGCGAGCCCCTACCCCTCCACCATCACCGTCCCCAACACGGTGACCGGCAATGTGACCGGAGTGCAAGTCGAACTCAAGAGCGTGTCGGTGGCAGGCGTTCCCGGCGAATCGGAGGGTCTCTACGAAACCCAGATTCTGCTGGTTTCGCCGACAGGCGAGCAATTTGAGCTCATGGGCGGAGCTGGGAACAACTCCAGCGCGGCTATTACCGGGGTCAACATATTCTTCTCCAATTACGTGAGCGCGAGCGACTTCCCTTATTTGCCAGGCACAACCGCGTTCCAGACGAGCGGTAATGGATGTTATGCGCCCGGTTCGTTCTTTGCCCCTTCCGGTCCGCTGAACGACGAGAACGGTTTTCCGTATCCATCTCCGATCGCAGCCGGCTCAACTATTTACTATCCGCAGACCGACGGAAGCTCCACGCTGACCAGCGTGTTTGGAACGGGTAGCACCCCAGCGGCGGGTACCTGGTCGCTCTATGTGCAAGACGGTTCGGAGGATGCGGTGACCATCGACGGGTGGAATCTATACCTGACGGCGACAGCTCCCACCAAGACCAACACCACCACGACGCTCTCGACAAGCCTGAAGGCTGCCTACGCCACCAATACAGTGACCTACACGGCTACTGTCAAGTATGGGACCAGCTCCGCCGTAACCTCGGGGACGGTCGCGTTCTACGCCAACGGCAGCACCACGGCTCTTACATGCACGAGCGGCAATCAAACGCTGAACAGCAGCGGCCAGGCAACCTGCGGTGTCACTCTGACCGCGGGGTCCTCGGGGTCAAGCTCGTCGCAGTGCAGCGCGACGACGGCTCCCACATTCCCGACAGTTTGCCAGGGCATCAGCACGATCACGGCAACTTACGCGGGAAACTCGACTTACTACCCCAGCACCAGCAGCTCCCTCAATCAACTGGTGGAAGTGGTTCCGAGCGGAAGCACCTCGACGGATGTATGGTGCAATGACACGGGGCTGGCGATACCGGGCGGCAATGGGCTCGCGCTGGCATATCCCTCCGTCATCGCGGTCTCCGGGTATGCTGCCGGGTCGACGGTGTCCAATGTGAAGGTTGCCCTGAACGATGTGTACAGCTCCTCCGAGATTGGCGACCCATTCCTGCTGGTTGCGCCAGGTTCCGGCGGGCAGAATCTGGATTTTCTGGACGATGGCTTCAGCGCCAGCGCGGTGAACAATCAGACCCTCACGTTTTTCGACACTGCCGGCCAATTTGTGCCTGGCAATGTAGGAGCGACGACCGGAAACTACGAAGCAACCGACAATAATCAAGTCGCGGTTACTTTCGCCGCAGCGACGGCGCCGTCGATCGATACCAGTATCCCGCAGGTCCCCTCCACTATCCATTACGCGCAGTACGCAGCCTCCACCAATGGAATGACAGATTTTGGGACAACGGCATATACCTTCGAGCAGGCCTTCAATAATGCACCGGCAAATGGCGACTGGGCGCTTTACACCTACGGCTGGGACGGCTCTCCGGCCAGTCTGGACGGCGGCTGGTGCGTCACCCTTACGCTCAACACCGGTACTCCAAGCACCACCACCGTTACTTCCAA
>PLSH01000179.1 GCA_003165095.1 Acidobacteriaceae bacterium
TTGCCCTGACCTGCTGCGCACCAAAGGTACGAGCCCAGGTTGCCGTCGACGTTGGAGTGGAGCCTGTGTGCCCCTACGGCTATTTCGACTACGAGCCGTATGACTGCGCTCCCTATGGCTATTACGGGCCCGATTGGTTCGTCGGAGGCGTATTTTTTGGCGCCGGACCCTGGTTTCACGGTCCTAACGGCTTTTACGGCCACGTCGACAACCGTTTCGATCCGCGCAACGGTTACCATGGACCGGTGCCGTCGCGCGGAGCGCAGCGCTTCAACCACTTCCAGGCAAATGAGGCGCGGGATGGGAGAGGCCACGCAGGCACTGCCAGCCACGATGGAGGCGGTGAACACTCCCTTCCCGGATATCGCGGCGGCGGTGGCCATGGCGGAGGTGGCCATGGCGGAGGACGCCACTAAGGCCCAATCCAATCAAGCCAGGTGACTTAAGCCCGGTGACTCAATTCCGGTGACGAGATAAGACACCCCTCGGGTCTTATCTCGCCCCTGGGGTCTTATCCCGTTCCCGACACAAGCCTCCGTCGCAATTTTTGGGGGGATCGTTGTCTGCGGGTAGCGCCCGATCAGGCAAACTTCCGCGCGCTGACAACAATAGGCGGTTTCTCGGCGTTGTGCTCGGGCAATTGATCGAGCAGAACCACGTTGAGCAGCGATTTGTGCACCTGGATGCGGCCGTTGTAACTGATGAATCCCAGCTTGCGAAAGCGATTCATGAAAAAACTCACGCGAGACCGTGTTGTGCCGATCATCTCCGCCAGGGTTTCCTGAGTGATCGGAGGAATGAAGGTCTCCGGTTCGCCCGGCTTGCCAAAATCCGCCATCAACAGCAGAATCCTGGCCAGCCGCTTCTCGCTGGAGTTGAAGAGCTGATCGACAAGATCGGCCTGGGTGCGCATGCTGCGTTCCAGCAGAAACTTCATGAACAGGTCGGAGAACTCATGCTCTTCATGCATCACCCGGACCATCTCTTCCCTCGTGATCTTGAGCGCCGTGCAGTTGTTGATGGCCGTGGCCGTGGACAATCGCCGCCCCGGCACCGCCGCGAGCGCGCCCTCCCCGACAAAATCGCCTTCCGAGAGAATCGTGATGGTCGCTTCTTTCCCGCCCTGCGAAACCACCGTGAGCTTGGCCCGCCCCCTCTGCAAATAAAAAACGGCGTCTGCCAGATCTCCCTGGGAAAAGAAGGGCTCCTTCTGCTTCAATTCGACGATTCTTCGGCCCAGGCCGGCGTTCGCAAGAAATGCGGCAGGGTCAAATATAGAGTGATCCTTGTTCATAATCGTCAACATCGAATCTCCTTTGATGTGCCTGAAAACGGCATACGGACGGTGTCGCACAGATCGAGGATCACCGGAAAATGACTCAGAGACAAAAAGCAGGAACTTCCGCTCAACCTGGCCGTTAACGCAACTCCCGCATCGCTTCCAGGGAACCGGCCGAATTTTCGGTGCGGATTTCCCGCGCTTGAGCGCCTGCTGCACTCAAGTCCTGTCCATCATCGCCTGAACCTGGAAACTTGTCTGTGCTGTTTTGATCAGTTTTGAGGGTCTTCGCTACGACCTGTTCAACCCAGCCGCCGCAAAGCGTCTTGTAACCGCCAGGCACGATGGCCCAACCGTATCATTTCTTGCTAGTTAGGTCAGTCGGGAGAACCACAACGCTTCTTTAGCCGCCTTCACCCTCGCTAAGCCTTTTCTCGTGCTGCCACCACTTTTTTCCGTTCCTTGATCAGCTTCGCCCGTTCCTTTTCCGGCATCGCCAGCACCTTCCTGGTCCGCGGCGGCAGCTTCTCGAGGATCAGCGCGTATGCCCGCCGCAACTGTTCTTCGATCTCCCGCGCCCGCAGCGCGTCCCACCGCTCCAAAGTGACCCAAAAGTGCTTGGCTGAATAAGGCGTCGGCCGAATCCCTTCGATTTCCAGCAGCTCATGAAAACGTTCCGCGCCGCAGTGAAACGCCAGCACGCCCACCCCGCTCCCATCCAGATCTGTCGAGCAGAACATCTTGCCGCCAATGTCCCGATCGCCCACCCAGTAAACCAGGTGATGCCCCCAACTCACCGTCTCTGTAACATGCGGCAGCGCAAGGCAAAATTCGCGGATACGTTCGTTGTTCATGGTTTCACCCCGAAGCTGCGTAAGTAATCGAACTTCGCTTCGAAGACCATGAACCTTCGCTCCAGTTCCCATTGCGCCGCGGCTTTCTGGCTGTCGCGGAGAAAATCGGCGCAAGCTGAAGGAACCTCTCCAGCGAATCCGGCCCGGCACGCGCCCACCATCTGCCTGTAATCGTCAGGCTTAGTCCACAAGCTCGCGCCGGGCAGGAAACTATGTTCAATCCCGGTCCGCGCCAGTTGCTTCAGATCGCGGTAGCTCAGACCGTAGTCCAGCGCCGCCCGCACGTACTCATGGGTAAGATCGATGCGGCTTACTCCCTCATCGTCCGTCGAGAGCGCCACCGGCACATGCGCCGACCGGTAAATCGGAAACGGATGAGCGTCGCCCTCAACGCCCAGAATTCCCTCGTTCGAGCTCAGGTTGATCTCAATCATGATGTGGCGCTGAGCCAGCTCAGTAAGCAGACCCCGCGCATTGTCCTCGTGCATCAAATCCACGCCGTGGCCAATGCGTTCCGCGTGTCCCAGCTCCACGGCCTGGCGAATGTGAAAGCGCAGCCCCTCCGGCGGCGTCAGGCCCTGGGCCAGCTCACCCGCGTGCAGCGTAATGTGCACCCGAGGATAGACGGAATGCAGATAGTCCACCATCTTCATCTGCAGCGTGTAATCGCGCATGGAGATGAACCCGTCCTCGGGCATCACGAAGTTGATGCCCACGAATCCTTCCCCGCCTTCACTTTTCTCATGCGCGTCCATGCTCGCCTGCACCGTCTCAAACCCCAACAGCGTCTGCGCAAACACCTGCTCCGGCGGAAAGCCGCGCAGCACCTGGTAGATGTACCGGATCTCCACACCGCACGCCGCCGCGGCCTGTGCCGTGCCGCACTGTTCCAATTGCCCGCGCTTCGTTTCGGCGTCGCGTACGTCGGCGCGGTCCACGCTCACCTCATCGCGCAGCCCGCGATCCAGCAGCTCCTGCCTGAAGCGCGCAAAGGCCTGAGGGTCGGCCTGCGCGAGCAGCGCATTCCAGCCGATGGCGTGGGCAATCCCCGCCGCGTGCCCGAAGGGCGGCGTCTCCATCAATTCCAGGTACTGCTCATTCTGCGCGGCTGCCCGGCCGGCCACTTCGTCCACCCACTCGCCCGTATGGCTCTTGTTCAGCCCGCCAAATTTTGCAAAGGTGGAAAAGAACTGGTCGTGCCCGCTCCAGCCCGCATAGGCCACAAAGCTGCGCATCGAAAATGAATTGATCAACCGGTCGTACAGCACCTGGTTCGCCGGCGTGATATTTCCCGAGAGATCTTTCGCAGCAATCAGCTTGTCCTTGTCCGGCTTACCGGTGCATGGCGGCGGGGCAAAGCTGAGCGTTGTCGTGTCCACGCAAAGCCCATCCTCCCCCGCGTCGCGAATGAACGTCTCCGCATAGACCGCGCCGGAAAGGTGGACGTGCAGATCCGCGCCCTTGGGAAAATCGGCCAGAAACGCCCTCAACGCCTCCGGCCCCTGGTGCAGGTTGGCCTCGTAGATGAGTGCGGCCCGCGTCTCTGCTTTGGTCGGGGGTCCTGGACCCTGCGTGCCGATCTGATGCCCACACCCGGCTATCGCGGCAACGGCAAGGCAGGCGAGCGACCGGCGGACCATCAACGGCACAAGGCTATGCATAATTGTTTTCCAGTGTAGTGCACCGCCGTTCTCCCGCGTCCAGGCCCGGCAGCGATTTTTCTTATTCAGAATCAGGAAAACACGGTCCCCAATCGTCTTCTCCGGTTTGGTTTCGACAATTGGAACTTGATATACTGTTCAGGTTGTTGCGGCGCGCCGTTGGTGGACTCACCCACCCATTTGAACGGTTCCACGAATCTTCTGCCTTCCGGCATCGTGCAATTCGCTCAAAAATTTGCAATTCCAAGTCTGCACTGAGGCCAGGTAGCTCAGTGGTAGAGCGCGGCCCTGAAAAGGCCGGCGTCGGCGGTTCAATCCCGTCCCTGGCCACCACTCTCTAAACGAGCGCAATAATTTCAGGTGACCACTGACCACTGACCACTGACCACTGAACACTGTTCCCCGTTCTGCGTTACCCTAGTTCCTTATGGGGCGCATCCGAATACTCTCTGACCTGGTGGCTAACCAGATCGCCGCGGGCGAAGTCGTGGACCGTCCGGCTTCGGTGGTCAAGGAGTTGCTGGAGAATGCGCTCGACGCCGGCGCAACCCGCATCCGGATCGAGGTTGAGGGCGGTGGGCGGCGGCTGATCCGTGTCTCGGACGACGGCGCAGGGATGAACCGCGACGATGCGCTGCTGGCCTTCGAACGCCATGCGACTTCAAAGCTGCGCACCGCCGACGATCTGCTCTCGATCGCCACGCTGGGGTTTCGTGGCGAGGCGCTGCCCTCAATTGCCTCGGTGGCGCGCGTAACCCTGGAAACGGCGACGAATGAAACTCCGGCCGTTCCGGGAACGCGCATGGAGATCGCGGGCGGCAGGATTCTGCACGTCGAGGAAACCGCTCTGCCCCAGGGAACCACCCTCGCCGTCGCCGATCTGTTCTTCAATACGCCCGCCCGGCGAAAATTTCTGCGCGCGGAGTCGACAGAGCTGGCCCATGTTACGGCGCTGGTGACCCACTATGCCCTGGTTCATCCCGAAAAGCACTTCGAACTGATTTCGGCCAGCCATACGCTGCTGTCCGCCACGCCCGTTACGCGGACTGCCGAACGGATTTATCAGATTTTTGGGAAGGAGACACTGGGGCAGCTTTTGCCCTTTGCCGCCGAAACTCCGCTCGAACGTGCCGGCCTGCCCGAGCCGCCTCCGTGGAAAGTGGATCCAAACCAACCGGTGCGCATTCCCGGCACGATGCGGCTGACCGGGTTCTACTCCAAGCCCGAGCTTCAAAAGCTCAATCGCAATTCCATCTATATTTTTGTAAACAAGCGGCTTATTCGCGACCGGCTGCTTCTGCACGCCCTCACGGAGGCGTATCGCAATGTGATTCCTCCCACCAGCTTTCCAGTCGTGCTCCTGTTCCTCGAAATGCCTCCCGAAGAGGTGGATGTGAACGTGCACCCGGCCAAGACTGAGGTGCGCTTCCGCCAGCAGACGCTGGTTCACGACTTTGTCCGCGACAGCCTGCGCATGGCGCTCATCAAGGCCCGGCCGGCCGCCGGATTTCTGGCTGCACTCGATTCTCAGCCCACCGCCAGTTCCTCGCTCATGCCTCCCGCGGCATCGCCGCTGCCCGGCTCGCCCGGTAACACGCCGCATATGCCCATGCCGGACTCCGACTCCGAGACCTTCCTTTCTGCGCGCTCCGGTCCTGAGCCGTTTCAACTTACGCCCCGCATGCCCTCGCCCGTTCCCGGCGAGTTGCCCTTTGACGGCCGGGGATTCGATCCGGGTGGTTTTGACCGGCAGGCGTGGGGTGAAGCTGCGGCCACACTCTTCCAGCCTGTCGACGCGCCCGATGCCGCGGCCGCCACGGCGCTGGTCGAGGCCGAACAGGCCGCAGCCAATCTAAACCACCTGGGCTCGCTCAAGCCCCTCGGGCAGTTGCGCGAGTCATTCATTCTGGCCACGGGCGAGGACGGATTGTGGATTATTGACCAGCATGTGGCCCATGAACGAATTCTTTTTGAAAAAATTTTGCGGGATCGGAATGTGGAGCAGGTTCAGCGCCAAAGACTCCTCATGCCGCTGCTGGTGGAGCTGAAACCTGAACAAATGATTGTATTTGCACGCATTGCCGAGGAGCTGGAGAGGAATGGGTTCGAGGTTGAGCCCTTCGGTCCGCAGATTCTCGCTGTAAAGGCAGCTCCCGTAGGGCTTGAAGGAGCCGCGCTGGAGCGGATGCTCGGCCAGGTTATCGAGCAGTCGGGAGACTACTCTGAGGAAACCAAGCAAAATGAGGAGCTTACGGCGCTGCGGACGCGGATCGCCGCCTCCATCGCCTGCCATTCGGCCATCAAAGTGAACACCCCTCTTGACCCGGCACGTATGGAATGGCTATTGTTGGAACTTGCGAAGACCAGCCACCCAACCAGTTGCCCGCATGGACGTCCAATAGCTTTGCTGTATTCTTGGAAGGAGATCCAGCGGGCCTTCCACCGGATTTAGAGCTTCTGGAAGGTGGCCACTCTTGCTCTCAGGAGCAGGGTTGCCGGGCGCTACGAGGAACACCGGGGAACCGTATATCCCGGAATGCAGTACCTTAGTTGACGCAACGATCAGGATGGCGGCCGCAGCCGGTTTTCCATCCAAGGTCAGGTCGGCGTCGACCTTGATGGGGCAAAACAGGACGCAATATCTCTGGTTATGCCGTATCGCCAGCCTGGAAGTGAGGTTTTTCTTTGACAGCAGAGCAATTGGAAGCTTCGCGCGCCGAAAGGATGCGCCTGAACGGAAACGGTGCCCTCACCTTGGAGGATGCCCGTACCTGGATTGAGGAGACCGGTTTGTGTCTCTTCCTGCCCCGGCGCCAGTTTGCCGCCGCCATAGCGCCTTCATTTGTAGAGGCCATTGCAGGGGAGTGGAATCCTACCCCCGATTCCCGCAAGATCGCAGTTGCCGAAGAGTTGCTGGTGCGGCTGGAGACGGACGGGATCGCGGTCCGCCTGAACCTACTGGGTCAGCCGGGCGAACAACCGGACTTCGTAGTCGCAGCCTGGGTTTTGCCTTACGTCTATGCCCTGAGGGGCGACCGTGACTGGCGTCGCAGCCCGCAATTGACCGGCTCACGCCAGGTTTCGCCTCTGGCCATCCAGGCTTACAAGCAGCTGGAGGCAGGCGACGCCACCATCCCGCAGCTCAAACATGCATTGGGCCGGGAAGTGACGGAGGGCGCGGTTCTGCGCGCCATCACCGAGCTCTGGCAGCAGCTTCGCATCATCCCCATCGTCTCGGCTCCAGGCCAGCCTGCTCAGTGGCAACTGCTGCGGCAGCGTTTCCAAAAGGCCATTGCCGAAGGAGCATCCACTTCTCAGGTCACGGCAATCTCGGTGCTCGCTTCCATCTATATGCAGGCGGTTATCGCGGCCTGTATGGAAGACGTCGAGATGTTCCTCGCGCCCCTCACGGCGCGCAGCAAGATAAGGGAAGTACTGCGCGGGCTGGTGGCTACGCGCCAGGTGCATACCATTTCGCTGGGCCACGCCCCGCTCTATTATGTGGCTGGAACCCTGCCCGAATTTGCCACTGCTCCCACCGTCTATGCCAGTTCATCCATGGCTGCTTCTCCATATTTCATGCACTCCCGCGACTTTGAGGAAGAGCCTGTGGAACCGGTGCTGAAGCCGGCTGCGCCGGTCGCTCCTCCGGTTGCCGCAGTGGCGCGGAGTTCCTCTGAGCCTCACGCTCCGCGAGTTCCAGGCGCGCGCATCCCGGTATCGGCCGGCAAGTCTGCGGGCGCACGGCCTCACTTCAGCCGTTCCGCCGCTCACTCCCGCGACCGCAAGCCGGCGCAATCGTCGTCAGGCAGCCGCCCCGCGCGGCGGCCAAATCGTGAAGCACGGCCGGCTGGAACGCGCGCCGCAAACGGCTTACGCCCTGCTTCCGGCACACGCTGGACGGCGAACGGGTCAAGCAATGGCAGCGCCAAGCGCAATGGGGCTCATGCTGGCGCCGCATCGGCCAACGGTGCGCGTTCTAACGGAAATGGCAAGGTCCATTCCGCCCGCCCCGCGAGCGGCATCTCCAGCGCCCGCAACGGGAAGCCATCCGCTGCTGCCAGAGCCCAGCGCAACGGCCACTCCGGCAACGGCAAGCCCGCCGGCAACGCGATAGGATCAAACCGCGGCAGCACTACGCGCAAGGACGTGCGAACTGAAGCTCGTTCCGCGCGCGGCAAGCGCAAACCTGCCTTAACCGCCGGAGCCAAAGCTGGAAACAACAAACAGTATGGTTTCACCGCTCCGCCGAAGCAAAGGACGAAAAAGCGCGGATGACCGGGGAAGAAAGCTGCTTGCGCTCCCAGGAACCCTGCCGGAAGACGATCATTGCCATTGATGGGCCGGCGGGCGCGGGGAAAAGCACCATCGCGCGCCATCTGGCCGGTCACTTCGGTCTGCTCAACCTTGAAACCGGAGCCATGTACCGCGCCTTNNGGCGAAGACGTCACCGGCCTCATCCGCAATGCAACGGTCACCGACGCGGCCTCGCGGGTGAGCGTTTTTCCCGCTGTTCGTGCCTGGATGGTCCGCCTGCAACAGCAGCTTGGCGCCGCGGGCGGGGTGGTCATGGAAGGCCGGGATATCGGCACCGTGGTTTTCCCCCATGCCGACGTAAAAATCTTTCTCGACGCAGCTCCTGAGGTACGGGGGCAACGGCGTTTCGATCAGCTTGGCCGCGGCGGCCGGAAACCCGCGGTACAACCCGAAGAGGTCATACGCGATTTGCACGCGCGCGACGAACGGGACCGCAATCGCGCCGATTCCCCCCTCAAGCCGGCCCCCGACGCCGTGCTGCTGGATTCAACCGGCATGACGCTCGAAGAGGTTCTGGCGGCGGCTGAGACGATCGTCTCGGCGAAGCTGGAACGGCCGGAATTGTTGCCCTGATGCCGGCGTCTGCGCCCTTGGCTCTCCGTGCCCACAATTACCGTTCCATGGGATTTCCTTGGGGCCAATATCCAGGACTTTTCAAAAATAACTCAAAACTCGTCTATTCCATTTCGCCAAAGTAATCTGCATCCTTGGTGACCAATGTTTATCTAATCGTAATAGGGCTATAATAGGGTACTTTCTAGATTCAGGTTGGGAGATTCAAATCGTGTCACTTTGCTGCCGCATGTGTGGATCAACGGGCTTTCGCGCATCTCGCGTTCGCAGACTCGACCTGAGCCACCTCGTGCTGTTCCGGTTCCCGGTGCGCTGCCGCAAATGTCTTCAACGCGTCTACGTATCTCTGCCCACTCTTCTCAAAATCCGGGAGGAGGCGAAATTGCGTCATAAGCACAGACCCCAGGGCACGAATACATCCGCTGAATTAAAGTAATTCTCCCTTTCGCCTGATTCCGTCGCCCTCTGCAGCGGTGCAGCAGCCCCGCAGACAAGTTGCCATCTTGCCGATCCTTTTAGGCCTGCCGACATGAAAAATGCCGCAACCGCCCTGAAACTGGAAACCGCGCCGTGTCCAATCCGGCCCCTGAAGCCGTTAGCCGCTACGCACGCTCGGGGCGAAATGCTATAGGCTCATAGATGCATGGAAACGACTTGCAACCGCTGCCACCAGACCGTCCAGGACGAGAACTGCTACTGCCCTTCCTGCGGTTTGCCGCAGTTTGTCTACTCGGCTGAGAGTGCTGCTGGCCAGGGCCAGACCGAGCGCTGGAACGACGCGGTGCGCGACGCTGCCAGCATTGACTGGAAGCCGGCCTTGCGGTCTGCTTTCATGCTCGCCATTCCCGCCGGAATCCTATGCGCGGCCCTTTGGCGGGCAGGTGCGGGACTCATTGGGTTGCTCTTGATGGCAGTGACCGGCGCCTGGGTTGTAGCGCTCTACATACGCAGCCAGCGGCCGGCGTGGATCACCGTCGGCGCCGGTACGCGGATCGGCCTGGTCACCGGGATTCTGGGCAGTTGGACCGCCGCAGCGGCAGCCGGCGTGGGCCTTTACGCGATGCGCTTCTGGTTTCATTCCGGAAAAATCGTCGACGACTTCAATGCGGCGATGAACCAGCAGATGAGCCAGCAATTGATCCAGCAGTGGACTTCGGCAGGCGTTGACGCACAGACCGTTGCGCGGGCCAAGGCGCTTATGCTCTCGCCGGAATGGAGCGCAGGCCTGGTGCTTTTCACCATCTGGTGCGTGATAACCGCGCTCCTGGTGTTTGCCGTTGCTGGCGGAGCACTGGGCGCGCGCTTCCTGGCCCGCTCCCGCCGCCCGGAGATCTAAGCAACTGCGCCAAAGCTCATCGTTCTCAGCCCAGCCCAAACGCCGGGTGCCCCAGGTCCCGTTTTTGGGACCTGGGATCTCGTAACCCTCAGTGCTGCATCGGCGGCACGGCCGCGGGTGCGCCTTGCGGCGGGCGCGGGCCTTCGGGCTCCGGCGTGAATGTCTCCGGATCCAGATGGCCGCGATGGCAGGTGCCGCAGGTCAGCGGCGGCGCGGGCGAACCCATCTTGTCCATCTCCGCAACCTTGGCCACGTAGTTTTTCTTCACATCTTCGGTCATCGTGTACATGATCCGCGCCATCGCCTTCTCGTCCTTTTCGTCGGAGGCAAAGTTGAGCCGCGGCCGGCCGTTGGGGCCGATGTTGTTGGGATCTGCGGCGTGGCACGTGTCGCAATGCACGCCCAGTGCGCCCGCCCAGCCCTCCATGATCTCGTGCACCTGATTTCCGGTCAGGTCCTTGGGCAAGACCTTCAGGTTGGTAGGCGCGGGATATGTGCGCGGCGCGCGGCTGCCCCCACCCGGCGGTGGAGGGCCTTGCGGTGCCTGGGCAATGGTGGCGGCGGCAAAGACGGCCGCGGCGAGCAGGGC
>PLSH01000064.1:0-453 GCA_003165095.1 Acidobacteriaceae bacterium
GCGCACGATGGCCTTGTTGATATCGCTTAAGACCGCATAAACGCGGTTGATTTTTTGCGTGTGTTCCTCAGCCCGCTTGCGCTCACTGATATCGTTGTTGATCTCCAATACGCCAGTGGCATGGCCGTCCTCATCGCGCTGCAGCACCCAGCGGCTGGCAACCACAATGCGCGCGCCGTCCTGGGCGGTGTGTATGAGCTCGCCATCCCAGCGCCCCTCCTGCAGAATGATCGCTTCAATCACGGCCAGGGGCTGGGGAAATACGGTGGCTAGGATCTCGTGCGAGATTCTGCCAGTGGCCTGCTGTTTAGTATATCCGTACATCTCTTCGGCGCCGTGGTTCCAGAAGCGGATGGTTCCATCCAGGCCTCGCACCATGATGGTGTCGTGCGCCAATTCGAGGAGCTGAGCCTGGTCCCGCAGCACCTTTTCGGCTCTCATGCGCTCGCTGAT
>PLSH01000064.1:470-15256 GCA_003165095.1 Acidobacteriaceae bacterium
GGAGCGAGTTCACGCATCCGTTTCCCCACCACGTCATGCATCCCGGTCTGCTTTTCAAATGCTGCGTTGACCTCAAGGAATCGGTAGTCGGCAGGCCTGTTTTCCGGGTCAAACAAGACCTCGATGATGCAGAAGCCTTCATCCATCGAGTCGAAAAGATTTTGATAGAGCGCCTCGGTTTCGCGCAAAGCCCTCTCTGACCGATAGGCGGCGATGACCCTCTGGCTCCGTTGGTGGCGTTCGGCCAGCAAGCTCATCACTGTGCCCATGGCGGCAAAAACTATGAGCGTAATGACATCTGAAGGTTTGCTAATAGCGAAATGGTGAATGGGGGCTAATACAAAGTAGTCCGTCCCCAGCACGGCCAGGATGGTGGCCAGCAGTCCCGGACGCAGGCCGGCCAGAACGGCAACGATCATGACGGCTGGATAGAGAAAGATAAACGGGGGTAACTCCATGCCGAGAGACTGAACCATGAAGTGCCGCAGCAGAAATGAACCGGCAACTGCCAATACCGCCATGGCGTAACGAGCTAGCGGCCGATCGAGCACGGCTCTGGTTCGATCTGGCATGAAACCTGATCGGGAGGATACTCTTTTTTGACGCCACTGACGGTAGAGTTTTTACTGACAGGAAAAGTGGCTGTGATTTACCTCGGATCGGCTGGTGGGCCGGCCTGGTTGGGCGTGTCTTGGGGGCGGGCTTGGGGATTGGCGGGAAATCTGTAAAGATAGAAGCATCATGACCGTTTCCACGCCCACAAAAGTCTTTGCCGACCGCATTGGCCGGATTGAGGTCTCCGCAACCATGGCGGTGGCCGCCGAGGCCGCCAAACTCCGCGCCCAGGGCGCCAACCTGGTGGATTTCGGGGCCGGCGAGCCGCACTTCCCTACCCCGCGCCACATCAAGGACGCGGCCATAGCCGCCATCGACGCCAACTTCACCCGGTACACGGTGGTTCCGGGGATTCCCGACGTGCGCAAGGCCATCGTGGAGCGCCATGCGTGCGACTTCGGGTCGGAGTACACGATCGACGAGGCCATCTTCTCGACCGGCGGCAAGCATGCGCTTTTCAATGCGATCCAGGTGCTGGTCGACCACGGCGACGAGGTCATTTTGCCGGTGCCTTACTGGGTCAGTTTCAAGGACATCATCCAGTACGCCGGCGGCAAGGTGGTATTGCTCGAAACCNNCCAAGGCCATCATCCTCAACTCGCCTTCGAATCCGGCCGGCTCGGTGGTGTCTGCCCAGGACCTGGAGCGGATCGTCCAACTGGCGCACGAGCGGGGTATTTTTCTGCTTCTGGACGAGTGCTACGTGTATCTCAACTATGCCGGCAAGCCGGTTTCGGGCGGTTCGTTTACGTGGGCCAAGGAGCATATCGTCATTCTGGGGTCGCTTTCCAAGACTTATTCGATGACCGGCTGGCGGGCCGGGTACGCCCTGGCCTCAAAAGCGGTTACCGCCAACTTGAGCAAGCTGCAGTCGCAATCGACCTCGAATGCGACCAGTTTTGTGCAGAAAGCGGCCATTGCGGCGCTGGCGGGCTCGCAGGAGTGCGTGAGCGCGTTCCGGGCCGAATTTATAGAGTTGCGGGATCACATGCTGGCGCGGCTGGCCGAGATTCCCGGCGTAACGTGCACCAAGCCGGAGGGCGCTTTCTACGTCTACCCCAATATCTCCGCTTACCTGGGCAAGGGCGGCATCCGCACCGCGACCGAGTTGGCCACCCGGCTGCTCCACGAAGCGCACGTGGTTACCGTGCCCGGCGAGGCGTTCGGGACAGGCGAGCACATCCGCATCAGCTACCCGGTAACCAAGCAGAACATCGACGAGGGCACGCGCCGCATGGGCGAGTTCCTGACCGGCTTGAAGTAATCGAAGCCTGAACGGCGAAAGGCGCTCCGGCGAGGGGCGCCTTCTTGCCGGGTCGCGGAACGTTGAAGAAGAATTACTGCAAAAACGCTATGGTTGAGGGCTGCTCTCCACTTTGAAGCGTTGCCGGGTGTAACTCTGAATCGGCTCAGTCGTCGTTTGCGTGACATCCTTGCCTTCCGCTTTGTCGTCGCGAGCCTCGAGATCCGCAGCCCGTTTCAACGGAAAGACGACCGGCGCAAACAGGCTATATTCCATCCAGCACGGGCCGAAGATTACGTCGCAGTCATCGTACCCTGGGGGATTGTTGCTCATTTTGATGTGGCGCCCGTCCGGAAGAATCAGATCGACGGGCCTGATAAGCAGCATTCCGTCGCGCTTGCCCGGAATTGCGGTCTGTGCATCGAACACGGCGCCGGTCCCCTGAGTCCCTTTCGGAATCACGAGGATTCCACTGGCCCATACATCGCCCTGCACGACGATCTTTACACTCTGGCCATTGCGCGCATTTGCCTAGGAGATTGGCTGTTGGAGACGGAAGAAAACTTGAGTGCCCCTCTTAATCGTGATTGCCTTCATTGCACCGCCGGCAGATTTGTCCGGTGCCTGCCGACCCAGCGCAAGCGTCCCTTGCACCGCCAGTAACGGGATAAGAAAAGCGCAGCAAACTCGCGGCAGCGAGGATTTCCTGGGCCAGGTCCCCTGGTGATTGATTCTCCTAAGTTTTTCGAGTCCAACGACGGGTGAATGTGACACTTTCTCGACTGCCACAGTGATTCCACTGAGGAGTCGATTTTCTTTGTTGGGCGCGACGCCACATTCCTTAGGATTGGCGCGGACGGCACCGGACGGCGAATTTTCATTTTGAAAATAATTCGCTCTGCCCTGTGCAAACGTTATCTCTGTCCGGTAGGATGTTTCTTCAATGTTAAAGGCTATCGATTTTCGTCCCGTGATTCTCGCCGGAGGCAGCGGAACCCGCTTCTGGCCGCGCTCCCGCCGCGCCCGCGCCAAGCAGGTATTGGCGCTGGACGGCGAACGCTCCATGATTCAGCAAACCGTTGAACGGCTTAAGCCGCTGGCGGGATTGGACAAGACCTGGATCATCACCAACGAATACCTGGCGCATGAGATCGCCGACCAGTTGCCCGGCCTGCCGGCGGAGCAGATTGTGCAGGAGCCGGTGGCCCGCAACACCGCCCCGGCCTGCGGACTGGCGGCCTTCCTGATCGAAAGGGACAACCCCGACGCGGTGCTGGGAGTCTTTCCCTCCGACCACGTGATCGCCGATGAACCGCGGTTCCTCAAGGCATTGCAAAAGGGCATTGCGGCGGCAACAGCGGGCGACAACATCGTGGTGCTGGGGATCGAGCCGGTTCGCGCCGAGACCGGCTACGGCTACATCGAGACCGGCGACCTGACCGAAGACGACTCCGCCCTTCACGTGCGCAGGTTCATTGAGAAACCCAACCAGCACCGAGCCGAGGAGTTTGTGGCCGCGGGCAACTATTACTGGAACTCGGGGATGTTTCTGTGGTCGGCGCGCACCCTGGCGAATGCGGTCCGCGAGCACCTGCCGGAGACCGCTCCGCTTCTGGAGGGTATTGCCGCGGCGTGGGGCACGCCGGAGTTTGACGAGGTTTTTCGCGCTCTCTATCCCAAGTGCGAGAACATCTCAGTGGATTACGCGGTGCTCGAGCCGCGCTCCGCAAAAGGCGAGCATCTCTCACATCTCTACTGCATTCCGGCCGAGTTCAGCTGGAACGACCTGGGCTCCTGGGCCTCGCTCTACGAGTACCAGCTGGAGACCCGGCTGCGCGGGGACGCCGAGGGCAACGTCTCAGATTCCGGTGGCCACATGGCGATCGAGGCCACCGACAACTACATCTTCAGCCCGAAGAAGTTTGTCGCCCTGGTGGGGGTCGAGAACCTGGTGGTAATCGACACTGAGGATGCCCTGCTGATCGCCCACCGCGACCACTCGCAGGATGTCGGCAAGATCGTGAAGGAGCTTGGCATTACCGGGCATACCGAACTGATCTGATCGCCACCGCACCGCCGCTGTACAATTCTTGGGTGACTCGGCGGGAGGTTTCCGCCTGAGCGGGGTGGAAAATGCCCGAAACAATCGATTGGCCGCGCCGCGCAAAATCGCGCGGGCCGCGCCGTGCACTCCTTTTTCTCCTTGTCATTCTGGCGCTCATCGCTTTCGCCGGCCGGACCCTGCTCTCGTGGTGGGTGGACCTGCTCTGGTACCGGTCGCTGGGCTTTGGAAGTGTGTTCTGGAAGACCTGGGAACTTCAGTGGGGCACTTTCGCGGCCTTCGCGGCGCTCACGTTTCTGATTATCTTTGGAGCGTTCCTGGCTCTCAAGCGGGCCCACTCCGCCGATTTGCCCGACAGCCACACGATTTTCTTTGCCGGCCGTTCCATCGAGCTCCCCGTCGGACGAGTGCTGCACTTTGCGGCCATGGGCATCGCACTGCTGATCTCCCTGGCCACGGGCGCGGCGATGCAGTCCGAGTGGCCGTCGCTGGCCCTTTTCTGGTATGCCCCCAGTTCCAGCGGAAACATCGCCGACCCGATCTTCGGCAGGCCACTGAACTTCTTTCTTTTTACGCTACCTGCGTGGCAGCTGATTATCGGTTGGCTGGTGACGCTGGCGGTAATTGTCTGTATTGCTTCCGCCTTGTTTCTGCTGGTTGCCGGCGGGGCGCGCGCGCTGGACAGGAACTCCCCCGGGCCTGCTTCATTGCCCTGGCGCGGCGTCTCCATCGCGGTGGGCTTTCTGCTGCTCACCTTTGCAATGCGTGAATATGTAGGCCGCTTCGAGCTGCTCTTCGAGCATCACACCATCTTCGATGGCGTTACGTACACGGACGCGCACGTCTCGCTGCTGGGGATGTTGTTTATCACCGTGGCGCTGGTGATCGGAGGGGTCATTGCCATCGCCGTCGGGGTGCTGCGTCCGAGCGGGCGGTGGCTGGCCTTGTCGATTGTTCCCGCGGCCGTGTGTTTTGTGGTGTTCGGTGCGATTGGCTGGTACGTCAGCACCTTTCTGGTGAAGCCGAACCAACTCGACCGCGAGCGGCCTTACATTGCCGACAACATTGCAATGACCCGCCAAGCGTACGGGTTGGACCGCTTTTCGCAACGCGAGTTCCCGGCCGAAACCACGCCGGGCGCTGCGGATCCTGCCAACAACCAGCCGACGCTCCAAAACATACGGCTCTGGGACTGGCAGGCGCTCCAGGATACGCTGCGCCAGGAACAAGAGATTCGCACCTACTACGATTTTCCCGATATCGACATCGATCGCTACGAGATTGGCGGAAGCCTGCGCGAAGTAATGCTCGCCGCCCGCGAATTGAACGTTGACAAACTTCCCGAAAGCAGCCGCAACTGGATCAACGACAAGCTCATTTACACCCACGGCTACGGAATCACCATGAATCCGGTGAACGGCTTTACGGCAGAGGGGCTGCCCACGCTGTTTTTGAGCAATATGCCGGTGCAGAGCACCGTTCCCGATCTTTCGGTGACGCGGCCCGAGATC
This sequence comes from Acidobacteriaceae bacterium, assembly GCA_003165095.1. The sequence goes on from PLSH01000064.1 coordinate 5,902, forward strand.
TATTTTGGCGAGATAACGGATACAGACGTCTACGTAAAGACTCATCAGCAGGAGTTCAATTATCCTGAAGGCCAATCGAACAATCTCACTTCGTACAAAGGCGACGGCGGCATCGTGCTGGGCGGATTCCTGCGCCGCGCGCTGCTGGCATTCGATCGTGGAGACATCACGAAGCTCCCATTCAGCGACGATGTGACGCCCGACAGCCGCCTGCTGATGCTGCGCAACGTGCATGACCGGGCGGCTACGCTGGCGCCGTTTCTCACCTTCGACCACGATCCCTATATCGTTGTGGGCGCCGACGGACGACTGTCCTGGATCATCGACGCCTTCACCTCTTCCGACACGTATCCGTACTCCGTACATTCGAGTCTCGGCGACCAGTCCATCAACTACATGCGCAACAGCGTGAAGGCAGTCATCGATGCCTACGACGGGTCGGTGACGTTTTACGTTTTCGACAACACCGATCCAATTCTGGCCGCCTGGCGCGGGATTTTTCCCGGCTTATTCAAAGATGGCGCGGAGATGCCTGACTGGCTGCGCAAGCATGTGCGCTATCCCGAGGCGCTACTCAGCCTGCAGGCCGAGGTTTACGGCCTGTATCACATGACCAATCCCGAGGTCTTCTACAACAAGGAGGACCAGTGGACGGTAGCCACGCAAACCGGCATGGCCAGCGGCGGAGATCAGACCGCACAACCGATGGTGCCCAATTTTGTATTGATGAAACTGCCCGAAGAGACTGCGGGGCTGGAGTTCGTGGAGATTCTGCCTTTCACGCCGCTCAACCGCAACAACATGATCGGCTGGATTGCGGCGCGCAGCGACGGCGAGCACTACGGAACGGCGGTGGTCTACGACTTTCCAAAGACCAAGCTGGTTGACGGTCCGCAGCAGATCGAGGCACGCATCGATCAGAATGCGCAACTGTCGGGCCAACTGACGCTATGGAATCAGCAGGGCTCGCATGTGCGCCGCGGCAGCCTGCTGGTGATTCCATGCGGCCAGGCTCTCCTTTATGCGGAGCCAATTTATCTTCAGGCCGATCGGAGTCCGATGCCGGAGTTGCGCCTGGTGGTACTCGCGCTCCAGGATCGGCTGGCCTACGGGCCGAATTTCGAAACCGCGTTAAACTCGCTTTTTGGCTCGGGAAGCTCGTCGCTCAGCTCCAATGAGGCGCCGCAGCTCGCGGCTGCGCCCGCAGCCGCGGGCGCGCCCCAGCCGGCGACCGGCATGACCGCGCTCATTGCGCAAGCCAGCAAGGATTTCGACGATTATCAGCGCCTGACATCGGAAGGCAAGCTGGCTGAGGCGGGACAGAAGCTGGACGACCTGAAGCGCGTGCTGGGCGAACTGAGCGCGCATCCCCGATAATGTTACGAGGCGCGAACGGCACAGATCGAAGCCGCTCGCGCCGGACCATCTCCGATTTCAATTCAGAACACCAGTCTGCATGGGCGTGGCCCGATATCGCCCACGTTGAATGGCACGTGAGTATTTCAGACTGAGGTGATTTCGATGTTCGATCGGCGCGTGTTTTTGAAAACGGCTGCGGCGGCCATCCCGCTTTCGCGCGTGGGCGATTCGCTGGCCGCGCCTGTGGAGAGCACGATCCCGGGCGCAACGACAACAGGAGACGTTCCCTGGCAGCGGCAACTGCGCCGCATCGGCCAAACCAATTTCACCGAGCACGACCCGGCGGTGTTCGACGTGGAAGGCTGGGCCGATTACTGGGCCAGCGCCAAGGTTGGGGCCGTGTACATCAGCGTGACCGGCATCCTTGCCTACTATCCCAGCGCGGTGCCGTTTCACCGTCATGGAAAGTTTCTGAACGGACGCGATTTTCTAGGTGAACTGCACAATGCGGCGAAAAAGCGCGGGCTACGGACCATTGCGCGCTACAGCCCCGACCTGAACTGGGGCGACGCTCTCGCCGCACATCCCGATTGGTTCATGCGCGACGAGCAGGGCCGGCCCAAGCCCACGCCGGACGTTCCCGACCTTTTCCAGACCTGCATGTTCTCCACATACATGACCGATTACTTTGCGGCGGTGATGCGCGAAGTGAACTCGCGCTACGATGTGGACGCGCACTACACCAACGGCTGGCCGTCGTTTGGCCTGCCCATCTGCTATTGCAATATTTGCCGCCAGCTGCCTGCGCCGAAGACGCCTGCGTACTGGGACAAATTCAACGACCGCGTGATCGATTTATGGAAGCTGTACGAATCGATCGCGAAGGAGAAAAAGGCAACCAGCTTTTACTTCCTCAACCTGGGCGGCGGCGTTCACGCCAGCCCCAACCTGGCGCGCCTGGGCGAATTGTCGCAGTGGTTTCAGGCCGACAACCAGGGCCGTGGCGGAGAAGACGCTCCCATCTGGGGCTGCGCGCAGCAGGGACGCGTTTGCAGCGCGGTGCTCGACGGCAAGATGGCGGCCAACGTCACGGGCGGATGGTCCACCGGCCCCATCCGCTGGCGCGAGATCACCAAAACGCCAGCCGAGACGCAGATGTGGTTTGGCGAAACGCTGGCCAGCGGCATGGTTCCCTACTATCACATCGTGGGAGGAGAGACAGGCCTGGGCGAGGATCTGCGCTGGCAGAAGATCGGGCGCGATTACTTCCAATGGACGGCCCGGCACGATCCGCATTTCGTAAACAAGCGCACCATCGCCAACATCGGGGTGGTGTTCGGCCAGCGCACGCAGCTTTTTTATGAAGCGCCGCGCGGTGTTTCGATGCAGCAGTATATGGATGCCACGTATTATGCGCTGCTGGAAGGACGCTTTCTGTTCGACCTGGTGCACGAAGACCGGCTCGAATTGGAACGGATCGGGAAGTACTCGGCCCTGATCCTGCCCAACACCGCGCTGCTCAGCGACGCGCAATGCGGGCAGTTGCGCGAATACGTGAACCAGGGAGGCTCGCTGCTGGGCACTTTTGAAACCAGCATGTACAACGAGAGGAACGAGCGACGCGCGGAGTTCGGACTGGCTGACGTATTTGGCATCCAACTAGCCGGCCCGGTCATCGGCCGGCGCGGCAATTCAAACCCGTATTATGCGCGGATTGAGCGGCGGCATCCGATTCTGGAAGGATTCGCCGACACTCACATTCTGCCCGGCGCTGAGTACCGCTTGCCACTCAAGCCGGTAGAGAATCCAGTGCTGACCGTGGTGCCCGGCTATCCGGCTTATCCGCCTGAACTTTCGTATCCGCCTATTCCGCGAACCAACGAGCCGGCCGTGGTGCTGCGCGAACGCGGCAAGAGCCGCCTGGCGTGGCTCCCGGGCGATGTTGAGGCCACGATGTGGCTCTCCGGCAATTCTGACCTGAGCCGCCTGCTGCAGAATACGATTCGGTGGGTGTCGGGCGATCAGGCCCCGGTCCGCATAGAGGGCAACGGGCTGATTGAAACATTCGCCTGGGAGACGGGATCAGGTTTCGCGGTGCATGTGTTGAATTACACCAACCCCAACGCGCACCGCGGCTGGGCTCGGGAGTTTTATCCCATCGGCCCGCAGCAGGTGCGTTTCAAGCTGCCGGCCGGGCGGAGAGTGACGCGCGTGGAGTTGCTGCGCGCCGAGCGCGACATCCCATTTCACTTCGCCGGCGACTCCGTCGAATTCACGATTCCGTCGGTCTCAGACTACGAGGTGGCGGCCCTTTACTCTGCATGATGAAGCGGCAATGATGGAACCCGAGAGGTCCAGCAAGGTGAGAGTACTCTTAACGGGCGGCGCGGGTTTTCTGGGTGCGCGCCTGGCGCGCGAGTTGATGAGGCGCGGTCAGTTGGCCGGCGAACCGATCGATGAACTGGTGATCGCCGATCTTTGTCCGCCGCCCGGTGATTTGCTTGCCGATGCCCGGGTGCGCGCCTCTACCGGGGCGTTGATCGACCAGTGCGCGGGAAAGCACAGCGAAGTCTTCGATACGGTCTTTCATCTTGCCGCGGCCGTTTCGGCCGAGTGCGAAGCGAACTTCGATCTCGGCATGCGCTCCAATCTCGATTCCACCCGCGCACTTCTCGACGCTCTGCGCGCAGCCGGTAACACGCCGCGATTCATCTTTGCCAGTTCGCTCGCGGTCTTCGGCCCGGACCCCGGCCTGCCGCTGCCTGGCGTGATCCGGAGCGACACGCTGCCCACGCCGCAGTCGTCCTACGGGATCCAGAAATTCATCTGCGAGCAACTGGTGGCCGAATATACGCGCAAGGGGTTTGTGGATGGCCGGAATGCGAGGCTCATGACGGTGGTGGTGCGGCCGGGCAGGCCCAACGGCGCGGCTTCGAGTTTTCTTTCGGGCATCATACGCGAGCCTGTGAATGGCGAAACCGCAATTTGTCCTGTTTCGCCGGAGACAAAGGTAGCATTGGCCTCGCCGGCGCGGGCCGTTGAGGGTTTGATCGCCGTGGCCGAGGCCGGGCGCGAGGCTTTGGGCGGCCGGACTGCAATCAATTTGCCCGCGTTGACGGTGAGCGTAAGTGAGATGCTGGATGCGCTTGAGGAAGTGGCGGGAGCCAAGGCGCGCGCCCTGGTGCAATTTGAGGCCGACGCCGGAATCGCGCGGATCGTGGGCGGATGGCCGGCTGATTTCGACAACTCCCGCGCGCTCGGCCTGGGCCTGGAGCCGGATCCAAGTTTCGTCTCCATCGTTCGCGCATTTGTGGCCGAGCGGAGTTGAAACCGTTTCTGAAGCGCATGCATCGCGGTTCTCAAAGGAAATTTCAGATGGCGTTACTGGGTTGCATTGCCGACGATCTGACCGGCGCCACGGACCTGGCCAACAACCTTGTCCGCGCCGGCATGAGAGTCGTGCAAACGTTTGGCGTGCCCGATGGCGCGCACATCGCGGACGCGGACGCGATTGTGGTGGCGCTCAAGTCGCGCACGATTCCTGCAGCCGATGCTGTGGCCCAATCGCTTGAGGCCTGCCGCTGGCTGCGCGCTCAAGGCGCGCGGCAAATCTACTTCAAGATCTGCTCCACGTTCGATTCCACGCCGGAGGGCAATATCGGGCCGGTTATGGAAGCGCTGATGGACGAGCTTGGGTGCGGCTTCGCGATTGCTACGCCCGCGTTCCCCGACGCCGGCCGCACCGTTTCTCAGGGTCAACTTTTTGTAGGCGATGCGCTCCTTTCCGATACTCACATGCGCAATCATCCGCTCACGCCCATGACCGATGCCAACCTGGTGCGCGTGCTTCAGAGGCAATTGGACACGCGCAGGGGGCGCAAGGTGGGCCTGGTAGATATCACAGCAGTCGCGGACTCCGCCGATGCAATCCGGCGGCGCATGGACCGGTTGCGCGCGGAAGGCTTCCACATTGCCATCGCGGACGCCGTGAGCAACGAGGATTTGTTTCACCTCGGCGCTGCACTCCATGACGCACAGTTTGTCGCCGCCGCATCCGGGCTGGCCATCGGCCTACCCATCAACTGGGGATTCGCGCCTACGAGAAATGCCAGCCGCTTGCCTCAGCCCGCGGGCAACAAGGCGATCATCTCCGGCAGTTGCTCGGTCGCGACACTGGCGCAGGTGCGAGGGTTTCTTTCCGAGGGCGGCAACAGCTTTTACCTGGATCCGATCGAAGCGGCCGATGAACTGGGACTGATTGCGAAAACTCTCGCATGGGCCCGGGATTGCTGGGCAAGAGACTCATCTCTGCCCTTACTGATTTATTCCACATCGGAACCGCAATCCGTGATGGCTGTCCAGGAAAGGTACGGATCCCAGCAGGCGGGCGCTATGATTGAACGAGCATTATCCGCGGTTGCTTTCGGCCTTGTTCAGTTTGGCGCGCGTCAACTGGTGTTGGCCGGAGGGGAAACCGCGGGAGCCTGCGCACATGCATTGGAGATCCGGCAAATGCAGATCGGCCCGCAAATAGACCCCGGAGTGCCGTGGTGCTACGCAGTTTCACCGGCTGCCGCGACCGGCGGACTGCACGTTGCTTTCAAATCCGGCAATTTTGGATCGGCGAATTTTTTCACGAGGGCTTTTGAGCTTCTCACCTGACTTTTATGACCAACGAACCGCAATTGAGACAAGAGATTTGCCGCGTGGGCCGTTCGCTCTTCGAGCGCGGCTATGTGCATGCGACCGCGGGAAACATAAGCGCGCGGCTGCCAGACGGATTTCTAATGACGCCCAGCGACATCTGCCTGGGGTTTCTCGAGCCACAACACCTGGCCAAGGTGAGTCATGGCGGATTGCAGCAGAGTGGCGGCCGGCCAAGCAAGTCGCTGGCGCTGCATCGCTCGATTTATGAAGCGGACCGAGGCGCATCCTGCGTGATCCACACTCATTCCACACACCTGGTTGCGCTCACACTTTCCGGAGTCTGGAGCAGCGAAGATATTCTGCCGCCGATCACGCCCTATTACGTGATGAAGGTCGGACACGTGCCGCTCATCCACTACCATCGCCCCGGCGACCCCGCGGCGGGTCTGCAGGTGGCCGGCGCCATCGACCGGATGCGCGCTCGGAAGACGCCCATCCACGCCGTGATGCTCGATCGGCTCGGCCCCAACGTTTGGCATGAGTCACCCGCGGCGGCCATGGCCGTGCTTGAGGAGTTGGAAGAGACGGCCCGGCTGTGGCTGACATCGAACCCCAGGCCCGAGCCGCTAACGGAAGCGCAGATCGACGAGCTGCGGCTCCACTTTGGCGCCGCGTGGTGAGTTTTCAATTCGCTTTCGGAGGATCGGGATGCCTCGTTTTGCCGCCAATCTCACGATGATGTATGCCGAGCACGTCTTTCTGGATCGTTTTGCCGCCGCCGCCCGGGACAATTTTGATGCGGTCGAGTACTTGTTCCCGTATGACTATCCGGCAGATACTCTGGCCGCATTGCTCAAGGAGCACGGACTGCGCCAGGTTTTGTTCAATGCTCCTCCGGGCAACTGGCAGGCGGGTGAGCGGGGTCTCACCGCGCTGCCAGGCCGCGAATCTGAATTCCGCCAGGGATTTGAGCGCGCGCTCGAATATGCGAGGATTCTCGAATGCCCGCGCATCCATGCCATGGCCGGTATTGCTCCAGCCGGAGCGGAACGCGAGCGCCTGCGCGACACCTACATCGCCAATCTTTTCTGGGCCGCGAACCGTGCGCGGACTGAAGGCGTGGAGGTGCTGATTGAGCCGATTGCCCAGCGCAACATGCCCGGATTTTTTCTGAACCGCCAGGATGAGGCGCACGACCTTGTTGCCGAAACCGGAGCGCCCAACCTCAAAATCCTGATGGATCTCTTCCATTGCCAGGTTTCCGAGGGCGACCTGGCGATGAAGATGCGCAAGTATGTTGAAGACCCGAAACAGACGCGCGTCGGCCATTTCCAGATTGCCGGCGTGCCCGAGCGGCACGAGCCGGACTCCGGCGAGGTGAATTACAACTACCTGTTCGACCTGATCGACGAACTTGGCTTCGAGGGCTGGGTCGGCTGCGAATATATTCCCCGTGCGGGAACTTCCGCAGGGTTGGGCTGGTACCGGAACCGGCAATCCGCCGCCCGCTCAAATTGAGTCGATCGCGTGTCGGCGGCTCCGGCAGGCTCGCAATCCTCTTTACTCACTCTCCGAGGTGCTGATGGTCAAAGTGGTTGTTGAATGCATCGTGGCGCCCGGCTGCAGAACCGTGCTGGGAAAGTCAGGATGGTTCGGCGAGTCGGGGAAGTGCTGGGTTTCCAGGCAGAACCCGGTATGCTTCGCGTACCTGGAACCGTGGCGGCCGGTATATGTCCCATCAAGAAAATTGCCGGAATAGAATTGGATTGCCGGCTCGGTGGTTTCGACCGTCAATTTGCGTCCGCTTTCCGGATCGACCATCGCCGCCGCCGGCCGCAACGTTCCCGCAGCTCCATTCACCACGAAGTTGAAGTCGTACCCGTTGCCCAGCTTGAGCTGCTGGTTGTCGTCGTCGATTCGCGTTCCGACCACCTGGGGCGTACGGAAATCGAGTGGCGTGCCAGCCACCGGCGCCAATTCGCCGGTAGGGATCAGGGCTGCGTCGACGGGCGTATACCGATCCGCATTCAGCTTCAGTTGGTGACCCAGAATATTTCCCTGATCGTCTCCGCGCAGATTGAAGTAAGCGTGGTTGGTCAGGTTCAATACCGTGGCTCTGTCGGTGGTGGCAGAGTAGTCGATGCGCAGGGTGCTTCCTTCCAGCGTGTACTTCACCTTTGCTGTCAGCGTTCCAGGAAACCCCATGTCGCCATCGGGGCTCATGTGGGTGAACTCCACTCCATTCGGCGATTCCTGGGACTGCCACACGTACCGGTCGAAGCCCACCGGGCCGCCGTGCAACGCGTTGGTTCCGTTGTTGGCCGGAATCTGGTGAGTTTTTCCGTCCAGAGAGAACCTTCCCATCGCGATGCGATTTCCGTAGCGTCCCACGATGGCTCCCAGATAGGTCTTTATGTCGTTCAGATAGCCTTCGAGCGTATCGTATCCTAGCACGATGTCTGCCAGTTTGCCGGCGCGGTCAGGAGCCTTGATGCTGACCAGGTTGGCTCCAAACGCCATCACCCGAACTTCGATCTGCCCGCTCTTGAGGGCGTAGATCGGGACGGCAACTCCCTCCGCGGTATGACCCCATATCGACATCTTCACTTCTCCTTACGCAACGGCGGTTAGCGCCGTCGTAACTGCAAGTGCGATTTCAGTAAATGCAGCCTTTCGTTACGCGGTGTCAATCCAGTCGCTCGACCGAACTTTCCAGGGCGGGCGGCCGATGGCGGACTGTACCGATACTTCGACAACGGCAGGCTACGCGCCTTAACTCCACTAGTCACTATAGCTGAAATGAAGGGGCTTTACAGTTCGCTGCAAGGGCTGGCGATTGACGGGAACCGGCAGCCGCGGCAACCTCGGTCCGCGTATCATAAGTGAGCATGAAGCGTTTGATCCTGCCCCTTCCGATTCTGATAGCAACGCTTGGCTTTCCGCAAACGGCGATCGCCGGCCAGACGAAGAGCCCTCCCCAGGACAACACAGCGCAAGCCAATGCGAGTGTCCACGCGGATTGGCTGCAAGCAAGCTCAATCACCGGCTATTACAACGTGCGTACCTTCGGAGCACTCGGCATCGGAACAGACGATGAGACCGAATCCGTGCAGGCGGCGCTGACCAAAGCCTGCGCCCTTGGCGCAGACAATCCGAATGGCGGAGCAGAGGTTTTTTTTCCGGCCGGTGTCTATCCCGTGCACGGGCTTCAAGTTTCCTGCACTAACGTACTGTTACGCGGAGCAGGCCCGAATACCACGGTTCTTCAATACAATGGATCGCAAAATTCAGGAACATACCCGGTAACTCCCTCCTCGTCAGCTTACATTCTTGCGTTTGCGAAAGGGGG
>PLSH01000091.1 GCA_003165095.1 Acidobacteriaceae bacterium
TGGCTACTTTGCCCAGGATGACTGGCGGGTTGGCCGGAAACTCACTCTGAATCTCGGCGTGCGCTATGACACCCTGAGCCCGCCGACGGAAGCTCACAACCACATGTCCAACTTCAACCCGGCCACGGGCGAACTGGTGGAGGCCGGAACCTCCGGATGGCCCGCCGCTTTGGTCAACACACCCCACGGAGACTTGGGCCCGCGCGCCGGATTTGCCTACGATCTGCGGGGGGACGGCAAGACGGTGATCCACGGCGGCTACGGCCTGTTCTACTTCGTGAATCGCGGCGGCGTGTCCGAGGAACTCTCGGAGAACCCGGATTGGAACGGCGAGCAGAACTACTTCGCGTGCCCGACGGCGACGACCTGCGGGACCGGCTATCGCTTCACGCTCAGCGGCGAGGCGCCGAACGGAAGCACCAATCCGACCGCCGCAACCGCGTCTCTGCCGTCGAAGGCGGGAGTCAACCCCAATGCCATCACCGCGGCGGATGAGGTTGTCTACTATCCAAAAAACAGCCCGAACTCCCATATACAGCAGTGGAACCTTCAGATCGAACAAGCTCTGGACAGCCACACCTCGTTTGCCTTGGGCTACGTTGGAACCGAGATGGGAAACCTCGCGGCGCAGTTTAATGCAAACCAATCGGTGCTTGGCTCAGGTTCAACCAGCTGGTTCCCGGTCGGAGGTTCCATCAATCCGAACGGTGTGGGCGAGATCAACGCGTATGAAATGATCGGCAGCGGAAGCTACAACGGTCTCCAGGCCAAGCTGACCCGCAGAGTGGCATCCGGGCTTCAGGTGATCGGGACGTACACCTGGTCGCACACGTTCGACAATACCGATGACGTACTGGCGAATTCCCCCAACGGCATCGTCGTGGGGAACAACGGAACGCCGTTGCTGCAATACCAGCGCGGCAACTCGAACAACGACCAGCGCCAGCTCTTTGCTGCCGCCGCCATTTACGATCTGCCCTTCGGTCGTGGCAGGACGTTCGGTCAAAACATGCCGAAGACGCTCGACTTCGTAGCCGGCGGCTGGCAATGGGACCACGTAATTCAACTGGCTACCGGCTCACCCATGGACATCCAGGGTGCGCCGAACAGCCCCAACGGCCGTCCGGACTATCACGGCGGATGCCAGACGAACGTGTCCTGGAATGTCTGGATCAGCTGCCCCGCGGGAGCGTTCACGGCTCCGGCTGGGCTGGTCGGCGACCTGCCGCGTAACTTCTTCACCGGGCCGGGAACTCATACCTGGGACTCGTCCCTGATAAAGAGCTTCAACATCACGGAGCGGGCAAAGACAGAGTTTCGCGCGCAGGTTTATAACCTGACAAACACGCCCCAGTTCCAGATTCCGGACAACAATTACAACAACGGCGACTTCGGCCAGTTGCTGAATCCTCGCCTCTCGCCTACCAACCGCGAGTTCGAGTTCGCGCTTCGCGTCTCGTTCTGATCCGCGGCCTTTATAGAACCATGCGCCGCGGCGGCTTCCACGCTGCCGCGGCGCAATTTCAAATGCCGCTCAGAAGCCTTCGCAACCACCAGGCGCGAACTCTTCGCGGCAATTGTCCTTGACAAAAAACGCGGCAGCTCTTTGCTTGCCGCTCCAGAAGACGAATACGGAAATCGTTTCATTCCATCGCGCGTAGTGTACCGATTTTTTGCATACCGACCCTTTTCGCGAATTGTCTCGGAGAACTTCATGCGATTTCCGCTTTCATTCCTGCTGTCGGTCTCTTTGACTGAATTGTTATGCTGCGCGGCCGCCGGCTCTCTCGCGCAAGCGCCGCACCAGGCGCCGAAAATCGACAAAATCGACCCGCCCGGCTGGTGGGCCGGACTTCCCAACCCCATGCTGCTGGTGCATGGCGAAGGCCTGAACGGCGCGCGCTTCACCCTGGGCGGCAAGGACGTAACCCTCGAGCGCACCCAGGCTTCTGAAAACGGACACTGGGCATTTCTGTGGCTTGATACAAATGCCGCCGCGCCGCAGACACTGTGGGTGACGGCTGCCAACGGCGATGGCCAGGCGCGCAGCGCATACGTGCTCGCCGCGCGCGGCATTGGTGCGCACGCCCATGCCGGCTTCTCCTCTGCCGATGTGCTTTACCTCATCATGACCGACCGTTTCGCGCAGGCGAGTTCAGCCGTCGATCCGCCCGGAGATGACCGCGCCGAGCCGCGTGCATGGCATGGAGGCGACCTGGCCGGCATCGAGCAGCACCTCGATTATCTGAAGCAGTTGGGCGTAACCGCCGTGTGGACCACGCCCGTCGCTTCCAACGGCGCCATGCCCGAGTCCTATCACGGCTACGCGGCCACCGATCTCTACGCGGTCGACCCGCACTTCGGCACTCTCGACGATTACCTCCATCTCTCCGATGCCCTGCACGCGCGCGGCATGAAGCTGGTCATCGACCTGGTGCCCAATCACATCGGCGTCCAGCATCCGTGGGTTCACGATCCGCCCGCTCCCGAGTGGTTTCACGGCACCCTGGAGCATCATCGCGATGCCCAGCACGATTTCTATCAGCTCGTCGATCCGCACGCGCCGCCGCAGGCATGGCGCAACATCACCGACGGCTGGTTCACCGGCGACATGCCCGACCTGAACCAGGAGAATCCCCTCGTGGCGCGCTACCTCATTCAAAACGCCCTCTGGTGGGTTGAGACCGCGAATCTCGACGGCATCCGGCTGGATACATTTCCTTACGTCAGCCGCGCGTTCTGGCGCGATTTCGACGCCACGCTGCACGGCGTCTATCCCAACCTGACCACGGTGGGCGAAATCTATCATCGCGATCCTGAGGTCACTTCGTATTTTGCCGGCGGCGTTGCCCGCCAGGGAATCGATACCGGCCTGGACACGCCCTTCGACTTTCCCGTCTATTTTGCGTTGCGCGACGTTCTCGCCCAGAACCAGCCGATGACTGAACTCGACGGCGTGCTGCGCCACGATGCGCTCTATCCGCACCCCGAGCGCCTGGTTCCGTTTATCGGCAACCACGACACCACCCGCTTTCTCACCGATGCCAACGGCTCTGAAGCCCGCCTGAAGCTGGCCCTGGGACTGCTGGCCACGCTGCGCGGCACGCCGCAGATTTATTCCGGAGACGAGATTGGAATGACCGGCGGCGGCGATCCCGACAATCGTCACGATTTTCCCGGCGGCTTTGCGGCAGACTCGCACAACGCTTTCATCCAGGCGGGACGCACCGCGCAGCAGCAGGACGTCTTTGCGTGGACCTCGGGAATGCTGGCGCTGCGCGCATCGCATCAGGCGCTTGAAACCGGAATGGAGCAGAACCTGTTCGCGGATGAAGATGGGTTTGTGTTTGTGCGCACCCTCGACGCCGGCGGCTGCTCGACGGGCAACAGCTCCGGTATCGCGCCCAGTGCGAGAATGGCTCGGCTGCTGATTGTGGTCAACAAAGCCGCGCAAAGCAAAACCATCGATCTCCCGGTCGATGACACGGCGCTCGCCGGATGCACCGGGTTCCAGCCCGAAGCGCCCGCGGCCGGAGTTGCGCCGGCAATGAGCGGCGGCAAGCTGCACATTGAAGCAGCGCCGCAATCCATGAGCGTATACGAAGTGCGCTGAGCGGATGCCGGCGCCTGCATCGCACGCCGACTGATCGCGCGATCGGCAAAAGGCCGGCCACGAACCTCAGTCCCGGCCTCCCGGAATCACACATTTCTTGAATTGCGATAAACTTGGTGTGGCCGATCCCGTTTGGGAGACTCGCCAGGCGGCCCATTGGCAATGCGCGGAAGTGGTGAAATGGCAAACACACTGGCCTTAGGAGCCAGCGCCGAAAGGCTTGCGGGTTCAAGTCCCGCCTTCCGCACCAATCAAACATCCGACGTTCGAATCCATCTCAGCGACAGGTATCGGTTCCGCTGCTGGCGACGATGGGGTAAACCGCCGGGC
>PLSH01000377.1 GCA_003165095.1 Acidobacteriaceae bacterium
GTTCCATGGCTTACAACCTGTCCTTTGCGAAGTCGACGCGACGTTGCCGAAAAGGTGGCCTCCGGGGAACCTTGCCCTATCCTTGCTTAATAAGGTGCTGGCGCACCGTGGAGGACGCATGGCAAACACACAAGCGTTAATTGCTCAGGCCTACTCGGCCTTCAACAGACGGGATGTCGATGGCGCACTTGCGGTGATGAGTGAAAACGTCGATTGGCCCAAGGCTTCGGAGGGCGGTCGAGTCGTCGGGAAAGAAGAGATTCGTGCTTACTGGACTCGCCAGTGGGCAGAGTTTAATCCTAACGTGGAACCGATTGAAGTGGCTGACCGTGAGGCGGGCAGAACTGACGTCAAGGTTCACCAACTCGTCAAGAATCTGAACGGCGACATCATTTCAGATCAAACGCTGTTGCATGTTTTTACCATCGCAAACGGCCTTATCGAACGCTTGGATATCGGCGAGAGCAAACCTGCTTTTGGACATGACCACGCAATTTAGCTTGGTCCCTTCTGTCTCTTAAAGGGTCATATTAAAGGATCATATGTAAGACAAATCTCCATATGTAATCCGCCCTGATCCCGTCTCACTTTTTATTAGAATTCCCTGTTCCCTATTCCCTATTCCCTATTCCCTGACCCCTGAAACCTGAAACCTGTCCCCTGTCCCCTGACCCCTGTTCTCACTGCACCGGCCCCTGCGGCCGCATCCGACGCAAATCCAGCGCGCATGCCACCGCATTCTGCGCGTTGATGCGCAGATTGTCTGACGCCGCCCACAGCCACAGCCGCGAAACGCCTGTCGAACTGCGCGCCACATGCTCCGGACGCATCCGCACCAGCACGTCGTTCTGTCCCGTGGCCGACAGGTTCGATGGCGAATCCGTGTCTTCCAGCACCAGGTCGACATGCTCCCCGCTCAAAGCCTCTTCAATCGTCCCAATTGCCACCGGCCGCTCCAGTTCCACGGCGATTGAAAACGCGTGCCCGTGAAACACCGGTGCGTGAATCACCTGCAGCGATGGCGTGGGCCAGCGCCCAGCGGACAGTGCCTCATAATGGCGGCGAATCCGGGCCTCCACCGCGTTCAGGTTCACGCTCGAAGCCTCACCCATGCCGCTCAGCAGGTTATAAGCCGCCTGCGCGTCATATACCGCCCGCGGAAGCGGCTGGAAGCTCAGCAGGCTCATCGTCTGCTGGTGCAGTTCATCCATCGCGGCACGGCCAAACTCGCTGGCTGGCTCGAGCACCGTGGCCGCGGCAAAACGCACCGGCGCGGCCTGCTGCAGCCGCTCCATCAGCAGTCCCAGCGCCACCGCCGCGGGGTGCGCCGGAACCACCGCCGGAGTAAACAGGTCCACTGACGCCGCATCCGCGCCCAGCCACGGAGCACGCACCAGCACTCCCGTCTCCTGATCCAGCGCGCCTGTCAGATCGAAGACCGTGGACCCCGCGCGCAACGCGTGACGCCAATAGCGGCGGGTCAGGTCTTCCTTGCCGCAGAAAAAGGTGAAATCGGCATGGTCAAAGGATTCGGAACTGATCGCCTGAATCACGGTGATCTCATCCCCAACCTGGTCCAGTTGCCCATGCGAGTCGGCCTCGTCGAGCAGCACAAAGCTGGCCTCGCCCAGCGGCGACTCCGACAGAACTTCCTTCAGCTCCCGGCCCACCAGCGTGGAGGCTCCGGCGATTGCAATCTTGTACACAGGCGTCCTTTTCTAGTCGGATTCTAGTCGGAAAATCTGGGACCTGCCGGATCGGGCTCCGGATCGGGCTCCGCGGCGGGCTCGCCTGTCGGTCTTCGCCGCCGACGCCGCGACCACCCGTAGGCCGCCCGCGCCCAGATGCCGGAGAACATATAAATCAGCGCCGCCATAAACAGCACCACGTTCGAATACCAGATGGCAAAATAAGCGACAACTGCGATCACCGCAATCAACTGGAATGGATGGCTGCGCGACAGGTTGATCTCTTTCGCCGACCAGAACCGCCACGTGCTCACCATCAGGAATCCCGCCAGTCCCACCAGCATCAGCCACGGAATCGAGATCCACCACCACTGCACCGGAATCCCGTAGCAAAGATGGATGGTCGCCGCCAGCAGTCCCGCCGCCGCCGGAATCGGCATCCCCACAAAGTACTTTCTCCCCGGCCGGCCGGGATTGCGCGGCTGCGCGTCGTGGCTGATGTTGAACCGCGCTAGGCGCGACGCTCCGCAAAGCAGAAAAAGAAAGCAGATAAACGCGCCCGCCTGCATCAGGTGACGCCGCAGCGTCGGATCCACCGAGTCCGGAAGAAAATGGAATCCCCACACAAATGCCAGCAGGCTGGGCGCTACCCCGAACACAATTACGTCCGCCAGGGAATCGAGTTCCTTGCCAAATTCGCTGGTCGTATTCGTCATGCGCGCAATTCGCCCATCCAGCGAATCGAATGGAATGGCAAAAAGTATGGCGATCGCCGCCCAGTCCAGGTGGGATTGCGCATTGTCGCTGAGGGCCGCGATGGTTTGCGTCACCGAGTAATAGCCCAGGCCGATATTGCCTGCGGTAAACAGCGATGGCAGCAGAAACATGCCGCGGCGCAACCGTGCCTTTGCTCTGGCTTTGGCCTGAACCGGATCCTGGTAATTCACTCCGCTTCTCCATCCGGCAGCACGCTGGCGCTGGCCGCATTCCTCTGCCGCCGCACACCCACAGCCATCGCCGCTTCAGGCATCGCCGCCAATATGCTCGCGCCGCCCTTCACGTCGTCGCCTACCTTCACCCGCAACTCTGCCTCGGCCGGAATCACCACGTCCACCCTCGATCCAAACTTGATCAATCCCACGCGCTCCCCGCGTTCCACCTTCTCGCCCTCGCCCAACCTGAACACGATGCGCCGCGCCAGCAATCCCGCAATCTGCTTGAATGTAACCTCGATCCCCTCGCCGCTCACCGTCACCGCGTTCTGCTCGTTGCGCTCCGCCGACTTCGGGTTCATGGCGTTCAGATATTGGCCCTTCTGGTAATGCACACGCTTCACCACCCCGCCAATGGGCGACCGGTTCACATGCACATTGAATACGCTGAGAAAAATGCTGATCCGCTGCCGCGAACCCTCGGGAGTGGCAATCGTGACCGTTTCAGTCACCCGCCCGTCGCCGGGAGACACAATCAGTCCCGCGCCGGCTGGAATATTGCGATGAGGATCGCGGAAAAACCACAGAAAAAATCCGGCCAGAACCACCGGCGCAATCGCCCACGCCCAACTGCCCGTGAACCACACCAGGAATACCGCAACCGCCAACAGGCTCAATCCGTAAATGTAACCGTCGCGAACCATCGTCCCAACGATTATACGGCGATCCGCCTGCGCGCTGGGCGCGGCACGGGCACACACCGCCCACGCTCTCACGCCCTGAGCCTGTCGCTTCGCAATTTGCCCGGTAAAACCCTACGCTATGGCTGGAGAACGGCGCTCCAGCGCGAAGATCAGGTCTTTGGCGTGCAGCTTGAGCTTCTTCAAGCGAACTTCCTCAAGCTGTTCGTCCGAGCTTAAATAGGGCTTTTGAAGCAATTCTTCCAACCGCTGAGCGTAGCGATGATGTTCGGCATGCAAGCGATCGATCTCTTCGCTCAGCGTGGCGTCCTTTACTTCATCCATCAAGCACCTCCTGGTGCGGCGGTTCATCCCGTTCAACGTACCGGAACCGCCAATTGTTACAGAACACTTACATATATCGCCGAAACGGGACATTCCGCAAGCGGGAAAATTCCCGAAAGTAACCCGGACTGTGAATTTCGGGACTTCCACCCACCTAGTGTGATGCCAATCACAGGATGAAGGCCGCATCGCTTCATCACCGCCGCACTCACCGCAGCCTCAGCCCCATCAGAACCGCATCTTCAATCGGGTCTGCATAATAGCGGGTACGCCGCCCGGTTTCACCAAATCCCAGCGACCCGTAAAACCCCAGCGCCGCCCCGTTCGAGGCCCGCACCTCGAGAACAACGTCGCGTACCCCGGCCAGCCTCAGTTCTCCGGCCAGCGCGCTGAAAAGCCGCCGCCCCACCCCCTGCCGCTGCGCCTCCACTGTCACCGCAATCGACTCCAGTTCGGCCTCCGGCGCCAGAATGCCGGCCACCGCGAAGCCGGCAATCGTACCCGTCTCCGCTACCTCCGCCACCAGCGCCAGACGCCTCGGAGAAGACGGGGCCAGCACTGCCTCGTACACCCAGCGCGGCCAATGAGGAGCCTGGCTGAGAGTCTTGCCGATCTCAGTCACCCGGTCAAGGTCCGCCGCCGTCAACCCGCGGATTAGCAACTCATGCTCCGGGGAACTCACGCGTTCCTCCCCTTCGCCACCGCTGCCTCGCCGAAAATCTCCGCATCCGAACGGCGCAGGTAATGGCCGTCGAGCAGCGCCAGGTCAGAGAACGCGCCCGCCACCAGCCGCGACTCGCCTGGCCGCATCGCGTCCGCGGCAACCGGCGCCGCGGTCCTCACCAACTGCGTGCCCGGCCATGCCGCGCCCAGCAGCAACGCAGCCGCGTCTTCGCACACCGCCACGCGCAACGGCGCAGGATCGACGGCTGCAAGCTCATCGCGGCCGGCCAGCAGTTCTTGCGGATTGCCCCCCGCCGCCTCCAGCCGCAAATACACCTCGCCGCGGTGCGCATCCAGCGCCGACGACGCCGTCCCCGCCTTGCGCGCCAGTATCAGCAGCCTCGATATAGCCACCACCGGAATCCGTGCGCTCTCGGCCAGGCCCTTCACCGCGCTCAACCCCACCCTCACACCGGTAAAGCTCCCCGGCCCGTTCACGGCCACAATCCCGCGTAAATCGCTC
>PLSH01000082.1 GCA_003165095.1 Acidobacteriaceae bacterium
TGCTCCCTCCGGAATCCCCGATTTACAGCGGCAGAACTAGAACCCTTCCAGCACATCGGCCACGAGCTGCCGTGCGAAAGCGCGGGAGAGGCGCTGAACGGCCGCCGGGTCTTCCTGGATGAAGGTGGGCAGATCGGTGGTGGACTGGTATTGCTCGCGATAAACGTAGTTCTTGTTCTCGTAGAGGATTTTGCCGTCGCGGGCGTTGAGCGTGACCGATACGACGATGGTGAGCAGGAAGCTGGACGACTGCTGGGTTTGGGTGTTGTAGGTGAGCGGCGAGACTACTTCTTTCAAAATGGTTCCGTGCAACACGGCGTCGGCGTCTCTATCCGAGTCCGGGGTGACGCGGAAGCGGGTGCGGGTGGCAAACTCCCGAATTACGGCATTGGTCATGGCCGCCTCAGTGCCATTGACCTCAGTGCGCGTGGCGAAGACGGGGACCGAGAGCGTCTTCACATCCGGAGGCAGATGGGTTGCTGCGCCCAAGGTGTGATAACCGCATCCACCTGCGGTGAGCAAGGCAACGGCAGCCGAGGCAACGGCAAGCAATCGAGAAGCGGGCGGGCGCATGATGCAATTTTAGCCTGCGTCACATCCCGGCGGTGGCCATCAAGCCGAGGCCCCGGGGAGGGAAGCCTGAGGCCGTCGCTTCGACGGGCGAAATGGAGCTTGTTGAGTTCAGCAGTTTATCAATGGAAAAGGAGGGCCGGGAAGCGCCTGGGCGCGTAGCATGAGTTCCATGAGTTGGATTGGATGGGCATTGCTTTCGGCTCTCTTCGCCGCCGCCACGGCCTTGCTGGCCAAGGTGGGCGTGGAGCATGTGGATTCAAACCTGGCCACGGCGCTGCGCACCAGCGTGGTGTTGGTTTTCGCCTGGGGCATCGCACTGGCCCTCGGCAAGCACGGGGAGATTCGCGCGCTCGACCGGCGCACATTGCTGTTTCTCACGCTTTCGGGGCTGGCCACGGGGCTCTCGTGGCTGTGCTATTTCCGCGCGCTGCAACTGGGCCCGGCTTCGCGCGTGGCTCCGCTCGACAAGCTCTCAGTGCCCCTGGTGATGGTGTTTGCGTGGCTGTTGCTCGGCGAGAAGCTGAATGGCCCGGCGCTGATCGGGGGCGCGCTGATTACTGCCGGAGCCGTGGTGATGGTGCTGGGGTAAGGAAAATGCGATCCGCATGGCGAATTGGCTGGACGCAATTCAGGTGGATCGTGGAGCCGCAGTTCTGGCCGGCATCCTCCGGGTGAGGGTAACGGCTTGCCTATACTGATACGAGTGACCGCGCAACACAAATCACAACCCGCACCCCCCGTCCCGCATCGCCGCATTGTCCTCACCGGCTTCATGGGCTCGGGCAAGAGCACCGTCGGCCCGCTGGTGGCTGAGCGGCTGGGGTGGCGATTTGTCGATGCGGACGACGTGATCGAGGCCGAGGCAGGCGTTCCCATTGCCGAGATCTTTGTGCGCCACGGCGAGCGAGTCTTCCGCGAGCGCGAACACGCAATCATCGCCCGTCTGTCTGAGGGCAACCATCTGGTGCTGGCCCTTGGCGGCGGAGCCATCGAGCACCCCGTCACCAGGTCGCTTCTGCGCAGCACGCCGGGCACTCTCCTGGTCCATCTCGAAGTCGAGCTCGCCACCACCCTCGCCCGTTGCGGCGGAACCGAGCGCACGCGGCCTATCCTTGCCGACCAGGCCAACCTGGCGGACCGTTATGCGCGGCGTATGCCGCTTTATCGCACGGCGCATGTGTCGATTGCCGTGGATGCGCTGACGCCGGAACAGGTGGTGGAGGCGGTTGTGGGCGCGGCGCGGCTGGGCTGAGCGGCTTGGATGGTATCGGCCTGCAGCAATTTCTCTCTCTATGCCGGTCATTTTCGCTTGTAATACCCTATGGGGGTATGGTAGATTGAAATTTGTAGAGCGCTCCCCGCTTTGCAGGAGAACTATGAGCATCGAATCCGCACCAGAACCCCTGAGTACTTGGAGTTCTTACCTGTGCCGGGATGAGCGCTCTGGAGACCGCCCTTAGCGTGGCTAGCGACGATTCCCACAGCGCTCTTCACGACATACGACCTGTGAATTGAGCGTGTGAGCCGCCGGAATAGTAACGCTGACTCACCCTCCCGAACCAACAGTTCATTTCCCAAAGCCCCGCCAGGATTGCGCCTTCGCGCGTTCCGGGGTGAGCAGCGGAGCCTGGACTGAGCGAGGAGGAACGATGACCAACAAGATCCAATTGATCCAGAGCAGCGTTCGTTTGGCCTGCACCTGGGTGCCGACGGGCGAGGGGAGATTGCCGCTGGCCTGCGTTTGGGCGGCATCGAAGACTCGGCAAACTGCTTACCCCGCATCCTCTACGGACGAAGCTGGGAGGATGCATCGGTGCGCGTAGTGGAGCCGCGGCGCCGCAACTCCTCCGCTTGTTATCATCAAGACGAGGCAGCAGCGCGACTGTGCTGCCGGCGCCGAGGTTTTGCTCCGTCTCAATGACTCTCGCCTCTCAGACCGCTGATCCCGTAGAACTCGCCGCATCCGCGGCGGATGCGGGCGCGCACGACGCCGGAGCGCTTCATGCGCATGGCCTTCATGCGCCCAGCGCCGGCGCGACGGCTACGTTTATCCACGACCTGCGCGAGCTGTTCAAGGTGAAGGTGGTGGGGCTGGTGCTGGTTACCGGCTGGGGCGGGTTTTACCTAGGCTCGATGCAGTCGGGGATCTCGAGTATGCAGCGGGGGTTGCTCGATACGCTGCTGGGGATCGGGCTGGTTTCAGCCGGCGCCGGCGCACTGAACCAGGCCGTGGAACGCACTACCGACGCGCGCATGAAGCGCACCGCCGACCGGCCGCTGGCTTCCGGACGCTTCTCGCTTGCGCAGGGAATTGTGGCCGGCATGGGCGCGCTGACGTTGGGCGCGGTTTGGCTCTTTCTCCATACCAACCTGCTCACCGTGTCGCTGGCGCTGCTGACGGCCTTCACTTACGTGGCGATTTATACGCCGCTCAAGCGCGTTACCTCCATAGCAACCTTCATTGGCGCATTTCCGGGCGCGATGGGGCCGATGCTGGGCTGGACGGCTGCGCGGCCGCGGATCGAATGGCCGGCCGTGGCGCTGTTCGCGATTCTGTTCGTATGGCAGTTTCCGCATTTCATGTCGATCGCGTGGCTCTACCGCGAAGACTACGGGCGGGCCGGGATCCGCATGTTGCCGGTGGTGCAGCCGGACGGGTGGTCCACGGTGGTGGAAGCGCTGTTTTACGCGGTGCTGATGATCCCCGTTAGCCTGGCGCCGTGGTGGCTAGGCATGACCGGGAATACTTACGCGGTGCTGGCGACGGCGCTGGGATTGGTTTACCTGGCTTACACGATCCGTTTTGCGGGGATTCTGAAGGCGCGCTCGGAGACTGAGAGCCGCATGCTGGCGCGCGATTTGCTCAAGGTGAGCGTGCTGTATCTGCCCCTGCTGTTTACCACGCTCATGCTGTGCGCCCGGGCAAGACATTAAGGAAACCATGACCTTGGCTGCTCCCACCTCCGCTTCACGGTCCGGTACGCGACCGGCAATTGCCGCGATTCTGGCGATCTCCGCGGCGGCAACGTTGTTTCTGTTCTGGCTTATTTATGTTCATCCGGCGGCGGCATCGAGCACGCAATACGCGTTTCTGCCGGCGCTGAACGCGATTCTGAACGGGCTTGCGGCGACGGCGCTGCTGATCGGCTATACCTTCATNNGCGCAGTGTGTACCTGCCGTTGCTTGCCAGCCACATTATTCTGGCCGTGGTGACGCTGCCGCTGGTGCTGGTCACGTTTTTCTTTTCGCTCTCGGGGCGCATCCCTCAGCACCGCAAGGTGGCGCGGTGGACGTTTCCACTGTGGCTCTACGTTTCGGTCACCGGCGTTATCACCTATGTGATGCTGCGCCTGGCACAAGGATAGAAAGCCAAATGCCGTCAGCCCCTCCCATCCCGGGTCCCACCCGTTCAGGCCTGCCCGACGACGGTACGCGTCAACTGCTCAAATGGGGCGGATCGATTGTGGGCGCGGGCGTGGTGGCCGGGGTGTTGCTGCTGACTGTGCTGGGGGGCTATTCGCGCATTGGGGCCCGGACAAACGGGGGATGGTTTGCGCTGATTGTGTTACTTGCGTGTCTGCCATTCGGAGGGTTGTTGCTGACGCTGGGGGTGGCCAAGTGGTTCCGGAACCGTCGGCCCGTCGGCCCGCGTTGAACCCTGCTCCGCGACCACGGCGCTATCTTGCAATAAATCATTTATTATTTGTTATTTAGCATGATTTTCGTGCTTTCCAGCCGGCTATTGAACAGCCGCCAGGGACGCTATCCAAGGAGACAAAGCGATACGTTACATGAGTAACTTTTTATAGGTTACCTAAAGTCCAAAAAAGCTGCGAAAGGTGTATTGCCTGAATCCTCGAAACGGAATTTCCTGTGTAGAGGCCGAGGTATCGGTAGTTGCGCGGCCGGATCATATTTTGCGGTGCTCTTTTTAATGACTCATAATTCCAGACGGCGATTATTAGTAGCCCGAGCGGCAACCATCGCAATGGCGGCGTGTGGTGCGGCCGTCGGCTACGTGCTGGGCGGTGTGTTGGCGCTGCTGCTGGCCGGCAACTGGCTGGCACAGTACTCGCAGCTCACTTCAGCGCAGAACGATGCATCCTTTGTTGAAGCGCGCAGCCTTCTGGATGTTCTAAAGGGTTCGCGGTCAGGGTACTGCACAGACGCGGAGATGGCTTATTTCAGGGAACTGGTATTCCGCTCAGAATATCTGAAGGATGCCGGGCGCATCCACGGGGGAAAGATCGACTGCTCCGCCACCTCGGGGCGCCCGACGAAGACGGTTGGGGAGTTCAAGCCCGATTCCAATAACCGGGACAACGACATCATCGCGTACAGCAATCTGGTTCCGATTCGCGATGCCAACCTGAAAAGAGCCGGCTTGCAACTGGGCGATGCCTATGTGGTGTTTGGGTCCCACTTGCCCGCCAGTCCGGGACCCGTCTCCATGCACCTGGCTATCAACGTGAAAGACGCCGAGGCGGGGGATTCGGGCCTGGCGCCAACCGGAATGCTCGACAACAATGGGCCGAATCCGGCTGCCGGCTGGCGAGCCCACCTGGACAACAAGCTGTTTGCCACGCGGTGTTCGAAGCTTCACTTCAACTGCGTGACGGCGTTTACGTCGATTCGCGAGGCGCTGCATGGCGAAGCCAGCGCGATTGCCGGCACATCGCTCACCGGAGGCGCGCTGGGCATCTTTTGCGGAATGGCATTCTCATTCATGTACCGGCGCAGCCGCGATCTGTGCCAGCAACTGCGCAGGGCGGTGGAGCGCGACAAATTGGAGATCGCCTATCAACCCATCGTCAATCTCTCCACGCGAAAAATTGTGGGTGCAGAAGCACTGTCTCGATGGACCGACGAAGAAGGCAATGTGGTGGGCCCGGACTCGTTTATCAAGATCGCCGAGGAACACGGGTTTGTGGGAGAGATCACGAAGAGAGTGATTCAGCGCACTTTGCGCGACTTTTCCAAGACGATTCAAAACCGCCCCAGCCTTAGGCTGAGCGTTAACGTTACGGCTCCCGACCTTATCGACCCCGAGTTTCTGCCCATGCTCGAAGAAGCGCTGAAGCGGTACAAGGTCTCGCCCAAGAACGTGGTCATTGAGATTACGGAACGGTCGACCGCCGATAGCGCAGTGGCCATGGAGACGATCCGCATCCTGCGGCGCAACGGACACAGCATCCATATCGATGATTTTGGGACCGGCTATTCCAACCTGGACAGGCTGCTGTACCTTTTTGCCGACACCATCAAGATCGACCAGGCCTTTACCAAGGTGATCGGCACCGAGTCGGTGGCGGTGGCGATTCTTCCGCAGATTCTGGCGATGGCCAAATCGCTGAATCTTGAAGTTGTTGTCGAAGGCGTGGAAACCGACCGCCAGGCCGATTACTTTTCACTGGGCGCCGAGAAGATGTTCGGCCAGGGATTCCTCTTTGGACGCCCGGTTTCGATCGAGGAATTTCTCAGCCTTCTGGCCGACGATATGTCCAAGATGCAGGTCAGCTCCGATCATGCTGCCGCACGCGTCGTGAACCCGGCCGGCTTGCAGATTGTGGGCACCCGCACTGCTTAGATCCCGCGTTGCAAGACGTTGTTTACGTCGAATTGTCCCATTTGCAGAGAAAAGGATCATGGAAAAGTGGAAAGCCGAACAGCGCTTTCTTCTTTCTCAAAGCCTCGGCTGCTGCTGCGCGCATTGATTTTGTTTTTCCAGTACGACTGATTCCCGGGGGCTGAAGCCCCAGGTCCTTCTGAAGCCTCTTTTGCACGACTGAACAGGCTGCGGGAAAAGGTAGGTTCCCGTGCGAGATCGGCAAAAAAGCGTACTTCGGGGGCTGAAGCCCGCGTTGATGTTGCTGATGTTGTGCCAGGGATAAATCCCTGGCCTACCGCCCGAGCGAGTTTTTCGCAGGCTGTTTAGCCGTGCCCTTTCAAGGCAACAGGCGCGGAAAGGGGCCGCTGCCTGGTTCTGAATGCAGCGGCCCTCGTTTTTCCAGCGCCAGCTCACCGGCACAGGGATTCTAGCCAAGATTCTGGTCGGGGTGGACGACGCGGTAGCTTGCGCCACCGTTGGCCCATACCAACAACAGGATGTCTTTGCCTGCCGGGACGGAGTGGACTGCATTTACAAAGCTCTCGGCATTCTCCACCGAATGCCGGTTCACTTCGAGGATGACGTTGCCGGGAGCGAGGCCGGCATCTTCTGCGGCGCTTCCCGGGCGAACGGTTTGAATGGCCGCGCCGTGCACCTGTTCGGGAACGTTGAGCTGCTGGCGGACGTCGGAGGTGAGGTCGGCAACCGCAAGGCCGAGTTTTCCTCCCTGGGCTCCGCTTGAGCCCGCGTTGTCGGCCTCTTCGGTTTTGTTGGCGTGATACTCGCCCACGGTGACGCGAATGGTCTCAGACTTGCCGTCGCGGAGAACACCGAGCTCGATGGAGTTGCCGGGGGCCATTTCGCTGACCGCGACCTGCAGGGCGCTGCCGTTTGCGATCCGCTTTCCGTTGAGCTCGCGCAGTACGTCGCCGGCCTTGAGGCCTGCGTGGCCGGCAGGCGAATCGGGCGTGACCTGGCTGACGATGGCGCCGGTGGCGTCAGACAAGCTGAAGAAGCCGGCGTTGTCGGGCGTCACGTCGTTCATGCTGATGCCCAGGTAGCCGTGTTGAGCGCTGCCGGTCTTGATGATGGCGTCAGCCGAAGCTTTGGCGATCTGGGAGGGTATGGCGAAGCCTGCGCCGGCGAAGGAGCCGCTGTCGGAGATGATGAAGCTGTCAATGCCGATCAGCTCGCCATGCGCGTCGACCAGCGGGCCACCGGAGTTGCCGGGGTTGATGGCCGCATCGGTCTGGATGAAGTCGCCGGGCTTGCGTGGATCGTTGGAGTACGGATTGGGACGGTTGAGGGCGCTCACGATGCCGCGCGTCACCGTGAAGGGGAAGTTGCCGAAGGGATTGCCAAAGGCCAGCACGGTTTGTCCGGGATGAAGATTGGAGGAATCGCCCCAGGGAATGCTGGGCAGGTTGTGGGCGTCGATCTTGATGACCGCAAGATCATTGAGCTTATCCGCGCCGATGAGCCTGGCGGTGAAGACGCGGCGGTCGTCGAGCGTGACGCGCATCTGGGTGGCGCCGTCGACGACGTGGTCGTTGGTGAGGATGTAGCCATCGGGCGAGATGATGATGCCGCTGCCGATTCCATGCTCGAACTGCGGCTGCGGCTTCATTCCCTGGCCGCCCTGGCCAAAGAAGAATTGGCGGAGACCCGGCGGGAGATCCTGCGGTGAGTTGCCGCCGCCGTTGCCGTTACTGTTTTCCGACGCGTCGTCAGAGGAGACGCGGGAGGTGACGGCGACATTCACCACTGCGGGCGTGACGCGGGCGGCGACGGCCTCGACCGCGTTGTCGAGAGCTACAAGGGACGAAACGCTCGAGTCGTCCATGGGCGCGGGAGCGGCGGCCGCATGAGCCGTGTTGTGACCGGACAGGAAGGCGAAGCCAAGGATGAGCGATGCGGCGGCTCCGATGGGGAGCGCGAGACGCTTTGACTTGGCTACTAATGAATTAGTTGTTGTGAACATGGCTACCTCTCTTTTGGGGTTGAATTTGGAGATTAGAGCTGGATGACCAGCCAGCCGCTGCCCAAGGGCAATGCGGCGGTGTGGGCGGAGACGGAATTCGGTTTTGAATCTGTGCTTGTATTGGGCCGGGAAGCGGGAGCCGCTTGCTTGCCGGGCAGAAGACGAGAGACGGAACTCGCGGGGTAGACGCTGAGTATCAGACGCGTGACGGTGATGCGGTTTGCGGACTCGCCCGCGGAGGAGACGCCGGGCGCCGCTTGATCTGCGCCAGCGCCGATGTCGTAGTCGGCTGTTTCGTTGGAATTCCAGGACTGCACCTGCTCCCACGTGGTGAGCACGATCCATTGCGGGGCGGCGCTGGGATCGGTTGCCGAGGCGCGGACGGCGGGCCGTTGTGAACCGAACGAGGACTCCTTATAGGCGGTTTCCCAGGCTACCGCTCGAGATTGCGATCCCGCTGCGGGGATTATCGCCGCACGCTGCTGATTGGATGTAACTGCCGGCGTTGCCGCAACGCGGCTGATGGGCAGAACGGCCTTCGCCTGGATGGCGCGGAACCCTCCCTGGTCCGACGCGGCGTGCAAAGGTTGATAGGCAGCGGGGACAAATCGCGCCGTTTGCGGCTGCTGTCGATTGGCGGCGAGGGCTTTTGGCTGGTGAGTGTGCGCAGGGACAAACGCGACCATCTGCGGGCAACGCGCGAATTCGACGGCGCCAAACACGAGGCCGCAACCGAGCACACCGAGCAAGGCGCGGGCGGCCAGGGGATGGAGCGTTTTTTTGCGGCGGAGAATGGTGTGAACGCGGTGAACGAGCTCAGGACGGCGTTCAAATGCGCCCAGCGAAAGCGCTTCAGACCGCCGTGCCAAGCCGCGTTCAGCCAGGCTGGCCAGACATGCGGCGTAAGCGCGAGGTGCTTGCGTGACGCGGACTACGCCTTCATCGCTGGCCATCTCCCGTTCCTTTGAGAGGCGGCGCTCGATCCAGACGAGAGCGGGATTGAGGGGAAACAGAACCAGGCAGAGCTTCTGGAGGAGGTTGGTCCAGTCGTCGCGACGGCGCAGATGCTCGGCTTCATGCAGAACCACCTGCTCGAGTTCCTGGCGCGTGAGGCGGGCGAAGAGCCAATCGGGGATGAGGATGCGCGGGGCCAGAAAACCGATTACGCTGGGACGGTCGAGCTCACTTGTAGTACAGATTTGTACGGGGCCGCAGCAGTGCAAAGCCGGGACCAGGGAAGCGGCCAGGCTGTCTTCGATGGGGGTCGCGGACCTCCATAATCTGCGCAAGCGGAGGGAGTGAAGAGCGAGGCCGGCGGCGCGCAGTGCGGCCATGGCGGCCCACAGCGCGGCCAGGCCAAGGCTCCAGCGAGCGTCCAACTCGAGCCAGGGATGGAAGGCCTGCTGAACGGGGCCGGCCGAGGCTCCGGCGGCGTCCGCGGCCTCGACGCCGGCATGCGCCAGCAGCGTGAGCAGCGGCAGGCAAATGAGCGTGGCGAAGGCCGCGGCCCAGGCGGCGAAGCGGTGCGCAGCGGAGATACGGGGCGCAAGACGAAGAAAAACGGCCAGGCCGGCAGCTACGGCCGCGCCTTGCCACAGTGAGGCCACGGCGATCGGCGCCGCGGCGTGCGCGAAAAAGCGGAATGCGTCTGCGGCGAGGTGCATGGGGCCGGGCAGAATGCGTGAAAAGGCATCGGCGATGGGGAAGAGTGTCATGCGCTAAACCTTTTCTCCATTCACGGAATCCCGGTTGCCTGGCTTTGCGCCAGCTTCTGGAGAATCGGGAGCCGTGTCCCGGATTGCATCCTTCAGCCGCTCTAATTCCACGGCGGATATTTCGCCGTCCCCGAGCAGGGAAAGCAGAAGCTGCTCGCGGGAATTGCCGAAAAACCGGCTCAAAACGTGGCGGACCTCCGACTGGCCGGCTTCGTACTCAAGCACGCAGGGACNNGGCCTCGGAGTCGGGGATGGCGGCTACCAGGTCGTTGACTGCCGACTCGCCGCGCCGCCAGAGGATTTTCATCAGCCTCAGTTCGGCTTCAGTCAGCGTATTGGATTTCTTTGGAGGCATGTTGTCGGTTTTATTGGAAAAATCCCCAAATTCGCTTGGCTGCTACACATCCATAGACGTATCAACTAAAGGATTAGTTACCGAATATTGAGAGAATTTGCAAGAATATTTTTCGCGCCGATTCAGGCTGCGCCCGTTGCGGCGGCCGTCTGCTATTCTTTGTGATTACTGGAGAGCACGAAAATGGCCAAGAGCGTTAATAAAGTCATCCTTCTGGGGAACGTGGGGAAGGACCCGGAGATTCGAGCCACACCCGGCGGAGTGACCGTTGCCAACTTTACCCTCGCTACGAGCGACCGCCAAAAGGATGCGCAGGGCAACTGGCAGGATCGCACGGAGTGGCACAATCTGAAGGCCTTCAACCGCACGGCCGAGATTGTCCGCGACTACGTGAAGAAAGGCTCGAAACTATACATCGAAGGCAAGATTACGACCAACAGCTGGGACGACAAGGACTCCGGCCAGAAGCGTTACCGGACCGAGATTATCGTCTTCGATCTGTCGCTGCTGTCCGGGCGCGAAGAGGGGTCGGGCAGCTACAGCCGTCCCGCGAGCCAGTCTGGCGCACCGGCCGGAATGGACCAGCGGCCGCCCGCGGGGCAGGACGACATCTCGCAATCGGCTGAGATTTCCGACGACGACATTCCGTTCTGACTGTTGTGTGCCGGGTTTTGTGCTGAGGCCCCCTACTGGAGGGCCTGAGCGTTCCTGGAAATCCGCAGGTCAACTCGCGGCGCGCGACGGATGACCCGTATTCGCCGTGTGTCTACTGAATCAGCTGATGGAGCTTCATCTCGCCCTGCAGTTGTCCAAGATCGATGGGTTTCATCAGGTATGCATCGCAGAGCTCCTTGAAGCAGAGGATCACTTCCTTCACTTCCTCCACTGTTGTGGTCATGAAGATCCTGGCGCCGACGGTGGAACGAATGCCACGTGCTTCTTCGAGAGCGCGGATGCGGTGAACCGCTTCGCACCCATCCATTTCGGGCATCATGATATCCATGCAGATCAGGTCGTAACTCTGGTCCGCGGCCATCGCCTCGCGGGCCGCTTCCACGGCTTCGACGCCGTTCACGGCGATATGACATTCACCGTAGCGGGAGAGGAAGGTCTGGAGCAGCAGGCGGCATGCGAAGTCGTCTTCAACGAGGAGGACCCGCAGACGGCCGCCGTCTCTCTGCTTGCGGATGGTTGCTTCGGCGCCGCTCGACTGGATCGCGCCGCAGTGCTGCCGATAGAGCTCGGCCAGTTCGGCCACGGGTTCGGCGATGTCGGCCTGATTGCTGGATTCAGGACTGTCGATTAACCCCCTCAGGCAATCCACGGCACGCAGCAAAGTGTGGACACGGCTGGGGGTGGGAACCATCTTTCGGGAGCGGATAAGCGCGAGCACGTTTTCGGCCTGATGCGCCAGGTCGCCGATCTTCACCAGATTGAAGAAGCCTGAGCCTCCCTTGAGCGTATGAATGGCCCGAAAAGCACCATTGAGCCGGTCTTCATCGAAGGCCTCACCCTGCTGTTCGAGGGTGAGGAGGTCCGATTCCACGGTGGACAAAGCGTCACGGGACTCGTCGAGATAATCAATCAACAACCGGTCGTCAAGCTTGAACATCGCTGGTCTCCTCAAGGCATGGGCTTAATCTTGCATATCGGCCGGATTCCGGCATTCTTGAGAGCCTTGAGAGCCGCTCCGAAGCCGGTTGGATTGAAGAGCAAAGGGAGGCCGGCGCGCGGCCGGGGCAGAGAAGGGTGCGCTCTTCGCGACCCGAGTATAGGCTGAGATTGAGGACGGGAAGCGTGCGCGCAGAGCAGAGGAGCGTTGAACCGACGCAGGTGACGGAGTGGTATAACGGCGAGGTGCGTTCCGTGGAGGATTCTCTGGCTGCGGAGGAGCCGCTCGAGATACGCATCGGAGGCCGGCCGCTGACGGTGACCATGCAGACTCCGGGACACGACCGGGAGTTGGCTGCCGGGTTTCTGTGGACCGAGGGGCTGGTGGATGCGCGCGATCAGATCGTGGAGATCCGGCAAGCTGGCGCGGGCGCCGGCGCGAAGAACAACGTGGTCGACGTGGAAGTGCGGGACGGCGCATTTGAACACGAAAGCCTGCAGCGGAACTTTTTCGCGGCATCAAGTTGCGGCATCTGCGGCAAAGCATCCATTGAAGCGGTGCGCGTGCGCGGCTTGCGCGCTCCGAATGCGGCCTTCAGGATCGATGCGGAGATGTTGTGCGGACTGCCGGAGCAACTGCGCGCCGGGCAGCAGGTCTTTGGACGAACGGGGGGATTGCACGCGGCGGGGCTGTTTAACGCGGCCGGGGAACTGCTGGCAGTTCGTGAGGACATTGGGCGGCACAATGCTGTAGACAAGATTGTGGGATGGGCGCTGCTTGAAGGGCTGCTTCCGTTGAGGACGCATGTGCTGATGGTGAGCGGGCGCGGCGGCTTCGAGATCATGCAAAAAGCACTGGCAGCCGGCATTCCGGTGGTGGCTTCGGTGTCGGCGCCTTCGAGCCTGGCGGTAAAGCTGGCCAGGGAACTGAATCTCACGCTGGTGGGGTTTCTGCGCGGACGCCGCTTTGTTGTCTATGCGGGCCAGTCGCGCTGCCTTCCGGGTGGGCGCTGAGGGTAGGGAGAAGTACATGTATTTTCAGTAAAATGGCTCGATTTTCCGGAGAGCTGGGTCTGGATTTCAGTTTTATAGCAGGGCGCGGCTTTGACAAAAGGAGCAATTGGAGCGAACCTATAGGCGAAGAAAAAGCGAATATAGGTCTTCCCGATGCCCACCGCTACCGCCCTTCGCCTGGAGATCGAACGCTCCCTCGAACGCAGCTTTCCGGCGGCGCTGACGCCTGTGCCGCGCACCATCCGCGAGGTTGCCGGAACAGGGATTGCCGAAGTGGACGCACACCTGGAAGGCGGCTTGCCGGTGGGCGCGATCAGCGAGGTGACGGGGCCGGATTCGTCGGGACGGACGAGCTTGGCGCTGGCTTTTGTGGCGCGCCGGACCGCGGAGGGGCGGAGCTGCGCGTGGGTGGATGTGAGCGATGCGTTCGATCCGGAGTCGGCGGCGGCGAATGGCGTGGTTTTGCGGCAACTGCTCTGGGTGCGGTGCCGGGATGCAGCCGGGCAGGCACGTGCATTCGCAAAGGCTGCCACGGGGCAGGCCAGGATGTTGACCAGGCTCGACCAGGCCTTGCGGGCGACCGATCTGCTGCTGCAGGCGGGGGGATTCGCGGCCATCGTGTTTGACCTCGGCTCGACGGCGCGCGAGCAGGCAAACCGCATCCCGCTGGCGACGTGGTTCCGGTTCCGGCAGGCCGCGGACCGCACGCGGTGCAGCCTGGTGGTGCTGGGCCGGGCTGCATACGCGCAGTCGAGCGCGGCAATGGTGCTCAAGTGTGCGCCGCTACACGCGAGGACCGCGGGCGATACGGCGCTGAACGGTTTTTCGTTTGAAGTGCGGCGCCGGAGGGAACGGTTCGCGCCGGTCGAAATCGGCGCGCGCAAGCCGCCTGCATCTGCATGGGCCGCGGGCGCGGCGTGGGATGCGGAGAAGCGCGCATGAGCCGCGAGTTGTATGCCTGCGCATATGCGGCGGAGTTTCCGGCGCAGGCGTTGCTGCGCCTGCGCGCGGATCTGAAATCAGGACCGGTGGCGGTGCTTGAAGGCCGCGCTCCGCAGGAAGCAGTGTGCGCGCTGAACCGTCATGCGCGGCTGCGCGGCGTGGCTCTGGGCATGACGCGTCTCGAAGCCGAGAGCATGGAGGGGTTGACGCTGCTGCTGCGCTCCGCCGAAAGCGAGACGGCGGCGCGCGAGGTGTTTTTGGAGTGCGCGGCGCATTTTTCTCCGCGCATTGAAGAAGCAAGCGCGGGAACCGCATGCGCTTTGCTGCTGGATATTGCGGGTACAGAGCGGCTTTTCGGGCCTTCGGAACGATTGGCGGGGCGGTTGCGCGCGGCGCTCGCGGCTGCAGGTTTTCGCGCTTCGATTGCGGTGAGCACAAACTATCACGCGGCGCGAATGAAGGCGGCAGCGACGCGCGGGATTACGGTGATTCCAGAGGGCGGAGAGGCGAGAGCGCTCGAAAAGCTGCCGGTCGCGGCTCTTGAATTGGCCCAGGAACACCAGGAAACATTTGCGTTGTGGGGCATGCGCACGCTGGGCGAGCTGGCCGGCGCGCCGGAGGACGAGCTGGTGTCGCGGCTGGGCGCAGAGGCTCGCGTTTGGTGGCTGCTGGCGCAGGGCGCGGCGGCACATGCATTTCAGCCCATCGAGCCCGCGCTTTTGTTGCGCGAGTTCTGCGAGTTCGAGACGCCGGTGGAGCAGATGGACTCGCTGCTCTTTATCGGCGCGCGGATGATCGACTGCCTGGTTGCGCGCGCGGCGGCGCGGGCGCTGTCGCTGGCGGTGTTGACTGTGGACATGAAGATGGAAGCAGAGCGCGTGCATCGGCGCGTGCTGCGCCCGGCCGTGCCCACTACCGACCGCAAGTTTCTGCTCAAGCTGTTGCAACTGGAGATTGCGGCGCATCCGCCTCAGGCGGCGGTTGTTGCGCTCACGCTTGCTGCCGAGGCCGGGCAGTCGAGCCAGGTGCAGCTGGGGCTGTTTGCGCCGCAGACGCCCGAGCCTTCGCGGCTTGACGTAACCCTGGCGCGGCTGAAGGCCATGGTTGGCGAGGATCGCGTGGGCTCGCCGGTGCTTGAAGACACGCATCGCGCGGGCAGTTTTCGCATGGAGGGTTTTGGGATGGCGGGCAAGCCGTCCGCGCCCGAAGCCGAGCCTGCGCGGATAGCTCTGCGGAGGGTGCGGCCGCCGAGGCCGGTGCGGGTACGTGCTATCCCAGGTCTCACAATCGAGACCTGGTGCACCCGGCCGGTGTCGTTCAGCGATCAAAACGGCAGCTTTGAAATCACGGCTGCTTACGGACCGTGGCGCAGCAGCGGTTGCTGGTGGGCCGGCGATGGATGGAACGATGAAGAGTGGGACGTGCTGGCCACCAGCAGCGACGGCGCATCTGTTGCGTGCCTGCTGACCTGCGACCGGATGCGGAATGCGTGGCGGCTGGAGGCTTTTTATGATTGACGGCATCTTGTATGTTCCTAACGCGCGCTCGCCGGGAACACCGGTGTGCCATCCGGACGATGAGCATCGGCCGCCGGCGCCGGATGTTTGCATCAGGCCGAAATCCCTGGCGACAATCGGCGACAGCGAATATATCGAGCTGCACGCGGGCAGCGCCTTCAGCTTTCTCGCCGGGGCCTCGCAACCGGAGGCGCTGATGGAACGCGCCGCCGAACTGAACATGCCGGCGATGGCGCTGGCGGACAGGAACGGCCTGTACGGCGTGGCGCGCTTCCACACCGCGGGCGCGCGCAGCGGCATCAAGGCGCACATCGGCGCGGAGATTGCCGTCGCGTCCTTCGGGAGCCGGCTTGTGCCGCCGGCGTGGCTGCCGCACGAGTGCCCGCAGGAACCGCCCCGGGTGCTGCTGCTGGCGGCATCGCAGGTTGGATATCAGAATCTTTCGCAGCTCATCACGCGCTTCAAGATGCGCGAGATGATCAAGGCTGAAGGTGCCGCGACGCTTGAAGATCTGGAAGAATTCTCTGCCGGTTTGATCTGCCTGAGCGGAGGCGATGAAGGACCGCTGGCCGCGGCGCTGGCACGCGGCGGCGAGAATGAGGCGCGCAAAGTTGCCGGGCGCCTGGCATCGATTTATAGCCGCGGCAATTTGTATATCGAACTCCAGCGCCACCAGGAGCGCGAGGAAGAATGCCGTAACCAATCGCTGCTTGACGCTGCAGCCAGCCTGGGTTTGCCGGTGATCGCGGCCAATGGAGTTCGCTACGCGCGAGAGAGGGACCGCGAGCTGCTGGACGTGTTCACGAGCATTTGCCATGGCGTCACGCTCGACAGCGCGGGCCGCCTGCTTACCGCAAATTCCGCGCGGCACCTGCGTTCCGCGCGCGAGATGACGGCGCTCTTCCGCGACATTCCCGAAGCTATAGCCAACACGCGCATCGTGAGCGAAAGGCTGGAATTCACGCTCGATCACCTGGGCTATGAGTTTCCGCATTATCCGGTTCCCGACGGTGAAACCATGGACAGCTTTCTTGAAAAGCGCGTCGAAGAGGGCGTGCGCAAACGCTATGGCGCGCCTGCGCGGCGCGGGCTGCTGGACAAGGCGCGAGCGCAGGTCAGACACGAGCTTGCGCTGATTGCGAAGCTCGGCTTTGCGGGCTACTTCCTCATCGTGTGGGACATCATCCGCTATTGCCAATGGCGCGGTTTTCTGGTGCAGGGACGCGGCTCGGCGGCCAATTCCGCGGTTTGCTACGCGCTTGAAATCACGGCTGTCGATCCGGTGGGCATGGAGCTGCTCTTCGAGCGATTTCTAAGCGAGAACCGCGGCGAGTGGCCGGATATCGACCTCGATCTTGCCTCCGGAGAGCAGCGCGAACAGGTTATCCAATATGTGTACGAACGCTACGGCTCGCTGGGCGCGGCGATGACCGCCAACGTGATTACTTATCGCGGTCGCTCGGCGGCGCGCGAGGTGGGCAAGGCGCTGGGTTTCGATGCGGAGCAGTCGGTGCGGCTGTCGAGCCTGATGGGGCACTGGGAATGGCGCGGCGAAAACGACACCATGGAGAAGCACTTTGCGCAGGCAGGCTTCGATGCGCGCCATCCACGCATCGCGCGCTATCTCGACCTTTGCCTGCGCATGCAGGACCTGCCGCGCCATCTCGGCCAGCNNCAGCACTCGGGTGGCATGGTGATCTGCGCCGGGCTGCTCAATCGCGTGGTGCCGATCGAGCGCGCGTCAATGCCCGGCCGTACGGTGGTGCAGTGGGACAAAGAGGACTGTGCGGACCTGGGGCTGATCAAAGTGGATTTGCTGGGTCTGGGGATGATGGCGGCNNGTGGAGAGCCGCGCGCAGATGGCTTCTATTCCGCACAACGCGCCCACGCGCTTTTACGACCTGGTGGTGCAGGTCGCAATCATTCGCCCTGGGCCGATTGTAGGCAAGATGATGCACCCGTATATGCGCCGCAGGCAGGGCAGGGAGGAAGTGACTTATCCGCATCCCTCGCTGGAGCCGGTACTGAAGCGCACCCTTGGCGTGCCGCTGTTTCAGGAGCAGTTGCTGCGCATGGCAATGACCGTAGCAAACTTTACGGGCGCGGAAGCCGAGGAGTTGCGCCGCGCGGTAGGAATGCGGCGCTCGATGCAGCGCATGAAAGATCTCGAAGGCCGCTTGCGCGCGGGCATGACGCGCAACGGCATCGGCCCTGAAGCGCAGGACAATATCGTGCAGGGCATTTCTTCATTTGCCATGTATGGATTTCCGGAGTCGCACGCAGCCAGTTTTGCGCTGATTGCCTACGCGTCAGCGTACCTGAAGGTGCACTATCTTGCCGCCTTCACCTGCGGCCTGCTCAACAATCAGCCGATGGGCTTCTACTCGCCGGCGGTGCTGGTGAAGGATGCGCAGCGCCACGGATTGCGGGTGCGCCCGGTCGACGTGCAGCACGCGGAGTGGCTGTGCGCGCTGGAGCAGGAAACCGATGGTTCGCCGGCGCTGCGCATCGGCCTGAATTATGCCAAAGGTTTGCGGCAATCCTCGGCGGAAGCGCTGCTGGCGGCGCGCAGCCGCGATGGAGCCTTCGCCTCGGTCGATGACTTTGCGCTGCGCGTGCCGGAGCTGAACCGCAAGGAACTGGTCGCGCTGGCCGCGATCGGGGCGCTGAACTCGCTGGGGCGCGTGGAACACAGGCGCGATGCGCTGTGGCAGGTGGAGCAGGCGGGCCGGCCGGTTGGCGGGTTGCTGCGCGGGGCAGGAAACGCGCGCAGCGAAGCCGGCGCGCCCATGCCGCTAAAAAAGATGACCACCGACGAACGGCTAGCCGCCGATTATGCTGGAACCGGCCTGACCACCGGCCCTCATCCCATGGCCTATCACCGCGCCGCGCTGCGCAGCCAGGGCATTCTNNCCCGGCACGGCCAAGGGTTTTGTCTTCCTGTCGCTGGAAGATGAAACCGGGATCGCCAACATCATTCTCACGCCGGATATCTTCGAGCGCGACCGCACGGCCGTTACGCGCAGCCGCTTTCTGCTGATTGAAGGCCCGCTGCAGAACCAGGACGGGGTGATTCACGTGAAGGCGCGCCGCATTGCGCGGCTCAACATCACCAGCGCGCAGGTGCGCTCGCACGATTTCCATTGAAGCAGTACCCCAATTGCCAAGAAGTTAAACTGCATCCTCGATTACGCGCCCCAGCGGGTCGTTGCCGCGATCGGTGACATCAGCGAGGGCGGCGAGGCGCGCGGCCAGTTCCGGCGTCCAGCAGTTTTCCGGCGCGCGCCAGCTCCAGTTGCCGGCGGGAACGGCGGGGGTATTCATACGCGCCTCGGAGCCGAGCTCGAGCAGGTCCTGCGCGGGAACGATTGCGATTTGCGCCACGCTGGCTTCCGCGGCGCGGATCAGCGGCCAGACCGGGCGTTCGCCAACGGAACCTACGTAGGCTTTTACGGCGGCGCGCTCGATCTTGCCGGCGGTCTTCCACCAGCCCTGGGTGGTGTCGTTGTCGTGGGTGCCCGTGTAAGCCACCGTCGCAGGCTCGAAGCGATGGGGAAGGTGCGTGTGCGCGCCCTTGCCGTTGAAGCCGAACTGCAACACTTTCATGCCCGGCATTCCCAGCTCGAGACGCAAGGCGTCCACTTCCGGAGTGATCAGGCCCAGGTCCTCGGCTACCAGCGGGAGCGGCCCGAGCGCGGACTCGAGGGCGCGGAAGAGCGCGAGGCCCGGCGCCTTGATCCACGCGCCGTTTACCGCCGTTTCTTCGTCGGCCGGAATCGCCCAATAGGCCTCGAAGCCACGGAAATGGTCGAGGCGGACGATGTCGTAGAGCTGGACTGCGCGGCGGATGCGGTCAATCCACCAGCCGAAGCCGCGTTCGGCGAGCACCTGCCAGCGATAGAGCGGATTGCCCCAGCGCTGCCCGGTTTCGGAAAAGTAGTCGGGGGGAACGCCGGCCACGCGCACCGGCTTAAGGTCCTCGTCGAGTTCGAAGAGCTCGGGGTGAACCCAGACGTCGGCTGAATCCATGTTTACGAAGATGGCCACGTCGCCGAGGATGCGTATGGCGCTGCGGGCAGCGGCTTCTCGGAGATGATTCCACTGCCGCGAAAAGGCAAACTGGAGCGCCTGTTCCTGGGCCAGGGCGCGAGCGCGGTTGGCGGCAACTTCGGCCAAGGCTTGCGGATCGCGGCGGCGCAGGGGCTCGGGCCACTCGGTCCACGCGCCGGTGTCAAGCCGGCGGCGCAACTCGGCGTAGAGCACGTAGTCGGCGAGCCAGAGAGATTCCGCGCGGCAAAATCGTTCGAACTGCTGCCACTGTTGGGCGAGTGCGGGATCGTGCGGGCCGCGGTCGAGGAAATTGCCGGCGGCCTCGTACAGCAGAGGGAGCTTTCGCTCTTCGACCTCCTGGAAGTCAATTGTGCCAGAACGGCCGGCGAGTCCGGCGATGCGGCTGCCGTCGATCCAGCCCCAATCGGAGAGGAATTCGAGGCTGATGAGATAAGGATTTCCGGCAAATGCCGAGGAACCCGCGTAGGGCGAGTTGCCGTAGCCGGTGGGGCACAATGGCAAAACCTGCCAGAGGTGCTGCCCGGCGGCGGCGAGAAAGGCCAGAAACTCGTGGGCGGCGGGACCAAGATCGCCGATCCCTCCATACGATGCCAGCGAGCTAATATGAAGAAGAACTCCGGATGAGCGCTTGAATTCCATCGAATCCTTGTCAAAAGGGCAGGCTGCGATTCAATGCGCCCTTCAGAGCAACTATAATCCCTGTGACCGGCGCACGAAGCCGCGAAGACCTCTCAAGAAAGCCTGGGTGCGATTGCATTGAAAACTCAAAACGGCCGTTTGTGTCTCGTTGTCCTGGTAACGCTATCAGCATTTGCCGTCACGGCGCCTGTTTACGGCGCGCCGAATGCGGCTCCTCCGCCGCCCCTGGTTGTCAACTCGGGCTGGCAGTTGCAGGATGTGGCCAAAGCGCCGCAAACGGGGGCTGAAGTCTCTTCAGCGGGATTCAGCGCCGCCGGCTGGTACGCGGCCACGGTTCCCGGCACGGTTCTAACCACGCTGGTGAACAATCATGTTTACCCGGAGCCGCTGTACGGCGAAAACAACCGGCCGGAAACGATTCCGGAGAGCCTGGTGCACAGCTCTTACTGGTACAGAACCACGGTCGAGGTGCCGAAATCGTATAGGCGCCAGCAGGTCTGGCTCAACTTCGACGGCATCAACTACTCGGCGGCGGTGTGGGTGAACGGGACCCAGGTGGGCACGATCCGCGGTGCATTCATCCGCGGCAAATTCGACATTACGAAGCTGGCAGAACCGGGAAAGACGGCTGTGGTCGCGGTGCTGATCACGCCGCAGCCGAATCCCGGAGTTCCGCATGAGCACACGGCGCGCGCCGGAATTGGCCCGAACGGCGGTATCAGCGCCATCGACGGTCCCACATTTCTATGCACGCTGGGCTGGGANNTTGCCCAGGACCGACTCTTCCGATGTGTCGGTGCAGGCGACGGTGGAGAACGTGAGCGACCAGCCGCAGAAAGGCGTGGTGGAAGGAGCCATTGAGAACATCACGTTCCAGCAGGAAGTGGAGCTTGCTCCGCACAGCAATCAGAAGGTGAGCTTCGATGCGA
This sequence comes from Acidobacteriaceae bacterium, assembly GCA_003165095.1. The sequence continues at coordinate 20,957 of PLSH01000082.1, forward strand.
AGAACACGCCTGCGCTGCACATTCTGAATCCCCGGCTGTGGTGGCCGAACGGATACGGCGCGCAGAATCTCTATCATCTGCATCTGGACTTCAAGATCGGCCGCAAGGCTTCCGACGCGCAGGACCTGGACTTCGGCATTCGCAAGATCAGCTACGCAGTTCCGGGCACCGACACGCTAACCATCTCTGTGAACGGCGTTCCGGTTTTCATTCGCGGCGGCGACTGGGGGCTGGACGAGGCGATGAAGCGGATTCCACGCGAGCGCCTGGAGGTCCTGATCCGCTTGCACAAACTGGCCAACCTGAACCTGATCCGCAACTGGGTGGGACAGAGCACAAGCGAGGATCTCTACGAGCTCTGCGACAAGTACGGAATCATGGTGTGGGATGAATTTTTCCAACCTAACCCCGGCGACGGCCCCGATCCCACCGATCTCGCCACGTATATCGCCAACGTCCGCGACAAGATTCTGCGTTACCGCAATCATCCTTCGATTGTGCTATGGTGCGCGCGCAACGAAGGCTATCCGCCGCCGGAGATCGACGCGGCCCTGCGCAAGATCCTGGCCGAACTAGAGCCGACGCGGCGCTATCAGCCGAGTTCGACGGATGGCGCCGGCGTGCGTTCGCATGGACCCTACTTTTGGCGCACGCCGCGCGAGTTTTACNNAGGGCATGATGCCGAAGAAGGATTGGGAGACGATCAACGACGATTGGGCGGAGCACGATTTTGCGCGCGGCAACTCCGGAGCGCAAAATTACCGCGGCCAGATGGAGGCGCGTTACGGCACGATCCGCAACCTGGCGGATTTTGCGCGCAAGGCGCAGATGGCCAACTATGAGGCTTTCCGCGCCATGTACGAGGGGCGCAACGCGCAGCTCTTTCATCCCACCACCGCGATCATCACGTGGATGAGCGACCCGGCGCAGCCAAGTTTCGTGTGGCAGATTTATCACTACGACTTCGAGCCCATGTCGTCGTTTTTTGGCGTGATGCACGCGTCGGAGCTGGTGCACATCCAGTTCAACGAAGCCGATGGCGACGTGCAGATCATCAACAATTTCCCGCAGCCGGTGACCGATGCAACGGCGACGGTGGCCGTCTATAACCTCGACGGAAGCGTAGCTTCACGGCACGAAACCAAGGTGACGGCTGCGCCCGAAGCGGCCACCAACCTCGGCCTGGTCGATTTTCCAGCCACTGTCTCCACCGTGCACTTCATCCAACTGGAATTGCATGACGCGAGCGGCAAGCTGCTGTCGAGCAATCTGTATTGGCGCGCGCAGCCCGACCATCAGGACGACCTGACGGCGCTGAATCAATTGCCGACGGTCGCTCTGACGGCGCAAGTGGAGCACACGGACGCGGACGGCAAGCGGGTGCTGACGGTGACGTTGCACAATCCAACGGCTAACATTGCGCTGATGGCGCATTTGCAACTGCGGCGGAAATCGGGCGAGCGCGTGCTGCCTGTGTTTTACAGCGACAATTACGTCTCGCTGGTTCCCAATGAGACGAAGACAGTCACGATTGAAGCCGCGTTGAGCGACTTCAACGGCGAGGACGCGCTGGTGGTCTTCGATGGATGGAACGTGACGGTGACGCCGGCATCGTTTGCCGGTGCGGCTGTTGCGCCGAATGTGGAGGCGGAGCCGGATCAGTCGCCGGAGACTGGGCTGCCGATTGCGACGGAGGGGCTGCGGTAGAGGCGCTTGATCGCAGGTCGAAGAGAATCCGGTAGCCGGTCGGTTTCCTAGTTGACCGTTAACGGACCGCAGCTACGCGAGGAGACCCTCGCTTAATGGAAAGGCGGAGATAAGCGGCCAATAAGCT
>PLSH01000453.1:0-124 GCA_003165095.1 Acidobacteriaceae bacterium
GGCGGCATAACATTGCAGCCAGCAAAATCCGCCTGCGGACTGGTAACAAGTTGATGCACACGGGTGGAACCTAGCCCAACCTGGCGAGCGATGTTTCGAACAGATAGCCCCTCACGGTGGGCCG
>PLSH01000453.1:154-5731 GCA_003165095.1 Acidobacteriaceae bacterium
ACTTCGCATTGTTCACCAAAGTGAATAGCTTACATTCAGTTTGCTGTTCGGTTACACCTCAAACCCAAAAATCCTTAGTCCATCGCAGACAAATCACTCCACCCACATCGCTAGCAAAGCCCAGTCGATAAGTTTTCGGCTCCTGGCCTTGTTAACTCCGCAGGTGCGTGGAAGTGAGTTGCCCGCAGTCAGCTGGAAATTCATCGCCGCAGTCGGCTGGAAATCTATGCCGTAACTCGCTGAAACAAAGCGGTTTTAGCGGCGTTATGGGTAGCCCTATTTCCAGACAACTGCGGATATTCACTTTTTCGCTACATGTCTTTTTCTGGACTTCATCACTCCCGCAGTTGGTTGGAAGCACCAACTCCGCAGTCGGTTGGAAGACCTCGCCCGTAGTTGGTTGGAAGTTTTCTAGTCTAACTGCTTTATAAATATGGCTTTATCGTTTTTGTTAGTGTGGAGATTTCCAATCAACTGCGGATCGTGACACCCTTGCCGGCACCAATCGCTTCGGAAAACCGCAAGATCGCCTCATCTGGAATTTAGCTATAACCACGGGCTGTTAGGTTTGGCGGGTTACGCACTCCCCGGGAAAGGGGAGTTGCGGATGTACACCCATAACGTATCGTGGTGAGCGGCGCAGCAACACGCTAAAGCATTGATTCAAATTAATTTGTGAGGCTACCGATATCGACGTTAACTACACGGACCGGTGCGGAACGCGGGGAGTATGTCTCGTTCGGTCGGTAGAGGAGCATACCGATTGACTAAATAGCCCTCCGCTTCCCCTTTACACGCAACCTCTCTATCAAAATTGAAACCCGGTGATGGTTGCCGGGGAGGCCGCGTGTACCCAAGCCGTGATACCCGAGAAACACGTCAGGCTTTTACACAGAACCTCTCTATTTGCAGAACCGTAAATTGTGACCAGGCTGATTCCGTAAAACTGGAATAAAGTGATGATAAGGCTATGGTTGCACCGTTTTTTTACACGCAACCTCTCTATCATCAAGGTCTGGTTCTGATGTGCTCTGATTCCTATTCCGAGTTTGAGAGTTTGCTGCCTCCTTGTGTCTTTTACACGGAACCTCTCTAGTGCGTGCCTCGCTCCGCCTTTCTTTTGCCCTGTCGTTTCGTCTTTTTTACACGGAACCTCTCTAATCGGCCGGTGAGCGCACTAGCCTATGTATCCTAAAATAAGATAGTTAGTGCCGTTTTTTACACGTAGCCTCTCTAATCAGCTCATTAGCGGCGGCGGTCGGTCCATAACCGTAATACTTCCAGCTAACGATTGCGATCAACGTGCTGATTCCGTGCCATTTGTCGCTCCGTTTTACACGCAACCTCTCTAATCGGCGTCAGATCTGCCATAGTGAGCGCATTGCCCTGCCCCCTTCCTGTGTCTTATCAGGGACTTGGCAGCCCATTTACACGGAACCTCTCTACTAGGTGGTATTATCCGCGATTTACGTTCGCTTGGGCCCCCGAGGTGAACGCTCCCTCTCGTCCTGAGCCCCGAGGCCGCAGAACTCATCCTCAGTCCGTGAAAAGTCCAACCGTTCGCTCGTCGAGAATCCCAAAATTGGCAGTCTGGAGGTGCGAACCCAGGGAATGGCAGAACAGTAGAGAGTCTGCGTGTAAAAATCCGAGAGGGGGCGTGTAAAATCCGAGAGGTTCCGTGTAAAAATGCGAGAGGTTCCGTGTAAGGCGCCTAGCGAGGTTCCGTGTAAGAAATAGAGATGTTCCGTGTAACGATGCGAGAGGGTGCGTGTAAAAAAAGTGCCTCTATCCACCTTGTTTTATGTGTCTTACGGGAAGTCTATGGTTTTAACTGGTCTTTGTAGTTGTTGTAATCTCTTAATGAGCATTCAAACAAACAGGAGATTCTATGGCTCGACGAAACAAGCTCCCGGCTTCTCCTTCACTCTTACCCACGTCTGTTGTTGTTGATCTCATTCGATACGAGAAAAATCTCCTGCACTTTTTCTCCGCTACCAACGAATTCCAGCAGACGCGAAGGATCAAGAAAGATGTAATGCGCGACGGCCACGTTGTCACTGTCGTAGCCGAGTTTCGCGGATCCGAATACGGACTCCCTACAACGGCCGATCGCGACAAGTTCATGGCGTTTCTCAAAATCATAAACGAAGATCGAACTCTCGGCGGAACCATCTCTAATCCTGTTCACTTCAGTGGTTATCGAATGATTCAAGAGTTGGGCGTCGCTCGTACCGGAGACATCTATGCCGAGATATTCCGCTGGGGCCAGCGAATGGTCGATACCAGCATCATGTCCACTCAGATAGTCTATTTAGCCTCGAAGAAAAAATATTCTGACGATACTTTTCATGTGTTCAATAATTTTCGGCGCTCGGGTTTGAGCGATATGAAGGACGAGAACCGCGAAGAAGGCTACGAGGTTGAACTAGCTCCATGGTTCATCGACAACCTCAATCAACGCTTTGTTATGGCGGAGGATTTCAACGCTTATAAACTCCTAAAACGACCCATATCTAAAGGGGTCTTTGGCTTCCTGCATGTAGTCTTTCAGGCCAGCGGAGGTAAACCGATAGAGAAGGACTACGAGGACCTGTGTTGCGAATTGGGCGTCAAAGCCTATCTGCATGTTTCCAAAATCAAGCAGACGTTGGGCCTGGCGCTCGACGAATTGGTTTCTATCAAGTACCTGTCGAAATGGGACATCCACTCAAGGGTGATGAAAAAGGGATACAAAATCAGGCTCGAGGCCGGGTCGGGGTTGATGAATTTCATCAACAAAAACAGTGGCAACAGGCGACCCTTGGCCGCAAACATAGACGACGAACGCGCCTTGAATGAATCTGAGGTGGCTGCGATGAAGGATCTAAACGATCAGGGTGTTCTGCCTGATCGTGCCAAAACATTGGTGCAGACCTACGGGCCTGAGAGGGTTCTGGATATTGTCGACTATCAAAGCAGCCAGATCAAAGGCAAGGCTAGCCGGGTACAGAACCCCGCAGGGCTGATTATCTTTTCGCTTGAAAACAACTTGCCGATCCCGGTGAGCTTTGTCACGACTAGGCTCCGAAAGGAAGTTCAAAACAAGGCAAAGGCGGCGGACGAGTTGCGCCAACGCGATGCGGAGCTCCGCATCGCCTACGCAGAATCGAAAGACGCAAGACTGGAGGAGGAATTTGCAAAGCGATTTACCCCATCCGAGCTACGGGCCAAGGTTCAAGAAATCATTTTGGAACATGGCAAGAGCGACGAGATTTTTAAGCGCGTGACATTAGAACAAAGGCAGCAGATAGCTCTCCAATTGATAAAGAAGGAAATACGGGATGAGATTGGCTTCCCTTCCCTCGAAGAATGGGTGTTGGGGCAGACGCAATTCAGCCTGTTTTAGAGGTCAATACTTTCTCCAGGGGTGGGCTGATTGAGCTGCGGGCGGGCCTACACGCCGTCGATGTTGATTTTGGACGCCCCAGTACCCCGGCAAGCCCTGCGGGCCTTCGCGCGGGGTACTAAACCTCCATCTGATGCCGTGGGCCACAGGCTGCTGGTCTTTACTTTGTGGGAATACCAGCTCGTTTCATTATCTCGATGAGCCCCTCGGGATAGCCCCTTTTGCTACAGCATCACTTCGACGGTTTCTTTTAGATCTTCGGCCTCGGCCTCGGCAGCGGCTGCGTGAGAACCTCGAAACCCCTCTTGTGCGAGTACTTGTTCTCATGGCACCATGACTGAAATCTATTCCAATCAGATACATGGATACGTACGGTCTTCAGAAACGTTTCCTTTGTGTCGGTTGCGATCCTTGCCGGTAGCGGCTCCTCTCTGAAGTTGTTGATCTTGAAACCGGAGTCTGTTGCTAGCTTGGCCAGCTTCTCCCTCTCCCCAGGCCTTACAGTGGAGCGAGGAGCTTCAGGAGCACCAGGAGCTTCTGGTGGTGCCGTCGCAGCGGGTCGTGGCGTAAAATCCTCGAGCGTGCCTCCGATATTAGCGAACGGGCTGACCTTCGTCGGTGTGCTACTCATCAAGCGGCCTCCTCTTTACGTTTGCGAAGTATGTGGATCACCTCGTTAGCGAAGGAATCCGCGTTTTCGAGAGCGGCTTCCAACCCATTTGTCTCTTTCTCGGTGAGTTCGTCTACTGCCAGTTTGAAGCGAATGATGTGCGAGAACGCGGTGCGCTCGTTCAGATCGGTCTGAAAACATGGGATATTGCGAGCCTCTATGTCCTTTCGGATCTCCTTCTCTTCGCGGGTCTTTACCCAGACAGCGGTGGCCATGAACAAGATTCCGTGATCTATCCGCCTCTGGAAGAGCTTCTCTTGTTTTCGCAGGAGCGCAATCGCATTGGTAGCAACTTCAGCATCAGCCGTCTTGCCGTGCATCGGGATGATGACAAGATCCGCGCGGGACATCGCAGCTGCGAGTTCTTGGTTGGCCGACCCCTGGACGTCGATGATCACGAACTGGTGTTCTGCAGCGAGCCTGTCGATCAGATCGGTAAGGTCCTCACCTGCGGTCGGGGTGACGACAATGTCTCGATACTTACTGTCGCCCTTGCTCCAACTGTTGATGGTGCCTTGCGGATCGGCGTCGATGATCCTCACGGTCGCTCCCTTTCGTGCGAGCGCGGTCCCAAGTATGAGAGAACTCGTCGACTTCCCGCTTCCCCCTTTTGTGTTTGCTGCAACGATGACCGGCACTTTTAGCTCCTTATCTTTTAGGGTTCAGCGCAATTGGTTCGACAATATAACATCCATGTATACTAGTCCACTCTAAGTGGCCTGTATCTATAGTCCACAAAACTAAACATGGACTGTACTCCAAGTGGTGCGGACAAAAGCATAGTCCGCTCCACGGTTACTCTGCTATACAAGACAATAGCATAGGTTTACTTTACATGACAATAGCTTAGTCAACTCGACAACACAAGGCTACTCTCTAGTAACGTACAGTCCAGCAGACTACACTGTACTAGAGTATAGTCCACAAACGTGTACATTTGCCAGTTTCCCTCCTCCCACCTGTAGCCATCACTCTAGCGAGCACGGCCGGGGGCAATGCGCACCAAGAAATACATGATTGAGCTCCGCCGCGAGAACAGCGTTTTACTTGAACCAACACCTCACGGCAAAGAAAGACCCTCAATTTGGCATATTGCGCGACTACGCAATTACCAAAACAAGTGGAGCAGCGTACAGTAGGTCCTCGCGAACCATACTGTACGCGGCACTTCCGCCGTTTCATACGGCCCTCGATACGGCCTGACGCTGTGCGAGAGCCAGCCAATTGCGAATATCGCGGAGTGAGATACCTGACGACAGCTCACCCAGCAGCGGATAGTCGCCGGAGAACAGGGAGTCGATCCTCGCTTGGACGAACAAAACCTTGAGCATTCGCACGCGAGACTCCAGGTCAGGGAGGGGAACTGTCAGTCGCTCCGTAAAGCGGCTCAGTATGGAGGCGTCAATGTTTTCCGGTAAGTTGGTTGCTGCGAGAACAAACACCTGCCGGTGCTGATCGACGATCCCATCCATCTCCTGAAGCATTTGGCTAATAATCTCCTGGACCAGGACGTCATTACCGC
>PLSH01000453.1:5803-9304 GCA_003165095.1 Acidobacteriaceae bacterium
CTCCAGAAGAATGCCTGTCGGGATGTGCACGCCCCGGGCGCCCCAGCCTTCTGCGTCTTTCAATATGGCGCAGGTGGTCTCGAGTCGCGATCGCGTGTCGGCGCTCACCATGAGGCTGGCCCACGTGGCGCGAGCATCGACAACTGGGTTGGACGCGCCCCTAATCTGCCGAACAACTGAAACGAAATTTCCCGATCCCTCTTCTTTGCCGGCCAACCGTTGTGCCAGCATCGAAATATCGCGGCCAGACATGCCCTGCATCAAGTTCGAAGCATTGGCGGGGATCGTACCCTTGTATCCAGCCTCCGCCAGCTCCTGGTTGAGGATCGCCAGTCGGTTTTTTTCGTCGGGCGGGGTCAATTGGAGTTCCATCCCGAAGCGCGACAGGATGGCGTCATCTACGACGTCACGGCGGTTTGTGGCGCCGATCATCCAGATACCCTCCTCTTTGCCTGAGAACTCGGCCAGGAACGCATTGGTCACCTCCTGAGAGATCGTGTCTGTATTCCCAGACCCCCTCTGGCCGAATTCGGGGAATGACCTCAGACGGAGAAACACCAAACGACACAGAATAAGCTTAGGCCCCTGTCTTTACAGGGGTTTTCGCTCATCTGAGCGGTGCTGAGCGACACGGAGCGAGTTGCCGGAATCTGGATAGGGACGACACAGTTACGACACAAACAACGACACAAATGCCCCGCCCGTTTCGGCCTCATCAGCCCTCTCGAAACCAACTGGCATGTGAACGCAAAAGTTTGTCCTAAACGATTCAGATAAATAGTCGATCCTAGTGGCGATCATCGAACTTCTCACGTCTCCGGAGCCGCCTGACCTTAGGATCGCTCCGCCTTCAGTTGCAAGCCAGGCCGCGCGTTGAACGAGCCCGCCGCAGTCGACATGGGACGGTGCTGCTGACCTCTCGTTCGATGGGAGCGCCGCAGCCGTGCGGAACAACATAGTAGATTCTGTGCATGCCAAATGTCGTGAGGGACGGCCCTTCTGCTGAGCGGCGGCATCGACAGTACCGTCATTGCCGCTCTCGCACGGGACTTAGGCTTCCGTCTTCGGACCTTCCCCTTCGCTCACCGAGAAACACAAAGTATGAATGTAGGTTTAGTCACAATGGAGTGACCGGTCCAATGCGCTGACCGTGGGTTAGGCTGTGATTCTGGAAGGAAGCACAGTTCAGAGCCACAAGCGGAGAGGAACCGGTCATGAAAAACAAGGTACGATTTTTGGGTTTGGATGTCCATGCTGAAACGATTGCCGTCGCCATTGCCGAGCCGGATGGCGAGGTACGAAGTCTTGGTACGATTCCCAACCGGATGGAGTCGGTATGCAAGCTGGTGAAGAAGCTGGGACCGGCGGAGCACCTGAAGGCCTGCTACGAGGCCGGCCCTACGGGCTACGTTCTTTATTGGCAGTTGGCCGAACTGGGCGTCGCGTGCGAAGTGATAGCGCCAAGCCCGTGTGCGTGCGCAACCACGCGGCTACTGTCTCGCTCTCCCGGTCGGGCAAAAGATCGACCACCCGGCGTGACTCAAGGTCGCACAGAATGGTGCCGTAGCGATGTCCCTTGCGCCAGGCCCAATCGTCGATGCCAAGAACGCGCGGAGCCCGCGATGTCGCGGCGGATCTGGATCTCCGCCGCAGTTGCCGCAGCAGCGTGGAGCCATGGGCCAACAGCCCCATACGGTGCGCCAGCCGCGATCCCGCCGCGCCGCCCAAAGCCAGCGTGATCCAATCCAGCGCTTCGGTCGAGCGCCGTGTCCTCCGTGCATACCGCAGGACCGTGTTGGGCAGCCGCTCCGTGAAGATGCGCCGTCGGCAATCACACTCGCCGCAGAAGAACTTCCGAGCCTGCAAAGAAATACGGACCGGGATGCCCTCCCAGGGGAGATCGCCCAGCTCCCGAACATACCGGCTATGCACGCGCCGCGATATGCTCTGGCACGCCGGACAGACCGCTGACGCGCGACAGGCCCGCAGGCGCATCTCGATGGTGCCGTCCCTCGGTCGGAGCAAAACAAGTTCGACTTCAGAAGTATCTGGTAACAGCGTCCCTCGTCCCATAGGCAGGAACGGAGAGCGCCAGAGCTACTCCTTATCTACACCCAGGCAACGGCGCTGGAAAGAATCACCAAATGTGCGGATGAACCAACAGAATGCCGCCATCGCGCTCCGGCTTCGGGTCGACCTCCATAGCCCGCACAAGATTGTTTCAAGAGGCCGACCGCTGGAGGTTCTGCAATCTGCTGAAGATAGGCGCTCGAATTTGATCAGCCGCGCCGTTCCAAAAGGTGTGGGTTACGGAACGTCACGAGAAGCGCGTTTGAACTAAGCCGCTGGCGCGGCGGATGCTGCGGTGTTGGTGTTCCTGAGCGGTAGTTCGGTTTAGGGTGTGGGTCACAAGGAGGTTTCACTGTGACCCATCTTCGCCAGATGATGCTGGATGAACTCCAGCGTCGCAACTACTCTCCGAACACCGTACGGTCCTACGTCCATGCGGTTGAGGAGTTCGCCAGGTATTTCCGCCGGTCGCCGGGGCAGTTGGGGCCGGACCACGTACCTTCGTTCACGGCCTGCTCCATCACTCCGCAGAGCGCCAGAAAGGAAACCCATCGCCGGAGACGTTCCTGCGCCAACCCTTGTTCTTTGGCGACTCGCGCCAACGTTATTTCCAGACGCTCAACCGACTGCTTCATAGGCCTTCACCCTGCTTCCATTCAGTGGCAGCGAAGGGCCGCGTGCCGCGCGATTGACGAGCTTCCGAAGATCGCCCGCCTGAGTTGTGTTGAGCAGTCCTTCTCGAAGTGCGTCGGTAATGGCCTGCCGGGCGATCTCCGTCCTGTGAGTTTCCGAGAGAACATCCATGATCGAACGCTCCACAGTAGTAACAGGCATTCCCTCGTGCTCTCCGATCTCCTGCGGTGTAAGCTCTGCCCGATGAATCACGATCCATGCTGGGTGCTCCCTGCGCAGCCGTGCGGATTTCGGAACGGTGAGATGCACTTGCGGCGGGTTTACATCTGAGATGCCGTAAAGCAGTAGAGCTGTCTCATGGGACAGCGCAATACGCTCCGGCCCTTGACTCGCTTGTATCCACAGAACCGCCTCGCGGTATTGGGCGAGCCGATCTGCCGGGTAGTGAGCAATCCGGTATACGCCTCGGCTCATTCGTTCTAATCGGCCACGCTGTGCCAGCCGAATCAGCACGGAATCTTGTATTCCGAGTCCGCGCGCCTCTTTGGACGTGAGTAGGCCGTCATGCTCTTCGGCAAGCCTATAGAGTTCGTCCATGCGAGTGCGTGGCATGAATAGAGTATGAAGCGGCAATGGCTCCAAGTCAATATCATTCCATTATGGAATGATATTGACATTGATCCCTCGTGCAACCGGACGAACCGGCCGCATGAAGGTTGCGGTGAGGAGTGGGAGGGTGGCGATGTTGTCGGGCTGGGACTGCGCCTGGACGACTAGAGCCTTCTATGAGACGGCTGT
>PLSH01000318.1 GCA_003165095.1 Acidobacteriaceae bacterium
AAGGCTTTGATCGTTTCGCCATTCATCTCGAATACGGTCGTGCGCGACTTCCTGGATCACACCGGCAAAACCCATTTGGTATCTCGTCCTGAGTGTCTGCAGGAGCTGCCCCAAGAGACATTGCGGGATTGCGACAGCGTCAGCTTCCTGGCGCCGGAGCTTACCGACGAATCCGATGAGGACGCACCACCCGCAAAAAGCGAGGTGCTGGAGGGTCTGCACGCGAAGCTTTTCGTGATCGACCGCGGCTGGAATGCCAGTGTATTCAGCGGCTCATTCAACGCGACCGCGCATGCATTGCAGCACAATGTCGAGTTCATGGTCGAACTCGTCGGCAGAAAGAGCCAATGCGGCGTGGACCAGTTTCTCCGGCAGGCGAAAGGCGAAACGAATTTTGCCGACCTGCTCAAGCCCTACGACGTGGATGCGCCGCCGGTACCGGCCGATGCCACGGCGCAGCAGCTCGATGATCTGCTCCAGACGGTGAAGCGGGCGATAGACGCGGCGGGGCCCCGGCTGATTGTCACGCCGGCGGACGAGGCGGACCTGTTCGAACTCCGGCTTCAGTGGGGACGCGCGCCGCATTGGCCGAAGGCGAATGTCAAGATGAGCGCGTGGCCGATAACACAGCAAGCTGAGGTGGGTCAGGCCCCGGACATGTCCGTGGTGTTTCCGCGGCTGTCGTTTCGCGGGCTGACGCCTCTCATCGCCTTTTCCGTCACCGCAAGGATAGGCGATAAGGAGCGCACGGCCGTCTTCGTCATGAATCTTCCCATGCAAGGGGCTCCTGTGGACCGGCAGGATCGCGTTGTGCGCTCTCTCATCGAGAACCGTGATCAGCTGCTCCGTTACATCCTCTTTCTTCTTGNNTTTATTGGAAACCATGCTGCGCGCGCTTCACCGTAGTCCGGCGCAACTCGAACGTGTTTCGTCTCTGCTGGACGTTCTCCGTAAGCAGGAGGGGAGCTCCGAGCTGCTCAGCGAGGATTTTCAGAAAATATGGGAGCCCATTTGGGAAGCCACCCGGCAGGAGACGCCGAAATGATCCCGCGCCCCGACACCAGATCCGCTCTCAAAGGGCTGAAGGATTTTCAGCGCAACACCGTGGACTATGTCTTTCNNGACCCGACGCGGCGTTTTCTTGTCGCGGACGAAGTTGGATTGGGCAAGACTCTCGTGGCGCGCGGCGTGATCGCACAAACGATCGATCATCTTTGGGACGAACTTACGCGCGACGAGACGCGCCGGATCGATGTGATCTACATCTGTTCGAACGCGGACATCGCCCGCCAAAACATAGACCGGATCAAAATTCCTGGCTGCGATGAAGCGACGCAGGCAACGCGCCTGACCTTGCTGCCGCTGCAAATGCAGGATTTCCGCCGCATCAACTTTGTCGCTCTCACTCCGGGCACGTCTTTCGAGCAAACCGGCGGCGGCGGGCGCATCGATGAGCGGGTCCTGCTTTACCGGCTGCTGGATCGGGCATGGGGAATCAAAGGATCGCGCGCTTCGCTCTATGTGATGAGAGACTATGCCGGCGTGGTTCCCTTCGAGCGGGCACTTGAGGCGTTTGATTTCGGGAAACTCAATGAGCAGATTGCGGATCGGTTTGTTTCCGCCCTCGCAAAACAGGTGCAGGAAGAGATAGCCGCCGGCAAACTGGATTTGCGCACGCGCTTCGAAGAGCTGCGCGGCATATTTTCGCGCAGCAACTCCGTTCCGCCGCACGGCGCGACCAAGCGGCGGACGCGGTGGATCGGAGAGTTGAGGCGCCTGCTCGCGCAGGTGTGCATCGCAACGCTTAAGCCGGATTTGATCATCCTGGACGAATTTCAGCGCTTCAAGCACCTGCTTGATGAAGATTCGGACGCGGGAGACCTGGCCCGGGGCCTGTTTGATTCAGAGGCGGGGGAAGGTGCTCGCGTCCTTCTGCTCTCAGCCACGCCGTATCGCGGCCTGAGTCTTTATCACGAGGCCGATGACGATCATTACGGCGACTTTCTCGCGTTGCTGCGTTTTCTGGAAAACAGCGACGCGGCGGGCTGCAAGGAGATACTGGCGGAGTATCGCGCCGCCCTGCCAGCCGTGATGACGCCGGACGGGCTCGCTCGGCTGAGAACTGCGAAAACGGCGCTTCAGCAGCGCCTGTGCCGAGTGATGGCGCGTACGGAACGTCTCGCCTCGTCAAAAGCCCGGGGCGGCATGCTTCTCGATGCGCCGCCAGCCGACGCCTCGCTTCATGCCGTCGATGTCCGCGCGTATCTGGGCGCGCAGAGCGTCGGCGACGCGGTGGAGCAAGGGGACGTTGTCGAATATTGGAAGTCGGCGCCCTACTTGTTCAACTTCATGGATAACTATGCCCTGAAGAAAGCATTCAGCGACGCACCGGAAAAGGACAAAATGGTGCGCCTTGTAAGGCAGTTTCCGGAGACATTTCTCGATTTTGACCGCGCGCGCGCCTATAAGCCGATCGAGCCCGCGAACCCGCGTCTGCGCGAATTGCTTTCAGAGACCGTTGACCGCGGCATGTGGCGTTTGCTCTGGATGCCGCCGGCCCTTGGCTATTACGCCCTCGAAGGACCTTTCGCCGCTCCGGAATTGCACGGCGTGACAAAGCGGCTGGTCTTCTCCGCGTGGCACATGGTTCCGCGCGCCGTCGCTTCCCTTCTTTCAT
>PLSH01000310.1 GCA_003165095.1 Acidobacteriaceae bacterium
AAACGGCGGGGCTTTTTCCAGTCGCTATGCACACTTATCAGTACGGATCCGGGATCGAATTCATAACATAAGGAGTGATAAGACACTTATGCGTATTGTAATGCAGTTTCTTGAGTTTAAACACCCGATTCAGATGGAGACGAATCCGTTGGCCGCGCATGGTAATGCTCTCAGCAGACGCTTCAAGACACGAGAATAAAATCCCCGCTGAACTGGTAACTAACTCCTCGGGCTTCAAGGAATCATCTGCGCTGTTGGAGCCACGCCGGAGCGTGTCCACAAGCCCCGTTGCGACATTGAAATAATTGGTGTTCACGATTGGGAAGCTGAGCAAAGTCGAAATGTCAATGAGCCCTCCGGTACAGGGCCTTGATCGCCAAAGATCGATAACGAGGCTCAATGGCGTGGCGATCTGTTGCGGCTCAAGGCCTTGAAACCCAGGCTGCTTACACCTTCAGCACATCGCCCTCCCGCGCCACAATCTGGTAGAGCACTGGATTCACAAAGAAGCCCAGAAATAGCCGCGACACCAACCCTGCCACGATCACGATGGCAAACGGCTTCTGCGTATCGGAGCCAATGCCCGTCGAGAGAGCCGCAGGCAGCAGCCCCAGGCACGCTACCATTGCCGTCATCATGATCGGCCGCAGCCGCAGGAGCGAGGCCTCCCGCGTCGCGGTCCGGATGTCCATCTTCTGCTCGATGCGCAGCTTGTTGATGTAGGAGACGAGAATCACGGCGGTTTCCACCGAAACGCCAATCAGCGCCAGCAGACCCAGCGCCGACGAAGCGCTGAACGCGGTATGTGTCAGCTTCAGCGCCAGCAACGCGCCCACCGGAACCGTCAGGACCACGCCCACCAAAATTACCATTGGGTATTTGAAATTGTCGTAGAGCGCGAACAGGATCATGAAGATAATCAGCAACGCCAATGGACCGATGACAGCCAACTGGTGCTCGGCCGCTACGAACTCGTCATACTCGCCACCCCACGTCAATCGGTAACCCGCGGGCAGCGTCTTTTGAACATCCGCAATTGCATGCTTGCCTGCATTCACCGCGCTCTCCAGGTCGCGGCCCTCCACGCTGTACTGTACCCCGATATACCGCGAATTGTTTTCGCGGTATATGAACGAAGCCCCGCCCGACTCGCGGATATCGGCCAGCGCGCTCAGCGGAATCTGCTGCCCCGCCGGCGTTCCCACCAGCAGGTTCCCGATCTGCTGAGCACTCTCGCGGAACTCCGGTTTCATGCGAACCACCAGGTCGAAGAGCTTTTCGCCCTGCACCACTTGCGTGGCCGCCTGGCCGCCCACGGCTGCCTGCACAATCGCCTCCACGTCGGCCACGTTGATGCCGTATCGCGCAATCTTGCCGCGATCCACGTTGATGATCAGGCTCGGCTGCCCCAACTCGCGCACCACGGTCAGCTCCGTGAAGCCCGGCACCTCGCCCAGCCGCCGCTTGATCTGCAGTGCCGTGTTCTGCAGAACATTCAGATCGGGTCCGTATACCTTTACCGCCAGCGCGCTCTTCAGCCCCGTCAGCGCCTCGTCCACTGCGTCTTCCGCAGGCTGCGTAAAGTTGAAGATCACACCCGGGAAAGCATCCAGCTTCCGTTCGATATCTGCTTGCAGCTCCGCTTTGTTGTGAATCGGTCCGGTCTTCCACGTCCTATCTCCATACGGCATCAGGCCTACGTAGAACTCGTCGTTGAAAAACCCGGTCGGATCGGTGCCATCGTCGGGCCGTCCCAGTTCCGAACCCACGTCCGTCACCATCGGGTACTGCATCAGAATGTCCCGCACCTGCGGCGAAAACCTGCTCGCTGTCTCGAACGAAACCGTATACGGCATGGTGGCTCGAATCCACATCGCGCCTTCGTCCAGGTGGGGCATAAACTCACCACCGATAAACGGAATCAACAGCAGCGAGGCCGCTAAGATCGCCCCCGACAGAACCAGCGTCGTTCGCGGCCGTTCCATGCACCAGTCCAGCCACACCGCATATTTCCGGAGGATCCACTGGAATGGCTTGTTCTCCCTCTCGTGCACTCCCTTCTTGAACCACAGGGCGCACAACACGGGCACAAGCGTCAACGTCAAAATCAATGCCCCAACCAGCGCTATCGCCACCGTGTCCGCCATCGGCTTGAACAGCTTGCCCGACGGGCCAGTGAGCGCGTAAATGGGCAGATAACCGGCGATGATCACGGCCACCGAATAAAAGATAGGCCGGTCCACATCCTTCGCTGCGTTCTTGATCACTTCTTCCAGGTGGTACTGCCGCCCCTCGCGCGCGCCCAGTTCGCGGAAGATGTTTTCAACCATCACCAGCGTGCCGTCGATCAGAATGCCGAAGTCAATCGCCCCGATCGACAGCAGGTTCGCCGGAATTCCCTCCGCGTGCAGAAAGATGAACGAGAACATCAGCGATAGCGGAATGGTAAGCGCCACAATCACCGCCGCGCGCAGGCTCACCAGAAACGCCATCAGCACGATCAGCACCAGCAACATACCGATCATCAGATTGTGTTCCACCGTGTCGATCGTCAGTTGCACTAAGTCGCTACGGTCGTAGTATGGGCGCACCCTCACGTCTGGCGGCAGAAGGTGCTCATTCAGCTCCTTTGTTTTCGCTTCCACGCCCTTGAGCACATTCTGCGTCTGCTCGCCGCGCCGCATCATGATGACGCCTTCCACTGCGTCATCGGTCTTGTTGAAGCCGAACTCGCCCAGCCGCGGCGCATTCCCGATCTCCACCTGCCCAATGTCCCCGATGCGCGTGGGCACGCCGTTCTGCGAGCCCACTACGATATTCGCAATGTCCGACGTGTCGCGCACCAGACCCGTGCCCGTCACGTAATAGAACTGCTGCCCCTGCTCGTAAAATCCGCCGCCGGCATTCGAGTTGTTCACCGAGAGCTGCTGTATCACCGTCGGCACGGTCACGTGATACGCGTAAAGCTTAGCGGGATCGAGAAGCACCTGGTACTGCATCACGGTGCCGCCAAAACCGGAGTCGTCCGCCACACCGGGCACCTGCTTGAATTGCCGCTCCATCACCCAGTCTTCGATCGTCTTGAGTTCCTGCGGTGAGCGGTCGGGGCTTTCGATCACGTACCGATAGACAAGCCCGGAGGGGCTCGCCAGCGGGGCCAGCGTTGGCGCTACGCCCTGCGGATACGTCACTTCGCTCAGCCGCTGAAACACCACCTCGCGAGCAAAGTAATCGTCGGTTCCTTCGTCGAAGGTCATGATCACATCCGAAAGGCCGTAGAGCGAGATCGAACGCATCACCGTCAGTTTCGGAACGCCGTTCATCTCCACTTCCGTGGGGACGGTCACCAGTCGCTCAACCTCTTCCGCCGCGTGGCCCGGCCACTGCGAAATCACTTCCACCATGGGCGGCGAAAGATCCGGGTACGCGTCCACAGGCATGTTGTGGAACGCGATCGCTCCGACCACGGCCATGAACGCCACCAGGAACAGGACAATTGGCTTCTGCCGAAGCGAGAATTGAACGATGCGATTAATCATCTTGGCCTGTCCTCTCAGTGTTGTAGCGAATTCGCGAATTGGAGGAAGAGGCTGCCGTTGCCAACTACCTTGTCTCCAACGGAGATGCCTTTTAAGATCTGCGTTTCACTGCCCTGCATTTCGCCCAGCACCACGTCACGCCGCCCAAACTGGTTGTCGCCCGTCAGCGCGTACACAAAAGGCTCGTTGTTGTCGTCGCGTAACACCGCCGCATTGGGCACCGCCAGCGCATTCTTCAGCGCGCCTGCCGTCACCGTCACCGTACAGTACATATCCCGCTTCAGCTTCTCGCCGGAATTCTCCACTGCGATGCGCGCCTGCAGGGTCCTTGTGTTCGGATCCAGCGCCGCCGACACATACGAAATCTTGCCGTGGAAAGTGTCAGGAAACGCATCCGTCTGCACCACCACGTCTTCGCCGGTTTTCACGTACTTCAGATCCGCCTGATATACATTCGCAAGCACCCACACCGTGCTCAGGTCTGAGATGGTGAATGCCTGCGTCTGCCCTGCCTGCACCACCTGCCCCGGCGAAACCAGCCGCTCAACCACCTCGCCGGCAATCGGGGCCAGCACAGGGATCTGCGCTGACGAAGGAGCCTTCGCCAGGTCCTCAGGATTCTTGATGCCCAGGATCCGCATCCCCTCCTCAGCCGCGTTCAAGTCGGCCTTCGCCTGGATGCGATTGCTCTCCGCCTGCTCCAGATCCTGCAGCGCAATGGCGTTATGTGCATACAGACCTTGCGCGCGCTGATAGAGCTTGTCCGCCAGCCGGAAGGAATCCGCGGCCTTCAGATAGCCGTCCAACAACTGCGCGTAGTCAGGGCTGCTCACCTCCAGCATCGGCTGATTCTTCTGCACATGATCGCCGGGAACCACCATGATCCGGCTCACCGGGCCGCCCACCTGCGTAATCACCGGCGTGGTCTTGAAGGCGTTGTAGGCCACCGCGCCCGTCAACCGCAGCGTGTTCGTGATCGTGCCGGGCGTCATTGTCACAAGTTGCACGTGACTCATCTGGTCCGCGGGAATCGTGAACAGTTGCGGCGTGGCCAAGGGCGTCGTCTTCGACGAAAACGATGTCATTCCACTCGCATTGTCGTTCGAGTGGCACCCGGCCATTGCCAGCAGCGCAAGTAGAGGCCATACACTCCGTATCCGGCGGGCCCCCTCCATCATGTTTGGGTGTCTCATGGTAAGCTCCTGGTTCCTACCGCCTCGCGAAGCTGCTCAAGCGACTGCAGGTACGATGCCAGCGCTTGCCGGTAGCCGAGTTGTGTTGCACGGAAACTCCGCTCTGCATCCAGAAAATCCAGCAGGCTGGCTGCGCCGTGCCGGTACGCGTATTCTGTAATGTCCAGCGACTGCTGCGCATCCTCGAGATAGCCTGAGCGGTACAACCCCACAACCTCGTCGTTCGCCCTCAAGCCTTCGTATGCATCCCTCACATCCGTCAGCACCTGCCCGTTCGCGAACATTTGCTGCTCCTGCGCCTGCGTAATCACGAACCCGGCGCGCTTGATCTCGCCCTGGTTTCGATCGAAGATCGGCAGTTGCACCGAACCGAAAAGCGAAATGTCACTCAGATAACCAAGGTGCGTGTAATTAATCTGCCCGGTCACATCCCGTTTTCCGATCGCCTTCTGCAGATTGAACGCGCTGTTGGCCGCTGCCACCCCCTGCTGCGCCGCCTGGAGGTCTGGCCTGCGCTTCAGTGCCGCCGCCTGCAAATCTTCGAGCGCGCCCTTCATCGGCAGGTAATCGAACGATCCGGCCACATCGTATTCCGCGCTCATTTGCTCGTATCCCAGCAACTGCCGCAGATCCGACAGCCCCTGCACACGCGCCAGCTTGGCCTGCGCCACGTCGGTCTGGAACTGTAGCATTTGCAGCTTCATCTTTAGCAGATCTTCCATCCCGATTTCGCCCGCCTTGTAGCGCGCCTCGGTAATGTCCACGGTGCGCTGAAAGCTCTTCAGGTCCTGGTTGGCCAGCTCCAGTGTCGACTCGGCCAGCTCCACGTTGATGAAATCCGTGGCCGCGTTGAACATCAGCGTCCGCTCGTTGTCGGCTACCTGCCACCGCACCACGGCAGTCTGGTCCTGCGCCGCCTGCAGCCGGTGCTGCCGCTTCTTGCCGCGCTCGAACAAGTAACTTAAGCCCAGGTCGAACTGCGCCGTATTATCGAGGTAATCGGAGTTGAAATTGCTCGGCTGGAAGATCGGCAGAAACTGCGTGTCGCCCAGCAGCACTGGGTTCGGCCGCAGATTAGCGGTAATCTCTTCCGCCTCGTTCTGCTGAATCGTGGTCCGCGCCGCCAGCAGATTGTGATTGTGCTCGATCGCCATCTGGATCGCCTGATCGAGCGTAATCAACCGTGCGCCAGGCGTTTGAGCCAGTTGGCCCGCCGCCGGCGCCGGCCCCCGGCTATCCTGCGGCTGAGACTGAGCGGGCGGCGTTTGCGCAACCGCTAACTCCGCGAACAAAAACGAAAGCACGACTATAGGAATACGTAAAATTGACAGACGCATAGGCGTTGCAGCTCCTGAACCAGAGAAATAGCCGATAAGATGTGCCGCAAGGGCACTATGTGCGGGGAGGGGGCTATACAGGAGGAGCGCGGGGCGGCTTTTCATTGGCCCTGCAAACCGAGACAAAACTATTCTCCAAGACCACGTATTCCGCAGTAACAGGGACTAATCCGATCGCTTCGATCACTGCCGACGGGGGCGCGATGACCATGTGGCACAGCGTGCAGTCGCCCGCCGAACACTGATCATGATGGTGACACACCATTCCCATCGTGGTCGCCAATAAAAGCACGATCAACAGAAAGGAAACGGTAGCTCGCCAACCCCACGTTGGGTAAGGCATTGCGGGTGACCCCATCAAAAAGCTTCTACTTAATCTTTACTGCATTCATTCTCAACAGCCGATGCTTTATCGAAGTTTCATCCCCGCTTCAAGCGGCGGTTCCCTCTGGGAAAAATTGACCAGTTGAAGCAAAACATTAAGGAATGACAACGTCTCCACTATAAACCTTAGAAAGGAGATTGAAAGCCGCAAACTTCTTTCGGAGCAATGAAACTGGCAGGCCTGGAGACATTCGCTCTTGGATTCGTCCTTATAAACGCCCCAGGGTCCAGGAATGCCTACTGCGCGTGCCTGCTCCGAGTCCGGTGCTTCATCCATGCGCTGGCGCCATGCAGAATCCTCAGGGGTCATAAGCGCCGGGGTCGGCGAACGGCGCTCGTTTTTTCCGGTCGCCTTCCGGCCCTGCCATGACATTACACAGCCGGCGGAAGGTCAGGGTGAAGTCGAAGCGATTCGCGGCCTTACGTTCCAACAGGTCCTCAGACAGTGCTTCTGCCTGCTCCTGGTTGAATGACCGGATTGGGCATCGTCAGTCCTACTACGAGGAAGCGATCAGCTCTGCAATACGCTCTCCTGACCCGTTTCAAGTTATCGAAGGATCATGGTTGATCCGGCGTCTTTCTCCGGACTCAAATCCGATCGATATTCAAAGCCTGCCTAAGCATCGAGTTGAGCACATGCTCCTGCATGCGATGGGCTCTGAAACGGCAAACGTGCATCTGGGAACGAAAGGTCAGACGACCAAGATTCTGAACGACCTGCAAAAGAGGAAATCGAATTGGCTGCGGGATGCGGCCGCGCGAATGGCGCGAGCCGTCGAAAAGGATTGGAAACACAATAGGAAGTCCTGAAAGCGCAGACGCATGGATGAACTCATTTTCCGCTTTCTGATTGGCGGCACGCTCGTGTCGGCTTTTGCGTTAGTAGGAGATGCCGTTCGTCCAAAAAGTTTCGCTGGCCTGTTTGGCGCTGCACCGTCGATTGCGCTCGCTACTCTCGGATTGACAGTTGCAACGAAGGGCAGGGACTACGCCGCAATTGAGGCTCGCTCCATGATCGCCGGAGCGATCGCGTTCTTCGTCTATGCATTGATCGTAAGCAAAGTCATGATGCGCTATAAACCGCCGGCCTTGGTTGCGACATCGGCACTCATGCTGGTGTGGCTGACGACTGCCTTTGGGCTCTGGTTTGTCTGGGTGCGATAGGACGGAGCTATGAGAATCGGACTTGACGTTTCCTCTATGCAGCACTTGCGCTGGAGGGACTACGCTGTGCGTTTCGTCTTCGGCGGCATCGTAACGGCGCTTGTGGGATTGATAGCCAGGCGGTATGGTCCGGGTGTCGCCGGACTCTTCCTCGCATTTCCAGCGATTTTTCCCGCTGGAGCCACGTTGATCGAGAAGCAGCAGAAGGAGAAAAAGCGGCGAGCTGGTCTCGATGGCACTTCAAGAGGCAGATTCGCCGCGGGCATCGATGCAGTCGGGGCGGCGATGGGGACTCTGGGGCTGATCGCATTCGCAATACTGATTTGGCGCTTCTTGCCAAGTCACTCCAGTCCGGCCATCCTTGCCATCGCGGGGCTGGTATGGCTCGCAATTTCCGTCCTGGCCTGGCAGATCCGTAAAACCATGAAAAA
>PLSH01000175.1 GCA_003165095.1 Acidobacteriaceae bacterium
CGGCGTCGGAAAGTGTGCTGGGCACGAGCGCCGCCTTTGCAAGGAGTTGATGACGAAAGGACAGAGAATACCTTCAAAAGTACCCCGAAGACTGAAACCAGGGGCTAAAGAGTGGATTTGCCAAGTCCTGCCGGCGAACTACCAACCCTTCGTGCGAACACCCGGTGAACCCCTACACGTCAACGGACTCGGGGTGAAGGTCCTGGGAGATCCAGTGAGACGCCTCACAAGCCTCCACGCCGTCAATCAGCCTCGCTCATGGTCACGGAGAAGCATCAGGGGCAGATCCTCAGCGATCAAGGGGCCTGATTCAGTGGTCGGGATACCCCAAAATGAACCTTCACGAAGGGTCGCGCTGGGCGCGATTGGCGGATTTTTCAGGTTCGACGCACAGCAGGCCGAAATCTCCAACACGTTTTGGCTGAGTTTTCCGGGGCGGGTCAGCCCGGCATTCAGCGGTCGAATAACCGTCATGTTCCTTCATCTCCGTTCCGGTCCGCCTGTGGGCATGTGGTGATAAAACGTAGAGAGAAAGGCGCCCTCGACGAGTAAAATCAATCTTGCTTTCAGTCGAACCCCCACTCTGAAATACTCTCTTGGCAAGGCGTTGTATGTCCCTCAGGAACTGACCTACTGACGTTGGCGGTGATGCGTGAGCCCGCTGGCCAACTTGACCGAAGGCCAGTTCCATCTGTGGCGATGCGGTTTCGGGGCCTGGAAGAGGCCATTGATCCATTTCCCCCGCTTGCCCCACCGAGCCAACCGCGTGTAGAAAGGAGGAACTATGCCCCTGGAACTGGAATCCCGCGTCTGCGGCCGCGTTCACGTCATCGAGTGCAAAGGCCGCATCGTTGGCGGCGAAGAGGCGAAGGCGCTCGAAGCCGCTATCCTCCATGACACCCGCCGCGACCTGAGCCAGCTCGTCATTCACCTGGGCGAAGTCACCTTCCTCGACAGCATCGGCCTCGGTCTCCTCGTCCGCTACGCCACCATCTTCGGAAAGCGCAATGGCGGCGTTCGCCTCGTTGCTCCGCCACCGTTTGTCGCCAAGTTGCTCCACATGACACGCCTCACCACGGTCCTTCCCGCATTCCCCACCGAAGAGGAAGCCGTCCTCTTGTTTCTCCAGCAGGACGCGCGCCGCAATCTCCACCCCAAAACTGGCCCATCCATCCTGCTCCTCGAGCAGTCCGGCGACTTCTGCACATTCGCCTCTGCCGTCCTCGCTCAACATGGATACGACGTCAGCTCGGTTAGCCACGCCCGCGACGCCAAAGTTCTGCTCCGCATCAGCAAGCCCGACGTTCTTCTCATCGGGCCCAGCACGCCTCAGGTCGCCGGAGACACCGCTGCCGCTGCGCTCCGCAGCGTCTCGCCCAATGCCTCCGTCGTCCGCCTTGAGCCCGACTTCAGCACCCGCGACGCCCACGAAGCCGCCGGCGCGCTGCTGCAGCGCCTGTTTCCGGCCGCCAATTAGGTCTGGCCCGGCGCTCGCCTGGGCTGCCGAGTTCCTGCGGCTTCTTCGTTCAGTTGATGGCTCCCGCCGATTGGCCCTGGAGTCTTCGAGCCTCAAACGTGGCGACATCCCCAATTGGGAAATCCGCCATGGAACACTAAACCCGAAGTCACAACATTCAAGCTGAACAAACGAAAACGAGTGAGTGGAGAACGAGATTCTCGCTTCATGCTGAATCGTCTGAGCGCGTTTCCAGGTCGATAAATGACTTGAACCACGGTTTCGTCTGTTGGCGTCAATCGAGCAGCGCTCTCCGGTTTGCCGGTCCTCCACCAGGAACATATCAGCCATCCGGAATACCTTCCTGAAAGCCGAATTGATCATCGCGATCCGTCTTGAAAGAGCGCGTGGGGTTCGTTCCAAGGAACTGCGAATGCTGTGCGGCGATCACATGAGCGTTTCAAGAGACGCGCGTATACTGCGTAACATGAAGTTTTTCCATGCTTCTGCCTTCATCCTTGGTCTTGGCGCGTCTGTTCTTGTCTGGGGCTGCGGAAGCGGCGAATCGACCCCTCCGAAGACCCTCTACCCTCCAACTGCAGTCTTGGCGGGTCCGTACTCGGGGACGCCAGGTACGGCGATTGACTTCTCTGGAAGCAGTTCCAGCGACCCGCAGGGCGAAGTTCTGACCTACTCCTGGAACTTCGGCGATGGCGGCACAAGCTCTTCGGCGAACGCGCAACACACCTATGTGGCGGCGGGCACGTATTCCGTGACGCTGACGGTGACGGACACCTCGGGGCTGTCGAACACGGCAACGACGAAGGCGACCGTGGGATCGCCGCCGGTAGCGAACCCAGGCGGACCCTACACGGGCTATTACGATACGCCGCTGACGTTCAATGGCAGCGGGTCGAGCGATCCGCAGGGCGAGACGCTGACCTACTCGTGGAACTGGGGCGACGATACCGCAACAGGCACGGGCGTGGCGCCAACGCATACCTACACAGGCATTGGTCCGTTCAAGGTGACGCTTACGGTGACAGACACGTCCGGGCTCTCCGCTTCAGCAAGCACCACGGTGACGCTGGGGTGGCCGCCGCCGACGGTAAACATTCATGGACCCTATACCGGGAAGCCGACTCTGCCGGTGAACTTCAGCAGCACGGTGACCGACCCGGTAGACGACGGCTGGAGCTACTCCTGGCAGTTTGGCGACGGCGGTACGTCAAGCGCGGCGAACCCACAGCACGTGTATGCGGCGGCGGGAACGTACAACGTGAGCTTGTATGTGGTGGGGCAATATAACGATTCCAACACGGCGACGACGACGGCAACAATCACGGCGGGTGGCGCGGGATCAGGGCTGAGCGGCATTGTGCGGAGTGGAAACATGCCTGTGGCGGGCGCACATGTGTATTTGTTTGCGGCGAACACGACAGGTTATGGGCAGCCGTCGGTGCCCCTGCTGAGTGGGACGGGATACTCGGACGCGAATGGCGCGTACGTGCTGAGCGGATCGAATGGGGCATTTACGCTTCCGAGCGGATTTAGCTGCGCGACGCATGAGCAGATGTACGTGTATGCGTTGGGCGGGACAGTTGGGACGAGCACGAACCCGGGCGCGGGGCTGCTGAGCGCGCTTGGGGCCTGCGGATACTTGAATGCCAACACGTACGTCACGGTGAACGAAGTAACGACGGTTGCCGCGGCGTATGCGATGTCAGGCTATGCAACCGGGCCGACGCAAGTTTCATCGCCGAATACGGCTGCCGCGCTGGCCGGCATTGGCAATGCATTTTTGAATGCGAGCAATCTGGCGTCGGTTGCGAATGGCGCTGCGCTGGCGGCGACTCCGCCGGGCAATGGCACGGCCCCGCAGACGACGGTCAATACGCTCGGGAATATCTTGAATGCGTGCGTCAGCGCGGCGTCGAGCTCAACCGCCTGTACGACGCTGTATGCAGATGCGGAGAGCGGCGGGAGCACGGGAGCGGCGCCGACGGACACGGCGACGGCGGCGATCAACATCGCGCACAATCAGGGAGCGAATGGGTCGACGTTGTATGCGCTGATGTCGGCTCAGCCATTCACGCCCGTGCTGACGACGGCGCCGCACGATTGGACGATGGGGATCTCGTTCACCGGCGTGTACCAAAGCGAGGGCCTGGCAGTGGATGGCGCAGGCGACGTCTGGGTGCTACAGTATCCGAGCCCGTACGGACAGTATCCGGTGCTGACGGAGCTGGCAAGCAACGGCGACGTGCTCAGTAGCGATAATACGACGTGTTCGGCGGGGACCGAGGCGATTCCCGCGGCGATCTCCGTCGATACCAACGGCAACGTGTGGCTGCTGGTGAATGCCGGATCGACCGGAGTGGATTCCAATGGCAATGAATACTCCTACTATCAGGTGTCGTACTGCACGGTTTCGAGCGCGGGCGTCATGCTGTCGCCGCCGGGCGGCTACGTGCTGGGCGGGGACTCGACGGCCAGCCTGGAGTTGTTCGGGCTGGCGAATGACGGCAGTGGAAATGGGTGGTTTCCGTCGACGACGCTACTCGAGACGACGCTGAGCGGAAGCACGCTTGAGAGCTATGTGATCGGCAACGCGCCGATTGGTGCGGAGGTGGCGATCGACGGCTCGGGGAATTTCTGGGTTACTTCGCAAAGTACAAACGGGATTGTGAAGTTATCGGCTTCGGGCAATTTGCTTTCGCCTCCCAACGGATACATCGGCGGCGGGTTATACCAACCGGCGGCGATTGCGATCGACAATGCGGGCAACGCCTGGGCGACCAATTCAGAGAACGGATACATCTACACGGGCACCTCCATATCGAAGCTGTCGAGCAACGGCACGCCGCTTTCGGGATCGGGATTTACCAACAGCGTAATGACCAACCCTTATGCGCTCGCGATCGACGGCAGCGGTAATGTGTGGATTGCCAATGGGAACGACTATGAAGGGGACAACTCGGTATTGGAACTCTCGCCGAGCGGCGCGCTGAGCATGTCAATTAACCACGCGAACAGCATCAAGGAGTATCTCGATGGGCCGCAGAGCATTGCGGTCGATGGCGCAGGCAACGTTTGGTTCTCGGATGGCGACACCAATACCGTGACAGAGTTTCTTGGCGTGGCGACGCCGGTGGTCACGCCGCTGGCGGCGAACCTTCAAGCGCTCTACAACGCTCCGGCGAGCAAGCCCTGAGGCGCGGCCCGCCCGGGAGGATTGCGAAAGATACCCTCCAAAGCAGCTGTCGCCAAAATCAATTCTGGGCTTACGCCAAATCTCTAGTGCCGTATCCACAATGCTCCGCACCAGCAGCATCGGCAAGCGGAAATCCCTGCGCGCGGAGCACTGTGGATACGGCACTAGAGATTTGGCGAGTTGGCAAGTTGGCGGGTTAGCGAGTCAGCGGGTTAGTGGGTTGGCGGGTTAGTGGGTTGGCGGGTTGGTGGATGGAGGGGCGTTTGCCCGGGACTGATTCGTGGAGACCGCCTCGAAACGTGCTTTGCCCTGTT
>PLSH01000373.1 GCA_003165095.1 Acidobacteriaceae bacterium
CGAACCGTTGCTTTCGCCATTTGCGGCGACTTTCTGCTTCTCGCCACGCGCGAAGATCTTCTTGCCAAGGCTCTGGCATTGATGCAGAACCAGAAGCAGGAAGCGGTGAGCGACGATGCATGGTTTGCCGCCGTCACTGGAGCGGCATCGAAACCCGGCGACTTGCGCATGGCCCTGGATCTTTCCCGCGTCGTTCCATCGCCGTATTTCCGCAGCTACTGGATTCAGCAAAACATAACCGAGATGGGGCGTTATCGAGCCGCAATCTCAGATCTCTATCGCACAGGAAACGAATTGCGCGAAGAGCGCGTGCTCCTACCCAAGTCGATCGAAACTACATCTGCAGCCCAGGCAGATCTCGGTCAACTCACCACCTTGGTCCCTGCGCACACCGGCTTCTATCGGGCCCAGGCCGCTCCATCAGCGGACGATGTGATTGCAACGCTCGATAGCAGGCTGATCTCGCGCAAAATCGCCGGCTACAAGAACCTTTCAGTGGCCCCTGCAGCCGCTGACGCCGCAACTGTCCTCGGCAATGAAGCCGATCTGGAAACGCGCATCGACACTCCTCCTGCTGCCGCTCTGCCAAGGGGCACGGAGTTTGCCGCACTGCGTAACTTGTTTGAAAACCAGCAGCCGCAAAGTATATTGGTGATGGACTCGAGCGCGGTTACCAGTGAGGACGCCTTTGTCGCTTATCGATCCGCGGTAGTGCTTGAATCCGGGACGCCGTGGGATGCCGAGGCAGTTGGCTCTGCGCTCCAACGGGCGCTCCGTCCGCAGTTGACCACCGGCGATCTTGGCATAGCGTGGAGGCAGCGGGGTAGCGGCCAAACATACTTTGAGCTAGACGGCATGCAGCCGCTCGAGTTTGCGGTTTCAGGCAGATTTTGCATCTTCGCAAACGATACAGCCGTTCTTAACGAGATACTGCAGCGAATTGCCATCGGGAATCAGACTGCGGGCCAGCCGCTTCTGTCAGCGAGCGGATTCGATCACCACCTGGAGCGGGCAAACTTCTCCCTCGCCACCAGCCTGATTGACTCGGGAAGCGCGAACGGAGAAGAGAATGCCCCGAAATTCTTCTCAAAAAACATTCGCAGCCTTAGCGATGCATTTGCCTCAATGCAATCGGAACAGTTCAGCGCGCATTGGGAGAATGGCACGCTTCACCAAACTGTCCACTACACCTGGAAATCCGTTGGATCCAAATAACGCAACGTGGCTCTGGTTGTTTGCTTATGCAGTTTTCTGACATTCGCGTGCGACGGGGTTTATGATGAGAAATCATCAGGACGCCGGAATAGACTAGGAGAACCCCATGAGCAATCAGCAACCGGATGCGGCCCGCAAACAGGGCCGGCGCGAATTTCTCAAGGCCGGAGGCGCCGTGACGGCCGCTTTGCTGGCCCCCTCGGTAATCGCGGAGACGCCGAAGGCACTGCCCGCGCTTCCTCTTAATCCTGTCACGTTTAACGCCATGCCCACGCGCAACCTGGGTAAGACCGGCTACAAGGTGGGGGTCTTTTCGCTCGGCGGCCAGGCCGCGCTCGAACAGGCCAATAACTTCGATGTGGCCGTGCCGATCATCAACCGGGCCCTCGACCTGGGCGTCAACTACATCGACACTTCCTCAATCTACGGCGGTCCCGACCGCTGGAGCGAGCAGTATGTGGGCAAGGTGATGGCGCACCGGCGCAACGAGGCCTTCGTGGCCACCAAGACTAAGGAGCGCACGCGTGACGGCTCCATGCGCATGATCGAGAAGTCGCTGCAGTTGCTCAACACCGACCATGTCGACCTCTGGCAGTTGCACGACATCGGCACGATGACCGATATCAACGATGTTTTCGCCAAGGGTGGCGCCATGGAAGCGCTGCTCGAAATGAAGGAGCAGAAGGTCGTCCGCTTTCTGGGCCTCACCGGCCACTACCGCCCCGACGCACTTATGGAAGGCATCAAGCGCTATCCCTTCGACACCATCCTGATGGCCATGAACGCGGCCGACCCGCACCACTACAGCTTCAATGAAGCGCTGCTGCCGCTGGCGGTCGAGCGCCAGATGGGCATTATCGGCATGAAGATTCCGGGCCGCGGGCGCCTGCTCTCAAACTGGACTCCGCAGCCGCTTTCTGTGCAGGCTCACATGTGGGAAGGCATGGTGCCCGCGCCCACGCCCGGCACGCTCACCATGCGAGAGGCCGTGTATTACACGCTCTCGCGCCCGGTGAGCACCATCATCATCGGCTGCGATTCGATTGCGCAGCTTGAAGAAAACGTGCACCTCGCGCGCGAGTTCACGCCGCTCAACGATGCCCAGCAGACGACACTCGTTGCCCGTGCCGAACCCGTTGCGAAGCCCTCGCTGTTCTTCCGCTTCTACGACAGGCCCTGAGAGACAGCGGAGTTAGGGAACAGCGAGTCAGCTAGTCGGTGGAGCGTCGCCATTCCTCAACCCTGGACCTTGAGATAGAGCCGGTAATGCTCGTCTTCGATTGCGGTGAATGGCCGCAAGGTTACATTACCCGCAGCGGTCCGGGCCTGCCAGTCGGGTGAGCCTGAAGCAGCCGGCGTAGCTGCGAGAAGTTCCTGTCTGCTGATTTTTTCAGGAATCGCGCCGACGGCGAAGAGCGCCAGTGGCCCGTGCACCAGGGCCATCAAATCAGGATGCTGCAGGTCGACGGATGCCAACTGCGTTGGCATATCGAATTCAATTTCGATGCGGTCGCCGTTTTTCCAGGTGCGGTCGATGCTTGCGAATCGGCCCGGAGCCAAGGTGGATTCAATACGCTTGCCGTTGATGTTGACCCTCGATTCGGGGCCTGCCCACGCCGGGATGCGCAGATAGATTGGAAATGCTGCCGGCTTATCGGAAGAGATGGTTATTTGCGTCGTTGGCTGATGAGGATAACTCGTTTCCTGCATTAGTAAGATGCGTTGATCGCCTCGCGCCCATGTTACCCGCGACGGTACATATAGATTGACGTAGATTCCCCTGCCGTCATTGAAGTACGCGCTGATGCCGTAGTCTGCGGTGATCTGGGCAAAGGTTCCGGTGCAGCACGTCCACTTATCGCTGTGATAGAACTTCGATCCATCGTTGTTATAGTCGGAATAATAAAATCCGTGGCCATCCTTCCTGATCGGTTTGGCTCCCAGGATGGTGTTATAGAGAACCTTTTCCATGCTGTCGCCGTAGCGGCTGTCGCGAGTTACGCGCAGCAGGTAGCGCGTGATCTTGAAGTGGGCGTAAGATCCGCAGGGCGTCTCAAAGCTGGAGTGAGTTTTGGCAAGGCTTTCGCCGAGCGTGCCGCTTCCGGGTTCGACGAAGGTTTCATTCGGGCCCCAGCCACCAGTGGCAAAACTCTGCGTGGTGCGCAGAAAGTCGAAACCATTCTGCGCCGCGTGCAGGTGCTTCTCGCTCCCGAGCACGAGATAGGCCTGCATGGCGCTGCTCAATGCGTTTACGTGGCTGTAGGCGTGTTTATTCGGCAATACATTCTGGCCGGCGGCCAATGGGCTGAAGTACCAATCGTCGGCAAGGAAGCGCACGGCGAGATCGCGATAGCGGCTGCCCGCTCCACGCTTGTATGCAAGGAACAAATTCTCCGGCAGGGTATAAAACTCATCCCAGCAGAAGGACTCGTCGGGATGCGGACGCGCATACTGCTGATCGCGTGAAAGGGCCGTGGGTGGCAGGAATGGAAGCACGGCGTCAAGTGCGGAGTCGAGAGCTTTCAGTGCGTTGGGATCGCCGGCAAACTCATGCGCATCGAGGAGCCCGATGGAGACTTTGTCGTAGATATAGGCGGGGAAGCGATTGCCCTCATAGAAATGCGGAGAGATGGCCGCGGCATAGCCGCGCACGAGGCGCTGTACCTTTTCCTGCGTGGGTTTGGAGCCGGTGGCCGCGTAGTCGCGCGCCAGGCCGGAAAGAAACTGTCCGAAGGCGTGGCCGGGACAGAAGCCGTGGCCGTCGACGAGATGAATGCCGTCGACCCAGTCGTACCATCCGCCCATGTCGTCACC
>PLSH01000296.1 GCA_003165095.1 Acidobacteriaceae bacterium
AACAGGCCGCGCGCGAATTCAGTCAGGGCGATGAAACGATCCACGCGCTGGATCCAGGTATTCCGGATGCGATGGATGCCGATCATGGCGGCCACGGCTGCCGACCCCAGGCGGCTGTCGCGATAACAGCCGTGCCGGATTGCGGGCAGCGGAAAAGTGCGGCCCAGGCACTCGGTACAGACGTGCCCCTCCCGGAATAGCAGCCCGTTGGCGCACATCAGCCGGTAGTTGTGCAGGGTCTGGACAACCGGAACCCCGGCCCCCCGGCAGGCGTCATAGACAGAAGGAGTCAGCGTGGGAAAAAAATTATGCACATGAACGATTTCGGGACGGAAGGCAAGAATACGATCGGAGACCATTTGCCGCGCCGAAAATGAATAGGGAACCTGAATGGCGGCCTTTATTTTTTGCGCTGCGCTCCCGATGGCGTCGTTATTGGCTTCAAGCAGATCTACGGTGAAGCCCGCTGCGCGTAGCATGGCGCATTCCTGGCGGACAGCCATATCCTCGCCACCAGGAATCTGGTAGCGATTGTGCAGCAAGAGAACTCTCAAATTGTCTCCCTGGCATGAGGATATACGATTTGCTGCCGCGGCTCGGGGGCAGGCCGGGGAACCGTGGTCTGGCATAATCGGAGCATGCGCTGCGGCGACAGCAATTCCAGGCTCGGAGTCCTCTGAGGCCTTGCTCTCAAATCGATCCACGAGGAGCCATTGATGCCGGTCAACGCGGACACCGCGGAAACACAATCCGGACGGCCCGTACGCGGCATCCGGCGGTGGATTCAGCCCGCCGGTCTGTGCGTGGCCATTCTGGGGCCGGACGGCAGCGGTAAGTCCAGCGTCATCGAACAATATGTGCGGTCGATGAGTCCATTTTTCAGCGCTACCCGGAAATTTCATTTGCGGCCATACCTCTTCGGCGCCTCAGCCGGCGGAGGAACTCCCAATACGGACCCGCACGGGCAGACGCCGCGCGGATCCCTGGCATCGATGGTAAAGGCGCTGTATCTGTGGGCAGATTATGGGTTGGGATATTATCTGCGCCTCTATCCGCTCCTCGCTGGCTCCGCGCTGGTGATCTTCGACCGCTACTATTACGATCTCCTGATCGATACGCGGAGGTTTCGATATGGCGGTCCGCGATGGCTGGTTGGGCTGATTGCTCGCCTCATCCCCCGGCCGGACATGGTGCTCATTCTGGACGCGCCCGCCGAAGTGTTGCAGGCCCGAAAGCAGGAAGTCCCCGTCCAGGAGTCCGCACGGCAGGTCGAGGCCTATCGAGCACTTGCCAAATCGGCCACAATCCGGGGAAGAGCCGTTTTGGTCGATGCATCGCGGCCGCTGGAAGAGGTGGTTCGCCAATGCGTTGATGGAACGCTCGCCTTGCTGGCCGAGAGAGCGGCGAAGCGGTCGCATACCCGCTGAAAGCCGACCAGGCGGCCCTGCCCGCGCGCTCCTTTATTACCTAAGATTGGTGACAGCGGTGTTGATGTCCCGCGAATTGCGTGTTAAAGTAAGGTTAATCACTAATCGAGTCCCCTGCTGATTCCATTCCGTCACTCGATTCCACTTTCTAGGCCGCAAGATACAGTTTCTGGTTCATTTTCTTTCGTACATTGATGGAGGAGAGCACTTTGGAAACAAACGCATCCCCAGCTATCAATTGCCAGGTCGGAACGGATCATTCGGACGTCGCTCAGTTTCGTCTTCTCGGTGTCCCGGTCGCAGCAACCAATATGCCGTCGGCCATCCGCACGGTCTGTTCCTGGATCGAACGCGGAGACCGGGGACGGATGGTGACATTCAGCACCGTTCACATGCTCGTGGAAGGGATCAAGAGCCCCGGATTCTTCAAGTTACTCCAGGGATCGGACATGAATTGTCCTGATGGCATGCCCCTGGTCTGGTACGGTAAGCGCAAGGCAGGCAAGCAGGTTGAGCGGGTATGTGGACCGGATTTTCTCCCTGCATTCTGTTCTGCCACTGCCGACAGGAACTTTCGGCACTTCTTTTATGGTGGCGCTGAAGGGGTAGCCGCCAAGGCTGCCAGTATGTTGCAGCAAAAGAATCCGGGAGTCCAGGTTGCCGGCGTTTATTCCCCTCCGTTTCGCACCCTGACGATGGAAGAGAAACAGGGCATCGTTGATACGATCAACGCCTCCAGGGCCGACGTGGTCTGGGTATGTCTGGGCTGCCCCAAGCAAGAATCCTGGATCGATGAGTTCAGGAAGGAGCTAAACGTGCCGGTCTTGCTGGCGGTCGGCCTGGCGGTGGATATTCTTGCGGGCTCCAAAAAGCGTGCTCCGAGAATCATGCGTTCCTTCGGCCTGGAGTGGTTTTATCGGCTCTGCCAGGAGCCGCAACGCCTGTGGCGCCGTTACCTTATCTATAACAGTATCTTTCTGTACCGGTTGCTCACGGAAAAACTGCAGCCCGCGGGGCGCTCCGATACAAAAGTATTGTGAAGCTTTCAAATTCGTCGTCGACATCCAGGTTCGTTGCGCCTGCCATCATTGTCGGTTGCTTGGCGTTGCGTGCTCAAGCAATCCGGTAGCTTTTCTCACTTATCCGACTAACTTGTCATTCGCGTTTGGAGTTATGCGAGTCCCATGGGGCAACGCAAATGAGACGACGCTGCACAAACTGCTGCGCACACTAAACGTGCCCACCTTGCGATGTTTGATTCAGTCTGAATTCTCGTGCGGCAAGCATTGCATGGAATGCGAAAAGACGAAGATCATACCGCCGGGCTCTCGATGTGCTTGAGAAACTCATCAAGGTGCCGAAGACAGAAGGCGGCAGCTTGCTCGGAATCGGCCTCCCAGCTTCTCGCCAACATCTCCGATTTACGACCGTGGCGGCATGACGATTCGCTGCAATTCTCAGCGCTGCCAGGGTGCGATTCAGGTCCAGTTTTGAAGTACCAACGTCTCGCCAAAGCATCACGATCACACGCCAGGCATTCGACCTTCGGCAATGGAAATGCGCTGGCTGTCAGGAGCTCAGAGACTAGTCCATAATCGTTGTTGTTTGTGAGATTTACACGGCTAGTTGAGGCGCCTTCCATAAGGCCGGCGATTTGATTGCCGCATCCGTCGGAGCCGGGATTCTTATGATAACATTTTGACAATAGCAGTTGCCTCTGCCATCGAATCGACATGGCGTTCACCCGCCTAAGGAGAGTGTGGTCTTAATGAGTCTGCCTTCCGATCGCCCGGGCCAGAACGTCCCAGGGCCCAATTCACAATCATCTTTTCGTAGGGTTTCACCGGGAGGCCCCGATTCCCATGAAGAGGAGTCATTGCGCGATGTCATTCGGGTGTTGCGGAAGCGGCGGCCATTGATACTCGCTTGGGCGCTGAGTGCATTGGCCCTGGCATATTTGTACTGCGCCCTGGTCACCAGTCAATATACTTCCACCGCGACGTTGCTGGTGGATAAACAGGGTTCCAGCGGCGTGGATGCGGGAGGTCTCGCCGGTATTGCTTCCAGTCTGGGCGGGGAAGATGATCTCAAGACGGAGTTGACCACACACTCGACAGTTTTGCAGAGCGACACAACTACGCTCATGGTGATCCAAAAGCTGGATCTGGATAAGGCCTACCAATATAAGCCGCGACTGTTCGGCTGGAATCGCGAAATCAAGGCAGAGCTTGGGCGTCCGCTGGAAAAAGCGCCTGCCACGCGGGACCGACTTTTGAAGATCGTGCAAGGAAAACTTAAAGTAGGGGCGGTACCGGACGCAAGGCTGATCACCATCGCGTACGTCGACCACGATCCGCAGCGGGCCGCCGATGTAGCCAATACCTATGTCGACCAATACATTGATGAATACGAGCATTACCATTTCACAGCAACGGCGCGGGCTTCGGACTTTCTCACTACCCAGTTGGTCGATCTCAAGGCCAGGGTAGCGGCCTCCCAGCAAAAACTCTCCGACTATGAAAGCAAAACCGGACTGAGTGTTCTGATGTTGGGAATGGTTGGGGGTTCCGGCGGCGGGGAGGGCGGCGGTGGCGGCGGGGGCGGCGGCATGCATATTCCAGCTGTCGATAAACTGGCGGCCTTGAACCAGGAACTGACCGAAGCCGAGGCGGACCGGATCACCAAAGAAGCAATCTATCAATTGACGCAAACACAGAGCCCGGAAGTTGTTTCGGGGCTCGGCGCGAGCAGTCTTGCAACTGCTGGCGGCCCTACGGTGATCACCGAGGGTCAGGGACTGACCGTATTGCAGGGCCTGCGCACCCAGGAAGCCGCGCTGCGCGTGCAGTATGGCGACGAGCTGTCGAAATATGGTCCGAGGAACCCTCATCTGACAGAAATGCAAGGCGAGATGACCGCTCTGAACGAAGCCATCAAGGATGAGCTCAAGCGAATCAACCAGCGAGCGAAGAATGATCTCGAATTGGCTCGCCGGACAGAAGAAGGTATCCGCCAGTCTTATAACCAGCAACAGACGGAAGTAAATAAGCTCAACGACAATACCATTCAGCTCGAGGTACTGGCTGGCGAGGCTCTATCCAACCGGGAGCTCTACGACGGGCTGTATACAAGGCTGGAGCAAGCCAAAATTCAGGCTGTCGTGAGCGCCACCAACCTCAATCTGGTGGATGAGGCCCGGGCGTCCGCAAAACCGACGCGCCCTAACTGGGGACTCTATCCCGCTGTCGGTTTGGGGGCGGGTTTATTCCTCGGCGTAGCTTTTGCTTTTATGC
The DNA here is from genome assembly GCA_003165095.1 of Acidobacteriaceae bacterium. Next base: position 4,721 of record PLSH01000296.1, read on the forward strand.
GAGAGAACCTGGATGAATCCATTGTGACCACGGACCAGGTTGAGAAGATCGGTTTGCTCCCGGTGCTCTCCTATATTCCTCTTATCCGGTCGGAGGACAGCCAACGTGGAAAGCAGGGAACTGAGGGTGCAGCCCCGGGGGTGAATCCACTGGAACAGAGCCTCCTGCTGACACGCACCAATGCGCCCGTATCAGAGGCCTATCGGGCGCTGCGCACCGCCATTCTGCTTTCTGCGGCGGATGAGCCGTTGCGGGTGCTGCTGATAACCAGCCCGCTTGGCGGTGATGGCAAGACGACAGTTTCCTACAACCTTGCCATAGCTTTTGCGCAACATGGGCGGCGAGTGCTTCTGCTCGACGCGGACATGCGCAAACCAAGTATGCACAGCCTCTTTCGAGTGGCAAAGGCCCCGGGACTAAGTGAAGTGCTGACCGGCGGCGCGCAGTTATCCGAATCCATTATTCCCCACGAGTCTCTCGGCAATCTATCTCTTCTCCCTTCCGGCACCACTCCCCCAAATCCGGCCGAGTTGATCGATTCCAGGCGCTTTGACGCGCTGCTTGAGGAGACCAAACAGCAATTCGATCTGGTGATTATCGACAGCCCGCCGGTGCTCATGGTCACTGATCCGGTAATCCTTTCCACCAAGGCGGATGGCACGATCATTGTTCTTCGCTCCCAGAAAACAACACGTCCGGTATTGAGACGGGCAGTCGAAGTTCTCTCCCACAGCTACGGCCACAAATTGGGTTTCGTGGTCAACGGAATGGATACCAAGTCGGTGGAATACTACTATTCCTATGGTTACTACGGCGACAACAAGTACTACGGCGAGGAGGCCTGATATGCGCTTACGATTCATTGCCGGCTCCGCATTGGCGTTGACGATCGTCGCATTTGCGGTGCCACTTCGGGCACAGGTGGCAGCACCGCAGACCGCTTCAGGTATCGGAGGTGGATCTTCTTCGGGCGGCGCGGGAGCAGCTTCGAAGATGGCATCGGGAGGTGGAATAGTCGCTGTTCCCGAGGACTTTTCGAATCTGAAAATCGCACCCGGATTTCTGCTCGACGCGGAGGTGTTCGACGAGCCGGACCTATCGGGCCAATACCGCGTAGGCCCTGACGGCAAC
>PLSH01000322.1:0-18430 GCA_003165095.1 Acidobacteriaceae bacterium
AACGCCATCGTGCAGCCGTGAGCGCAACTCACCCCCGCATCCACTCCGGCAGCCCCGAGGCAATCGCTGCCTGCACCGCGGCCATCAACTCATCGCGAGTCTCAAAATCACGCGGATAAATCGGCCGATGGAAGACGATGTGCGCAATTCCCGGCTTGATGGCGAAGCTGCCCTTGGCCATCAGCGTCTCCGTTCCGTAGATCGACACGGGAACGCACGGCGCGCCGGTTTCGAAGGCCAAATAAAAGGTGCCTTTCTTGAACGGCTGCAGGCGGCCGTCCTTTGAGCGCGTGCCCTCGACGAACGTGGTGATGTGGACGCCCTTTTCCAGCACCCGCCGAGCCGCGGCTACGCTGTCCTGCGCAGCGGCCGTGGTTCCGGTGCGGTCTACGGGGATGAATTCGCCCAGCTTGAGGCAGTAGCCGAATACGGGAATATTGAACACCGCCCGCTTGGCGAAGGCCGCGGTGCGCCCCGGTATCTGCGGAATCAGCCCCGGCGGGTCAAGGTTCGACACGTGGTTGGCCATGAAGATGCAAGCCTGACCGTCAGGAATATTCTCCCGTCCCTCGACCTGCACGCGGATGCCCGCCACGCGGTAGGCGGCGCGGACGATGAAGCAGGCCACCGCGTAGAGCGGCTGCACATTCCCGGTAATCATGGCTAGGGGGATGAGGATCATCGCCGAGGGAATACTCAGCGCGAGAATGACGACGAACACGAGAATCGAAACGATCATGAGTTTCCGTTAGCAAGCCAAAGACTGCCTGCGGCGCAACCTGCGCAGAAAATTGCCAATCGTGCTGTACCTCTATGTTCGCATCCACTCCGGCAGTCCGGAAGCGATGGCCGCGCGTACTGCCTGCATCAATTCTTCGCGCGTGGCAAAGCCAGCCGGGTCGATGGGCGGATGGAATACCACCTCAGCGGTTCCGGGATGCATGCGCAGGCTGCCTTTGCGCAGGATTCTTTCCGTTCCGTGAATGGAGACCGGGATGCATGGCGCGCCGGCGGCCATGGCCAGAAAGAACGGGCCCTTTTTGAACGGCAGCATGCGCCCGTCCGGCGAGCGGGTGCCTTCAACAAAGGTAGTGATGTGCACGCCCTTGGCGAGCACGCGCTCGGCCGCTGCCACGCTCTCTTTTGCGGCTGCCGCGTTGCCGCTCCGGTCCACGGCGATGAACTCGCCCTGCCTGAATCCGGTGCCGAGGATTGGCAGTTCCATAAGCGAGCGCTTCATGAAGGCCGAAGTGCGCCCCGGAATGAGCGAAATGAGCGCCGGCGGATCGAGGTTCGAGACGTGATTCGACATGAAGACGCAGGCCCGATCCCGGGGAACGCGTTCCAGACCGGTAGTGCGGAAGCGAACTCCGGCCATGCGGCAACTGCTGGAGAGCATGAAGCGCGTGCCTTTGTAGAGCGGCAGCACGTTGCCCGTGATCCAGCACCAGGGTATGAAGAGAACCGCAGTAGGAATGCCCAGAACCACCATGGTTGCGATAAAGATGAGAGAAGAAAGCATACCGGTCTTTCTATGCCGTCAGGAGTGGAGATCCCTGAGGCGCGCTGGCAGTTTGTCATAGATGCCGTCAAAGCCGCCATTGGAAAGAATAGCCACCACGTCGCCCGGCGCAACCTGGGGCGCGATGCCGTTTACGATTGCGTCCGCATCGGGCAGCAGTTCCGCGGGTGTTCCGGCCGCGTTCAGCGCCCGCACCACATCCTCGGGGTGCAGCCGCTCGGCGTCGGGTATGCGCTGCTGCTGATAGACGCCAGCCAGGATCACGCGGTCCGCGAGGCGCAAACTCGAGACAAGTTCAGTTTCAAGCACCTTGCGCCGCAGCGTGTTTGAGCGTGGCTCCAGAACAGCCCATAACCTGGCCAGGGGGTAGACAGAGCGCAGGGCCCGCAGCGTCTCGCGGATTGCGGTGGGATGATGCGCGAAGTCTTCAATCACGGTGACGCCGCCAATCTCCGCGCGGACTTCAAGGCGGCGCTTCACGCTCTTGAAAGTGGCCAGCGCCTCTTGAATCTCCTCTTTGGCCACGCCCTGTCCGGTGGCCAGCGCGGCAGCGGCCGTTGCGTTGAGCGCGTTGTGTTCGCCGGCCACGCCCATTTCGAGTTCTGCCCACATTGCGCCGTTGCGCCAGATCTCCCATCGGGTCAGCGGGCGACTTTGGCCGCCTTCATGACGCAGATTGCGGATTTGCCAGTGTGCGGATGCAGAGAATCCGTAGCGCTCCACACGGCAGAGCGCGCGCTCCACGCACTCGGAAACATTCTCGCTGCCGTCGAAGGCGACAATTAGGCCGCGCCGCGGAACCAGGTTCACCAGCCGCTTGAACACCGTCTTCACCGCCTCGAGGTCGGCATAAATATCCGCGTGATCAAACTCCACGTGGGTCAGGATCAGCGCATCGGGAAAGTAGTGGAGAAACTTCGGCCCCTTGTCGAAAAATGCGGTATCGTACTCGTCGCCCTCCACAACAAAACTGCGCGTCGGCCGCAACTGAAAGCTCGATCCAAAATTCTCCGCTACACCTCCAATCAGAAACGAGGGCTCCAGGGCCGGCGTCTCACGCGCGGCCACCTGGTAAATCCACGCCAACATGCTGGTGGTGGTGGTCTTGCCGTGCGTACCGGCAACCACCAGCGACTCGCGCCCGGTGAGAAACTCCTCGCGCAGCAGAGCCGCCATCGAAGTGAACGGGATGCGTTCGTCCAGAACGCGTTCCACTTCCGGGTTGCCGCGCGAAAGCGCGTTGCCGATCACCACCAGGTCCGGCCTGGGATCGAGGTTCGACTCCGCGTAAGGCTCCATCACTTCGATTCCCAACTCGCGCAGCAGATCGCTCATCGGGGGGTACGCCGCTTTGTCCGATCCTGTGATGCGGTGCCCTTCGAGTTGGAGCAGCCCGGCCAGAGACGCCATCGCCGTGCCGCATATCCCGCTGAGATGTATGTGCCGCGGCTTTTTCGTCATCTTGCCACCGTCGATTCATCCCGGTGCGGGCCTGATCCCTGACCACTGATCCCTGTTCCCTGCCTTTTCAAGCTGCCACCGCCGGCTCAAGCAAATGCAATTGCGTCTCTTCGCCAACCGCCAGCTCCGCTTCCACTCCAAACGTCAGCGTCACGTTCTCCCGCGAAACATGTCCGCTGCGCAGCCCGATCGCAATCGGTCCCTCGAATCCGTCCAGGGCGCTGAGGATCGTCTGTTCCAGCAACTCCGGCGCCGCGCCCGGCGAAACGCAATCCAGCATCTCGCCAAACACGATCCCGGGCACCCCATCGAGCTTTCCTGCTTTGCGCAATTGCCACAACATGCGATCGATCTGATAGGGCTTTGCGCCCACATCCTCAATAAAGAGCAGCTTTCCCTCCGTCTGCGGTTCCCACGGCGTGCCCAGCAGCGACACCAGAATACTGAGGCAGCCTCCATAAAGAACACCGCGCACTGGACTGAGCGCCCGACCATGTTTGAGCGCGCGCAATCCCTCAGCCGTGCTCACGCTGAATGGGGCGCCGGCCAGTGCCGCCATGAAGCTGGGCAGATGGACGCCATGTTCTCGTGAAAAATCGGCTGCGACCATGGGCCCATGAAACGCGGGCAATCCAATCCGATCGAGCAGGCGCAGCTGAATGCCGGTCAGGTCGCTATAGGCGAAGAACGGCTTGGGATGCTTGCGGATCAGCTCGGTATCCAGCCCATCGAGCAGGTAGTTGGAGCCGTAGCCGCCCCGCAGGCACGCTGCCACGCCGGTCTCCGGATTGGCGAAGGCGGCATGAAGATCATCCAGCCGCTGCGCCGCAGTGCCCGCAAAATAGAGGGGTCCCTTAAGCGATGCGTGGTGGCCGAGTTGCGGTTGAAAGCCGAGCGCGCGCAGTTTTTTCATTCCCCGTTCCGCCAACTCAGGCTTCGCAGAGGCTGCCGGCGCCACGATGCTCACCCCGGCGCCCGGGAAAACGGGTGCGAGCTTCAGCACTGGGCAGAGCCGCGGTTGTGTTTTGGGAGCGTGTGGCGCGGTCATTTGTACCATGCCTCGCCGCGTGCGGTCAGCGACGCCGGCCCGGTGAGCCGCAGCTCCGTCCCGGGGCCGTCCCACGCCACCGTCTGCGCTCCCCCGGGCGCCAGGACCGTAAGCGGCGCCGCCGCCAGTCCCGAAGCGATTGCGGCAGTGGCTGCAGCCGAGCTGCCCGTCCCCGACGATGTGGTCGGCCCCACGCCGCGCTCAAAGATGCGAATCTCGATCTCGCGCTCGCTCACTACGCGCACAAATTCCACATTTGTCTGACCAGGAAAATCCTCGTGCGCGCAAATCCCCGAGCCAACGGCATGCCACGACATTCCGGCCACGGAAAAATCCGTGTCTTCCACCACAATCACAAAATGCGGATTTCCGGTGGAAACGTCGACGCCGGCAATCTCAACACCGTTCATGAGCTTTACAGTTCGCCGCGCAAACGCGGGAACGCCCATCCCGGTGGTCACCTCTACGGCGAACCCATCGCTGCTGCGCACCCCGTTCACGCGGCACACGCGCACGCCCGCATCGGTTGCAATCTCCAGCTCATCGCCCGCCTGCGCTCCGAGCGCCTCGGCCATCCACGCCGCCACGCAGCGCGTGCCGTTGCCGCTAATCTCGGCTACCGATCCATCCGCATTGCGCAGCCAGATGCGACCCGACCGCGGACCCGTCCACTTGAAGAACTCAACTCCGTCAGCGCCCACGCCGGTGTTGCGCGCGCACAGGCGCCGCGTTAGCGCCCCGCGGTCGTAATCTGCCGCGGCTGCTTCCGTCACAATCAGGAAGTCGTTGCCGCAGGCATGCGCTTTGGTAAAGGGAATCAATCTTCCTCCGAATTGTGGAAGGTGAGCCGTACGTCATAGGCCGTACCGGCGGGTATCTTTCCGCGCCGCCGCCATTCCATCCCCACGCCGAGCTCCGCTGTTTCCTTGCCCGATGCTATCACCGCTCACGCCGGGGTGTTGCGCTTCGCCGGTGATTACATGGATTGCCAAGTATCGGAAATGTAAATCGTCCCGGAGGCCTGGCCCTTGGCGGTGAATCGCCCCACCTTTGTCAGCCCTGCCGGGTGAGCCTTCACCGCGCGGTCCACTTCGTCGCCGTCGAACGCCAGCACAATTGCCGCATGGGCGGCCGGCAAGGCCAGCGCATCGCGATAGATCCACCGGTCACTCTCGTTGATCGTTTGCCGCAGCGGAATCCCTGTCTGCGCCACCAGTTCCGGATACACCGACGTATTCATCAGCACCGTACCGCCGGGCCGCTCGGCGAGCAACTTGCGAAGCAGCGGAGGAATATTGATATCGAAAGGAAGGCGGCCGTCGATATTCTTGGTTCCCTCCACGTAAACCAGCGGCCGATCCCGCACCAACTCCGCGGCATTCAGCACCACCAGCACCCCAAGCGCTGCAACCGCAATCTTCGCCCACTGCGGTTTGAACTCCCGCGCCGCGCTAAATACAAATTGCGCCACAAAACCCAATCCCAGCGCCAGCGCCGGCAGCAGTTCCATCCCGTAACGCGTGTTGTACCACGAATGCGGCCACCATACGGGAAGAAAGATGGGCACCGACCCATAGGCCACCGAATAGGCATAGAAGGGAACCGGCAGCCACAGCAGCAGCGTCCAGGTGAACTCCCGCCGTGCCCGGATCCAAGCGCCGGCCGTGCCCAGCATACTGAGTGCCAGCACCACGTTGCCCCACGCCCGGGCGGCCGCATCCATTTCGGCAACCTTCAAGAAGAACTTGAGCGAGACCCATGGATTGTGCCAACCGGGATGCGGCGGCCATCCAGGCGCCGCCGTGCGCAACTCGATTGCCTTGGCCGAATACGGTCCGCGGGCGAATTCAAGCCAGTCGCCAAATGCCAGGGCGTTGTAAAGGAACCACGCCGACGGCGCGGCCGCCAGCACTGCGCTGCCCAGCCAGAAGCTCCGTGAGCGCAGTCCGCCACGTCTCATCAGCGTCACGCCGATGCCCAGCCACGCCAGCAGCGCGATTACCCAACCGTCGTAGCGCGTAAAGACCGCGGCCACCAGCACCGCGGCAATCCAGCCTTGCAGGCGTCCGGACCGTGCTGGATCCTCGTCCAGGCTAGCGCGCCATTCCACCAGCCACACCGCGGCCCAGATCATCTCGCACAAAAACAGCGGCTCAGTCATCGCGGTCGTCTGCAAGTAGAGAAGATTTGGATTCAGCGCCAGAAAAGCCAATGCCAGCGCTGCCGTGGCTGGTTCCAGCCAGCGCCGCGCCAGCCGGTAGATGCCCACACAGGCAGCCAGGTAGGCCAGCACGGACGGAATCGTGCCTGCAATTCCATTGGCCCACCACGCGTAGACCTGAACCAAGGGAAGCATGAGCAGGTGAGGAAGCGGCAGCCAAACAGACCCCAATTCGGTGATCCCCGGAAAGCGGGAATCGAGCACCCGCCGGGCGATATGAAGATGCGCAATGGCGTCGCCATAATTGAGCAGCGCGCCATTTCGCCAGCTCCAGGCCACCGCAGCCATCGATGCTGCCGCGCATGAGGCCAGCACGGCCCAAAACTCGGGGCGGTGTGTACCCTTCTCAGTCAAGGTGCGTTAACTCACGGAAAAGATTGAAGCGCTCGTCGATCTCCTGGCGGGTGAGCTGCTGAAGCCGCTCGGTGCCAAACCGCTCCACCGTAAACGAGCCCATCACGCTGCCGTAAAACATGGCGCGACGCAAACTGGCGGGGGTGAGATCGCTCTGCGAAGCCAGGTATCCGAAAAAGCCGCCCGCAAAACTGTCGCCCGCGCCGGTCGGATCCACTACTTCTTCGAGAGGGAAAGCGGGGACCTTGAAGGTTTTCGAAGCCACATGGCCGGCATTGCCGTGGAAGAGCGTCGCGCCGTACTCGCCGTGTTTCACGACCAGGAATCGCGGTCCAAGGCCCATGACTGCCCGCGCGGCCTGGACGAGGTTATTGTTACCGGCGATCATGCGCGTCTCGGTGTCGTTGATCAAGAGGACGTCAAGGCCCTTGAGCACATCGAGCAGCGCGGCGCGATGGTCCTTGATCCAGTAATTCATGGTGTCGCCGGCGACGAGTTTCACATCCGGCATCTGTTCGCGCACGCGCTTTTGCAGCACCGGATCGATGTTGGCCAGAAACAGGAACTCGGAATCGCGGTAGGCTTCTGGAATCTTGGGCTCAAACGCCGCAAACACATTCAGCTCGGTGGTGCGCGTCCTGGCCTCGTTGAGATTCTCAAGATACGATCCCTCCCAGAAGAAGCTCTTGCCCGCTGTATGTTCAATGCCGCGCGTATCGATATTGCGCGCATTGAAGACCTCTTGCTGCTTGCGGCCAAAGTCCTCGCCAACGACGGCGATGACTCTCACATCGGTGAAGTAACTTGCGGCGAGCGAGAAGTAAGTCGCCGCTCCTCCCAGGCAACGCTCACGCTTGCCTGCCGGTGTTTCAATTGTGTCGTATGCCACGCTGCCGACTACGGTGATTGCCATTGAACATCCTCTCTAACTTGCCGGCTTGCTCGCCTGTTAACTCCGCTGACCCTTCTGACTTCGCTACCAGCCAAGATACTTTCCAAACAGCAGATTCAACCGCTCCTTCACTGTTTCAGGAATTGCATCCGGCTGCGTAAGCACCGCGTACTTCGCCGCCGTGCCACATGCGCAGCCGCGTTGGCTCGGCATCGCCGCAACGGCGGCCTTCACCACCTTGCAGGCATTCTCCGCGTTCTGGTGCAACACGGCCACAATCTCCTCGATGGTCACCGCATCGTGCCCTTCGCGCCAGCAGTCGTAGTCGGTGACCATGGCTACGGTGGCGTAGCAGATCTCGGCCTCGCGGGCCAGCTTGGCCTCCTGCAGGTTGGTCATGCCGATGACGTCCGCGCCCCAACTGCGATAGAGGTGTGACTCGGCCTTGGTGGAGAATTGCGGCCCTTCCATGCACACGTACGTGCCCCTCAGCTTGCCCACCACGCCCACCGTTGCGCATGCCTCGGCCGCAGCCTTGGCCACCGTGGCACATACCGGATCGCCAAACGCAACGTGGCCCACAATTCCCTCGCCAAAAAACGTTGACACGCGATGAAAGGTCCGATCGATGAACTGGTCGGGAATCACAAAGTCCGTCGGCTTGTGCTCTTCCTTCAGCGACCCGACCGCCGACACTGACACGATCCGCTCCACGCCGAGTTTCTTGAACGCATAGATGTTGGCGCGGAAGTTCAGCTCCGAGGGCAAAAGGCGATGACCGCGCCCATGCCGCGCCAGAAACGCCACCTTGCGCCCCTCGAGCTCGCCCAGCACAAACACGTCTGAGGGTTCGCCGAAGGGCGTTTCCACCCGCTCTTCATGCACGTTGGTAAATCCGGGCATCGAGTACAGCCCGCTGCCTCCGATAATGCCGATTTCCGCTTCAGACAATTTCCCGCTCCTTGCCAACGACCGTGACCGCGCTTCGCACAAATGTGTAGTAACTCAACAGTATAAAGGTGAGAGTGGGTGCCCTGAAAAAGCGGTGGGGTAAAGAACGCGTTCGTTGAATCAACGGCATGCTTGATCCGGCCGGCGCGCCGTCCTATTCTTGACAGTGTCAAATGTCAGAATGAGCGCCGACGGGACCGCTCCCGGCCGATAGATACAGTCTCTCGAATCGACAGGAGAAAGCGATGAGCGATGGCCGTGAGGAACGCGAGGAACACGAGAAGCGCCGAGAGCAGGAAGAGCGGGAGAATCGCGAGGACCGGCTGAATCGCGACCGGGACGATGCGTGGGAACCTGAGCGGCCCGATTCCTGAGGATTAATCTCCGGCGCGGTGTACGGCGCTTCATCCGGCTGCCTTGGTTCTGCGCTTCCGGAGCACCCAGGTTGTCATGCAGCGATAGTCCTGGACGATGGTTGTCTTCAGCGGATCGACAAGCACTGCGTTGAGTTCCTCCGTTAGCTCCAACAGCATGTTCTCATCGACCAGGAACCACCTGGAGCCGTCTCCCACGACAAAAATGTTTCCGCCTACTGGTTCAAAGTGCATGCCGATGCGTGAGCCGAGCCGACAGAAGAGCATCCCGCCGGGCCGCAACACGCGCCAGAGTTCATCCAAAATTGCGCGGAAATGGCGGTCATCGCGAGCAAAGTGAAGCACAGAACTGCAGATCACCACATCCGCAAACTCATTCGGGAATCTCATCTTTTCGATGAGCCCGACTTCAAAGTTTTCCGCCGGCAAGCCCGTCCCGAGCGCAGCAGAAATCTGCCGCACATGTTCGATGCCATCCGCGTCCGCGTCCACGGCGAATATCTCGCATCTCTCACGCAGCAGATGCACCAGGTTGCGCCCATAGCCGCACCCGGCGTCGAGCACGCGCATACCGGCCGCAATGTTTCCTCGCAGAATCTGGTCGAATACGTAGATGTCGATCTGTCCGAATTGTTCCTGAACGCTGAGCGCCACATTGTCTCCGGTCCGGTACCGCATCCAATTCAGCTCGCCGGTCGCAGCCCACGGCAAGGTGTACGTCTCCACCGGCCACAATCCGGTGACGGCAGCTCAACGGAAGGGCGAAGCCGGTGTGAAGGCATTGAATGAGGGCGTTCTAAGGGAAAGCCCTCGATGAAACGCGGTTTGCGACCCGCTTCACTGTTGATCGATCAGCCGGATCGTCTCCATGAAAACATCTCCGTCGATAGTCAGGCTCCGGGCGCTTATTTTGTCCATCGTGTCCTGGGCGGTGTGGTGATAGCTGTTGTTCGGCCCGTAGTCCAGATCGATTACGTCGATAGACGGCACGCCGCGCTGAACAAATGGCAGATGGTCGTCTTCTACCGCCATATCCTTCTCAAAAAAGTATCGCTCGTAGCCGAATTTCTTCGCCCCCTGCCCTACCAGGCTCACCAGCCACGCAGTGGAATTGGTTTCGCGCTGGATGTCGAGATCCTTGTCGCCGATCATGTCGGCCAGAATGAAGGCCTTGATCTTCCCCAGCGTTCCATCGCGTCCCCATCGTGCCGCCAGGTGCCGGCTGCCATAAGTCGAGTCGGAGTCGGACCAGTTCTGAATGGCCTCTTCGCCGTCAAAGAACACCAGCCACACCGAGTAGCCGTCCAGTTTCTTACCGTGCGCGGTTTCCTCGCGCAGCCGGTCGGCGATGGCCATCAGCAGTCCGGTAGTCGAAGCTCCGTCGTTGGCGCCAACAAAGTTAATGTTCCTGAGCGGAAAGTTTGTTTCGTAGTGCGTTCCCAGCACAATTTCGCCGTTCTTTGTACCCGCGAATCGCACGATGAAGTTGCGCATCGGCACCGGACCGATTGGCGTATCGGCCGTAAACACGTCTTCTTCCCGCTGGTCGTGCAGAAAGTGGCTGCGCAGAAACTCCTCAGCCTTCACATGCCCTGGTCCGGTGGGCCAGCGCGGGCCGATGGCTGCAAACTCGCGCGCATATTCGAGCGCCTTCGCCCCATCAAAGTGCTGTGCCTGCGCGGCAAACGGGAGCCAAAGCATCATCCCTGCCACCAGACTCTTCCAGGAGGTGGACAGATTCATGACTTGGCCTCTTTGGCTTTCCTCCGCGAAGGATGCACCCACCAGGCCACGCCGATGCCGACCAGGTAAAGTGCCAGCATCGGAATCGCGTAAATGCACATGGTGCCCGGATCGGGGCTGGGGCAGATAATGGCGGCAACCAGAAACACGGCCAGAATAGCGTAGCGGATGTTCTTCCACAGAAATCGCGGGCTCACGATTCCGAACATGGCCAGAAAGAAAATGAGGATGGGTAATTCGAAACTGACCCCAAGGCCCAGGATGATCGACAGGAAGAAGCCGGTGTAATCCTCGATGCTGATCATGGGCGTGAAGTTGTGCCCGAACTTCACAATCAGGATCTCGATGGCCGCGGGCAGAACGAAGAAGTAGCCAAAGCTCGCGCCGGTGAGGAACAGACCGATGGTGGCCGCCATGAACGGCACCACAAACCGCCGCTCCTTCTGGTAAAGCCCCGGCGCGATAAATAGCCACACCTGATAGAGAATGAAGGGCGAGGCAAGGATCGCGCCCGCCGTCAGCGCAGCCTGCAGGTCCAGGTTAAGCGCATCCATGGGATGCGTAAACATCAGCGTTTTATTGATATGGACCAGCGGGGCTTGAAACAGCTCAACGATGCGGTCGCGAAAGAACCAGCAGACGAAGAAACCCACAGCCAGATAGATGGCCGAATGCACAATGCGCTTGCGCAGTTCATCGAGGTGCTCCATCAGGCTCATGCCGGGGAGCTCCGCGCGCTCGGACACCGCTTGGCGCGCCTTGCCGATTGCGTCTGCCGGGTCAACCATTGTGGGCCGCTTGCTCCGTCACCGCGCTGCTCTCTTCGGCCGAGGGGGCCTGCTCTGCGGGAACTTCCCCGGCTACCGCCGGCAGTGTGGATTCCACCTCGCAGCTCACGCTTCCCGGCCGATCCGCCGTGATCGTCTCTCCAATGGAAGGCGGAAGAATCCGCGGGGAACTCTCCTCGGGCGGAGTTTCTGGCGCGCTCAGTCCGGAAGCTGTCGGCCGGGGTTGCATTCCGTATGGATAAGGGCCTTCGCTCGGAGCCGCGGTTGTTCCGGATTCCGATTCCGCCGCCGGGGAGACCGCCCCAGCTTCCGCGCCAGGCGTCGCCGGTGCTGCCAAAGCCCGCTGCCGTTCGGCCTCTTCGCGCTTCCGCCGGTCAGCCTCTTCTGAGTTCCGCAGTTCCTCTTCCATCTGGAACTTGAAGTCGTTTGAGGCTTTGCGGACTTCGTACATGANNAAGTCGTTTGAGGCCTTGCGGAACTCGTACATAAGCTTGCCGATCTGGCGCCCAATCTGCGGCAGACGCCGCGGTCCAAACACCACCAGCGCCAGCACCATCAGAATCAGCGAGTCCGCCATCCCCAGATTTGCAAGCTCGATTGTCGGCGGATTGACCATGAAGGACCATGATACCTGCACGCGCTAAGCGCTCACAAATGGGCCCGGAACCACTTAACCCGCGCCCGCTCGACTCGGACGTTGCCGATTCACCATGTGGACCCGCCCGCGGGAGGCGGCCACGAGCGAAGAAGCTGGCGCAACAGAACGATGCGCCCGAAATGATAGGCGTTGTGCGCGACCAGGCTTTCCAGTTGCTCGCGCACCGTCATGATGCGCGGAGAAGCGCCGGGACGCGATGGGCAGTGGATCGGCTGCTCAAGTCCCGCAACGTTGCGGGCGGCGAGGGCTGCCTGTTCCAGGCCGCGGAAGAACCGCTGCCGCAGCTCATCCCACGATTCGAGTTGGACTTCGTCCCCGGTGGGAAAACCTGCCGAAGCGTGTACCGGATAGGGCGTCCCGATGCCCTCGATCCAGTCCAGGGTCATTCGCTGCCAGAAGGCGATGTGCCAGAGTTCCTCGTAGATCGTGTGGGGTGCGCCGTCAACCAGGCGATGGGCCAACTCGCCTGAAAGCGCTTCAAGGATGACGGCCGGCGCCGCTGCCGCGCTGTCGCCGGTAAGAACCTGTTCCAATTCAGACAATTTGACTCCCCCTGCACGCATTCCCGCGGCTGGTTGCTCTCTCAAATTATTCCATAGACAGGCTGCTTGCCGCGGCCGGCGATTCCGCTTCCGCTACACTGGTTGCGATGGGCCGGTCAGATCCAGCGATTCATGGAATTTGCCGGATTTGCTCCGGTTTCACTCGATGACGATCTGGCTCTTCCCGATCGCTCCGTGGATAACCGAATCGAAAGCGCAAATGCGCCGCGGATCCGCTACCACTTCGCTCGGCCACATGTTCCCTGTTCCCTGCTTTTGTCGTATCCTGTCTACAGGTCATTCCCCATGAGAACCTTCACCATCGACGAAGCCCAGTCCTTGCTCCCGGTGCTGGAATCCCTGCTCAAGCGCGCCATTGACGGAAAACGCTCGGCCGAGGATATCGAGTCCGATCTCTCCAGCCTCGCCCAGCGCATCTATCTTTCCGGCGGCATGAGAGTGAACACAGCCGATGTGGCCAAACAGCGCGCCGAGATGGAATCCCATCTCAAGCAGGTGCGTGAAAGCGTCGCAGAGATTGACGCCATTGGCGTTCAAGTGAAAGACCTTGAAGCCGGCCTNNCGCCGCCGGTCAACCTCAGGCGGCCGGCCCAACTAGCCTGCCGTCCGCATCCCGGATTCGGTAGCCGAACCTATGTATATCTCCGAGCCCGAAGTCCGCGCCGCACTCACTTATGAAGGGCTCATTCCGGCCATCCGCCAGGCCCTGATTGACTACTCTGCCGATCTTGTTGTCCAGCCGCCTCGCACCGTTCTGCGCGCCGGCAACGCCGAAGGCCACCTGAACGGATGGTTTGCCGTGATGCCGGTCATCGCCGGCGACGTAATGGGCGTCAAGACAGTCACCTTTTTTCCCGGCAACGCCGTGCAGGGTCTTCACACCCACATGGCGGTCATCGAGCTTCTCCGCCGCTCCACCGGCGAGCCGCTCGCCATCATGGACGGCCGCCTGATCACCGAGATGCGCACCGCCGCTGTCTCTGCCATCGCCCTCGACGCGCTGGCTCCGCCTGCTGCGAACAGCCTCGGCATTCTCGGTTCCGGCGTCCAGGCACACTCCCATCTTGAGGCGCTGCGCATGGTGCGTCCTGCTCTCCGGGATGTTCGCATCTGGAGCCGCACAGCCGCTAACGCCGAGCGCCTTGCCCAGGAGTGCGGCGCGCGCTCAGTTTCCATCGAGGAAGCCGCTGCTGCCGACGTGGTCCTCACCGTTACCGCTTCACCCCAACCCATCCTCGAAGGCCGCTGGCTCGGGCCGCACGCCCTGGTGCTGGCCGTCGGAGCCTGCGGTCCCGTCCTTCGCGAACTGGACAGCGAAGCCATGCTCTCAAGCAGCGTCGTCGCCGAGTCCCGCAGCGCCGTGGAACGCGAATCCGGTGACCTTCTGCTCTCGGGCGCAACGGTCTACGCTGAAATCGGCCAGATTCTCTCCGGGGCAGTTTCCGCGCCGGGCCCCGGACGAGTGGTCTTCAAGTCGGTTGGCCTCGCAATCGAGGACCTTACGGCCGCTCGCCTGGTTTGGGCCCATCGCAGCCGGATCGCTGCCCAGGGCCACTCTCTGTGAGCGCGTGCAGGCCCGTTTGCGTCTAATCCGGCAGGGGCGCGCTACTCTTGAATCCAGGTGCAGCACGAATCCAGACTTAAAATCCCGGCGGAGATAAATGGGCCGCTGATCGGCGACTGAGGAGTGACGATGAAGATCGGAAAATTCGCACGGCTACTACTGGCGGTAACCCCCTTTTTAGCCGGATGCGGTAATTTCTGGCAGCCTCCCAGCGGCTCAACAGGCACGGGCACCACGACGACAACCCTGTCCAGCGGTAATTTCTATGTGCTGAATCTGGCGACGAGACAGATTGTCGGCTACAACATCAACTCCGGCTCACTGAACCAGATCGGCGCCTACACGCTTTCCTCCGCTCCTAACGCGATCGCGATTGCGCCGAGCGGCAAGTTTCTGTATGTGAGCACCGTGACCGGGATCTACCTCTATACCATCGCTTCCAACGGCGCACTGACCATCGGCTACAGCGGAAACGTAGTCTCGTCCGACCCGGCGGCGGCCATCGCAGTCGACACGACCGGCGGTTGGCTGCTCGATGCGATCGAGGGAACCAGCGGATTCACGTTGGCTGCAAATCCCATCAGTTCCGATGGCTTGATTACGGGGGCTGCTGTGGCGAAAAGCTACGGCATTAACAATGCGGCGGTTCATCAAATGGCCATCTCCGGCGACGACGCCAACATTTTTGTGACGCTGGGAACGGTGGGCACCGCGGTGATTTCATTTAACTCAAGCAATGCCGAGCCTCTGGCTAACAGCGTCTCCACGATTGCAGTGGCGAATACCGGAGGCTCCGCGCTATCGGTGGCGGTTGATCCGTCGACGTCGCCACGCCTCTTCTACATCGGCGAGACGCTCGGGGACTCCGCGGGCACCTCCGGCGGATTGCGGGTCTTCAACTATAGTTCGCTTGGGGCCTCAGGAGGGCTCACCCAGGCTTCGGGCTCGCCCATCGCCAGCGGCGGACTCGCGCCGAACACCATCCTGGCCATTGCCTCAGGCGACTACGTGTACGCGGGCAACGGCACAGGCCCCACCAGCGCGGGCAACATCACGGGCTTTTCCGTCACTTCGAGTGGGGGCATCTATACCGTTGCGACAGGCAGCACCGTTGCGGCCGGAACTCAACCGTACGGCTTGGCTGAGGACAGCGACTCCCACTTTGTGCTGGCAGTTGCAGAGGGCGGCAACTCCGACCTCACGGCATATATCTTCGACACCACGACCGCGGGCCAACTGGACGTCTCGCTTACATCCACGACTGGAACCGATCCTACCGAAGCCGTTGCGGTTGCCGCGGCACCGTGAAAACAGGGGTCAGGGATCAGGGATCGGTGGTCCGTGGTGCTCTGCCAAGTGCTATGCTCTAACAGAACGCTCCCCTGGCTGTGTTCATTCATCCTCCAATCTTCTTCGTCTCTCAATTCCGGCGGCTTCGATCCATTCCCATGGTTTATTGCCTGGCTCTGTGCCTGCCGGCATTGGTCTGCGGCTGCAACCGCTTTCACCCGCAGCAGAAGCAGATGGTGTACGTTTCCGCCCGCCAGATGTATCTTCACGACCGGGTCGCGGCCGTCTCCAATCGCGTAGCCGAGGTGGTGAACGGCCAGCCGCTCGAGGTTCTGGAGCACGGGCGGCGCTTCCTCAAAGTGAAGACCGAAAAGAACGAGACCGGCTGGATCGAGGACCGCGCGGTCATCGATTCGAAGGCATACGATTCGTTCGTCCAGCTCGCCGAGGAACATAAGCAAGATCCCGTTGCAGCCACGGCGGTGTTGCGCGACGACCTTTACATGCACCTGCTGCCGGGGCGGGAAACGGAGCATTTTTACCTGGTCCCCGGTAACGCCAAGGTCCAGCTTCTGGCCCGCGCCTCGGTGGCCAAGGCCGCCGCGCCTGGGTACGCACCGCTGGCCAGGCTTGCCGCGCCGAAACCGCCGCAGAAAACCAAGTCTGCAAATCCAAATGCCGCGGACGTCCCGGGCCAACCGGAAGCTCCTCCGCCGGTGATGGAAGACTGGTGGCTGGCGCGCGACAGCCAGGGTCACACCGGATGGCTGATCGCCAGCCGTTTTGACGTCGACGTTCCCGACGCGATCGGCGAATTTGGTGAAGGCCAGCGCTTTGTGGGCGCTTACCAGTTGACCAAAGTCAACGATCCCGACGCCGAAACCGCCGACCACCAGGTTCCCGAATACCTTACGGTGCTTGCACCGACAAAAGCAGGCCTGCCCTTCGACTTCGACCAGATCCGCGTTTTTACATGGAGCCTGAGGCACCATCGCTACGAGACTGCATTCCGACTTCATCCGATCCAGGGGTATCTTCCCGTTCGCGTCTTCACCCAGGCCACGCCTTCGGGCAGCGTTCCGGCATTCAGCTTTGTGCTGGCCGCGAGCCCCGACGTCTCCACCGATCCCGCGACCGGCATCACTCGGCCCGCAGCCGCGCGCACGATCGATTACGAAATGATCGACACGCAGGTGAAGCGCATCGGCCCCGACATGGCGCCGATCCAGATTACGCATGAGGGCGAAAAGAAGACCGAAGGGAAAAAGGTGGAGAAAAAGAAGCGGAGATGACGGGAGCAGGGACCGAGGGAACAATAGGAAAAGGGAACAAGGGAAAAAGGGACCAAGGGAACAGTGGTCAGGGCATAGGGACGAACGGACATTGCGTCGCCTTGCGGAGCGGACGCTTGGTAGCTGGCGCGGCTGGGCATGATTTGACTACGCTCCTTTTGATTCATACATGGTCTGCCCGGTCCATACCCTCCGGGGGTACGGGGGTGCCCCCCCCCATCCCTGCAAAGAAGCCGTTTGTTTTCAGCGGTATGCAAAATTGGCGTCGCCGCAGCTACTTGATTCTGCGGGAGTTGACTTGCAGATACCTCTGCAGCAAGGGGTTACGGGCATTTTTGAACTGAAGCTGCGACGCCGGAGGGCGGTGAGCCTCTTACGTTGCTTCTCTATTTACGATTGTGCGCCAACTGGGGAATTAATCTGCAAAAGAAGCTGAGAAAGTTTTTGCGGGGTGGGTGTGGTGAATCCGAGTGGTCAGTGGTCAGTGGTCAGGAATCAGGGACTCGGGGCTAAGAAGTGGGGGAGCTCTCTTACGGGTGCTTGCGCAGGGCAAGCTCTACTGCGCGCTGCATTTCGGCTTCGGGGGCGGGTTTGCCGGTCCAGATTTCGAATTGGCGTGCGCCCTGGTGGGCGAACATTTCAAGGCCGCTGATGACCGCGAGGCCGCGCGAGCGCGCCAGCGCCAGGAGCGGGGTTTCGAGCGGGTTGTAGACCATGTCGAAGACCAGGGCGGCATTGAGTTCGTTTTCTTTCAGCGGCAGCGCCTGCTTGACACCGACCATGCCGCAGGGGGTGGTGTTGACGATGGCGTCGAACTTGTTTTTGGCGAGCAGATCCAGCTTGAGTGCTTTGGCTTTGGCCTTGCGTGCCAGGGATACGGCTTTTTCGTGGGTGCGGTTGGCGATGAAGACCTCCGCGCCCTGCTCGACGAGGCCAAAGACCGCTGCCCGCGCGGCTCCGCCCGCGCCCAGAACCAGGATGCGCGCGCCCTTGATTTTCATGCGTTTTTCGAGCGGGCGGACCACGCCGGCCACGTCAGTGTTGAAGCCGTAGAGCTTGCCGTCGGCGCCGGTGCGCAGCGTGTTGCATGCGCCGATGCGGGCGGTGAGCGGATCCATATTGGCGAGGTGGGGCAGCACCTGCTGTTTGAGAGGCATGGTGACAGAGACGCCGGCGAGAGGCAGGTCGCGGATGAGGGTGAGCAGGTCGTCGAGATCCTTGACCTTGAGGGGCAGCATGACGGCGTTGACGCTTTCGCGGCGGAAGGCCGTGTTGTGCATGAGGGGCGAGAGCGAGTGGCCGATGGGATTGCCGGCCACGCCGAAGATGCGGGTTGCCTGGTCGAGCTGCTCGACGCGATAGAGGTCGACGAGGGCGCGGACAGTGGCCTGGCCGGGAGCGGTCTCCTCACCCTCGCCGGAAGCGGCAAAGGTGAAGGCCGCGCCGGCGCGAGGGCCGAGGACGCGGCTGACCAGGCCCTCCTCGCCCATGGCGATGCCGACTACCTGGGCGAGCAGCGACTGGTTCTCAATGAGGCGGAGCACGGCGAGGTTGTCGGCCAGGCTGCGGGCGGTGGAAACGACCTTAACAAAATCGGGATCGAAGGCCTCGATGCGCTCGGCGGCCTTTTCAAGGCCCTTGGTGCGGGTAAAGTCGTGGGAGCTGATGAGCAGCGCGGCGCCGGCCGCGCGCAAGGCGGCGCGGAATTT
>PLSH01000322.1:18482-19594 GCA_003165095.1 Acidobacteriaceae bacterium
GCGTCTTTGAGGGCCCCCGCGGCCCGCTCGAACAATTCCGCGGACGTGACGCCCTGAACGGCCACGCAGAGCTTGCCGAAACGCAGGCGCGTCTGAGCCGGCGGGGGCGCGGGCGCGGAAGCTGTCGAGTTGGGTGCGCTGTGCGGCATGATTGTCAATTGACGCATCTTAATGTTGTTTGGCGGAGGATGCAACAAATTAGCTGCGGGGCGAATTTTTTGGCGCATCGAGACGGGAATTTGCCGCGCCTTGGGCCCGAGGCAACCCCGCTGTGTCAACCTAGTACTACAGTTGTATTTCGCTGAATTCTTGGCAAACCAGCAAAGACCCGGGCCTAAAGGCCACGTCAATTCGCCATCTTTCAGGGGGTTAAAACCCCCTGCTCCCTCCGGAGTCTTCGATTTACAACTGTAGTACTAGAGATTGGAGGATTTTCCCGCTATGTCGACTGAAACCCCTTCTGTTACCGCCAGCAAGGACTTTCACGCATGGGATGCGGGCGGAGCCGCATCCGCCGAAGCGTTGGCTGCCTGGGTGGGCGTCCGCCTGGAGGCGTATGAGGCCGCGCTCGCCCGGCTGCTGGCGGTGGAAGGCGCGCGGACGCCGGAAAACTCCCTCAGCCTTTTCGACGCGGCCGTTCAGCAGTTGAGCCTGGCCGGCGCGCAGGCCGGGGTGCTGAACTCCGTCGCGCCGGAGAAGGCGGTCCGAGACCAGGCCCAAATTGAGGTGCAGCGCGTGGCCATGACGGGCAGCGCTTTGAGCCTCAACCGGGAAGTCTACGAGGCTTTGGCGGCTATCAGCCTGGATGGCGCGAGCCCCGCCACGAAGCACTATGTGGAGCGGACCCTGCTTGGCTATCGCCTGGCCGGCGTGGACAAGGACCAAGCTACCCGCGACCATCTCCAGGCTCTGCAGGAGAAGGCTACGCATCATTCGCTCGAATTCAGCCGCAATATTCAGGAGGGCGGCAAGACCGTGGCGGCCACGGGAGACGAGCTGGACGGGTTGCCGGCCGACTACCTGGCACGCTTTCCCCTCGACGCCGACGGGAGCGTAGTGATTTCGACCGACCCGCCCGACATGCAGCCGGTGATGACGTTCGCCTCGAGCGC
>PLSH01000322.1:19621-23192 GCA_003165095.1 Acidobacteriaceae bacterium
ATGAGGCCAGCCGCGAGGGCGCCCGCCACGAGCACCGGCTGGTGATGGATTTTGCGCGCAGCCGGCAGAACGGGCTGGAAGCGATCGACATTACGAGCCGCGGGTATTGGTACGAGCAGTTTCGCCGTTCGGCATTCGATTTCGATTCGCAATCGGTGCGGCCGTATTTTCCTTATGCGCAGGTGGAGGCGGGGGTGCTGGAAACCGCGGCGCGGCTTTTCAAAGTGGAGTTCCGGCCCTCGCTGGGGTCGGCCTGGCACCGGTCCGTCTCGGTTTTTGACGTCTTTGACGGCGGCGAGGCGGTAGGGCGGTTCTATCTTGACATGCATCCCCGCGAGGGCAAGGACAAGTGGTTTTCAGCCGCGCCGGTGGTTGCGGGCGTTCGCGGGCGCGCGATGCCTGAAGCTGCACTGATCTGCAATTTTCCAGGGTCGGATGCGGGCGATCCGGGACTGCTTCAATATTCCGACGTGGTGACTTTTTTCCACGAGTTCGGGCACCTGATGCATGCGATTCTGGGCGGGCATACGGAGTGGGCGGGACTCTCGGGATTTGCGACGGAAGGCGATTTTATCGAAGTTCCCTCGCAGATGCTGGAAGAGTTTTTCCGCGATGAAAAGTTGCTGCAATCTTTCGCAAAGCATTATGAGACCGGAGAGGTGCTGGCGTCGGAGACGATCAGGAAGATGAAGCTGGCGGGCTCGTTTGGGCGCGCAGACTGGGTTCGTGCGCAGCTTTACTACACCACGCTCTCGCTCGATCTGCACGATCAGGATCCCGGCGGCATCGACCTGGATGAGATCACCAGGCGCCTTTACGAATCACTACAACCGTGGACCTGGTGCGAAGGCAATCGCATGTATGCGAGCTTCGGGCATCTTACGGGCTATTCGTCGAACTACTACACCTACGCTTTCGACAAGGTGATCGCCCTGGATTTCTTTGCGCAGTTCGATCCCGAGGATTTGCTGGGTTGCGATACCGGGACGCGTTACCGGAAGACGGTGCTGGAACAGGGCGGATCGAAGCCGGGGCGGCAGATGGTGCGCGATTTTCTGGGCCGGGACGAGGAGTTTTCGGCGTTTTCCGGCTGGCTGAATGAGGAGTTTGAAGCGGAGCTTCCGGCTGCCAACAGCTAGAGTCCGATTTGATCCATCGAGGCAATGCCCTGGAGGAATCCCGATGAACGCAGCCGATTTTCGGCGTATTGCTCTCAGCCTGGAAGGGGCGGAGGAAGGCTCGCACATGGGGGCGGTGGACTTCCGCGTAGGTGGGCGCATTTTTGCCACGCTGGCCTCTCAAAAAGAGGGATTTGGCAACCTGATGATCACTCCCGAACTGCAGGCGGCATTTATCGCCGACCGGCCCGACCTGTTTCTGCCCATTCATGGGGGCTGGGGGCGGATGGGGATGACGCACATCCGGCTGGGCGCGGCTGACGAGGACTCGCTGTGCGGGGCGCTCCACACGGCGTGGAAGTTGCGCGTGGAGAAGAACCGGAAAGGCGGCACGAAGGAAAACGCATCGTTGAAGAGGCGGACGCCAAATTCTCCTGCGCGGGCATCGAAACCGCGGAAGCAAAGTTAATTGAATTCTTTACGTTCGCGAAGGACGTTGGCGCCATTGCCATGAGCGCGCCGACTCAGAGCCCGCGTGCCCGGCGCCGCATCGTCTATGATGGACCGGCGATGGGAAACACGAGTGACTTTCGCGGCCAATGGGCGCTGGTGACGGGCGCGAGCGCGGGGATTGGCGCGGCTCTGGCGCGGGAACTGGCGGGGTGCGGCGCCAAACTCATTCTCACGGCGCGCCGCGCGGAACGGCTGGAAGCGCTGGCTGCAGAGCTGACCGCGAAGGGAACCGAGACGCGCATTGTGGTTGCGGATCTCAACGATTCCGCCGGGCCAAGGCAGATTTACGACGCGATCGAAAAAGAGGGGTTGGCTGTCGACATTCTGGTGAACAATGCGGGACTGGGCCAGTATGGGGCGTTTTTTTCGAGCGCAGCCGAGCAGGAACTGAGCCAGGTTCGGGTGAACTGCGAGGCGGTGGTCCGGCTTTCGCGGTTGTTTGTTCCGGGGATGGTGGAGCGGCGGCGGGGGTGGTTGCTGGTGGTGGCTTCGACAGCGAGCTTTCAGCCTGTGCCGTACCTCACTACGTACGCGGCCACCAAGGTCTTCGACCGTTTCTTCGCGCTGGGCCTGGCGGCGGAAGTGGCGCGGTTCGGCGTGAAGGTGACGGCGCTGTGTCCTGGACCGACGGAGAGCGAGTTCTTCGAGGTGGCTGGCGCGACGGTCTTCAAGGGTCGCGGGATACAGGCGACGCCGGAGGTGGCGCGGCTGGCAATCGGCGCGCTGGCACGCGGAAAGCGTACAATCATACCCAACTTTTCCGGCAGGTTCACGGCGTTTCTAGTGCGTTTTCTGCCGGTGGGACTGATCACGCATTTCGTGGAAAAGGCGGCGCGACCGAAATCCGGCCCGACGCCGCAGTAACGGAAGCATCAACTGCCGGCCTGCGCCCCGGCTGACGCAAGAATGGCGCGGAGAGGAACCTGTCAAATGAATTCGAAATCCTATCGTCTGGCGCAGCTATTCGCGCTGGCAAGCCTGGTTTCAATTGCCCTTCCCCTGGTTTCGCAAGAGCCGGCCAAGATCAAGCCTGAAGACACTGAAATATGGCAGCCGGTGCCGGCAATCGTGACACCGGGCGCGACGGACTTTGCGCCGCCGTCGGACGCAATTGTGCTCTTCGACGGCAAGAACGAGGATCAGTGGGTGTCGGCCCAGGACCATACGCCGGCGCAGTGGGTTGTGCATGACGGCATTCTTACGGTGAGCAAAGCGCCCGGTGTGGGCAACATCGAAACGAAACAGAGGTTCAAGAATTACCAGCTGCACATCGAGTTTCAGATTCCCGCAAACATCGCCGGCAGCGGCCAGGCGCGGGGAAACAGCGGCGTCTTTCTGGCGTCGGTCGGGCCGGGGGACGCAGGATACGAGCTGCAGGTACTGGATGCTTACAACAACACGACGTATGTCAACGGCCAGGGCGGCAGCATCTACAAGGAGAGCGCTCCGCTGGTGAATCCGGCGCGCAAACCGGGCGAATGGCAGAGTTACGACGTGGTTTGGACGGCGCCGACCTTTAACGCAGACGGCTCGCTCAAGACGCCGGCTTACGTGACGGTCTTGTTCAACGGCGTGCTGGTGCAGAATCACTTTGAATTGACGGGGCAGACGCTGTACATCGGCCACCCGTTCTACAAGCAGTACGACGCCGCGCCGATCAAGCTGCAGGCGCACGGGGACAAGAGCGAGCCGCTCAGCTTCAGAAATATCTGGGTCAGGGAACTGAAGTAGGGAAAGCGGCGCGAGATTCGTTCAAGCGATTGAAAACACAATTCGTCCGCGGCAGGCGCAATGAGCCACGTTTGCCGTGGATGGACGTGCAGATTTCTAGTGCGCAGTTGCGGATTCTTCTGGTATCGTTATCTTCGCCTAAAAGTTCTGGCAAAATTGGGATCCGTGTGAAGTGGGGGAATTCAAAATGCATCTCCTTCCGATGTCAC
>PLSH01000047.1:0-2055 GCA_003165095.1 Acidobacteriaceae bacterium
AGTTTACGGCGACAGTGACCAGCGGCGGGAGTGCGGTGATCACGGGCACGGTGACGTTTCTCGACGGCGGCCAAACCCCCGCCGGTACCGTTAGCGGCAACAACGTGGTTACGCTGAACGGCAGCGGACAAGCGACGTTTACCACCACTTCGCTGACCGAAGGCGATCACACGATCACGGCGGATTATAGCGGCGCGTCCGACTACAACCCCAGCACCGGGACGGTAGACCAGCGCCTGGACGATGCGACCACGGTTTCGAGCGTGACCACCACTTCGGCGCAGTACTGCAACACCGGGGGAGTGCTGACCGCGCAAGGGCAGTTCGGCCCCTTCACGCCGAACCCATCGAATATCTTCGTGACGAATCTCCCCGGTACTGTCGACACCGTTACCCTTACGCTCAAAGATCTCACTGATGAGAGCGACTCGATCTACGAGATCGAATCGATGATCGCGGGCCCGACCGGAGCCGGGCTGGACTTCTTCTCGGATGTGGGAGCCTTCAACACGGGCATTACGAGCGGCAACTACATTTTCGCCGACGACAACGGTACCTTGCCCAGTTCTGGCACGACTATCAGTCCTGGCACCTACGAGGCAACCAGCTATGACACCGGCGCCAATTCGGGGGGCGACACATACACCGCCAGCGCCAGCGGTTTCTATACGCCGCCAAGCTCGTTTAAATATGCCCAGCCGCGCGGCAATCCCGCCTACACGTTCGACACCGGAACCGACAACGTATTCGGCAGCACAAACCCGAACGGTACCTGGAGCCTCTATTTCAACCAGACCGAACATGGGTCGGCGGCAGGAGCAACCGGCGGCTGGTGCCTGAATTTCACTGAGAAGCTGCCCAGCATCTCGCTGACTGCTCAGAGTCCGAGCACTTTCACCCAGAACGGTACGGGCTCGTTCCCGGTGACCATTACCAACCTCGGGGTGGGTAACATTGGCGACCCGACCCTGACAACCGCAAATGCGATGATGGTTACGGATGCGCTGCCCGCGGGCCTCACTTATTCAGGTTTTACGGGTACGGACTGGACCTGCTCAGCGTCGGGGCAGACGGTTACCTGCAAGAACCAGGACACGGTTGCCCCGACCGCCGAATACAATGCGCTGTCGATCAAAGTGAACGTGTCCAACACGGCCTTCGGATCGATCGGGAACAACACCGTTTCCATAACCGACACCGAAGCCGCCAACACGCCTGGAGCGAGCAGCGCCTCGGTGGCCATCGACGTGGCTCCGGCCTTCACCAGCGTCAACAGCACCCCCTTCATCGTCGGCTCGTCCGGCACCTACAGCGTGACCGCCTCAGGCTATCCGGCCCCGACGTTTAGCGAATCCGGAGCCCTGCCCAGCGGCGTCACGCTCACTGATAACGGCAACGGAACGGCGACCCTCGCCGGAAACTCCGCTGCCGGCACCGGCGGCACCTACCCCATCACCATCACGGCAGCAAACGGCACCGTCAACGCCACGCAGGACTTTACGCTGACCGTGGACCAGGCTCCGTCGATTACCAGCGCCGGCAGCACCACCTTTGCGGTGAACTCGGCCGGTTCATTCTCCATGATCGCCACGGGCTATCCCGCCCCAACGTTCAGCGAGACCGGCAATCTGCCGGCAGGCGTCTCATGGTCCAGCGCCGGAGTTCTGTCCGGCACTCCGTCCGCCGGCACGGGCGGCACTTACCCGATCACGATCACGGCGGCTAACGGTACCACCAACGCCACGCAGAACTTCACGCTGACCATTGACCAGGCTCCCGTCGATTACCAGCGCCGCCAGCACCACGTTCGCAGTGGGCACGTCAGGCTCCTTCAGCGTTCACTGCCACGGGCTACCCGGCCCCGACGTATAGCGTAACCGCCGGGTCTCTTCCCAGCGGCGTCACTCTCACCTCTGCCGGACTTCTATCCAGCACGCCCGCGGCCGGCACGGGCGGCAGCTACCCCATCACCATCACGGCGAGTAACGGAGTCGGCACCGCGGCCACGCAGAGCTTCGCGCTGGCAGTGAACCAGGCGCCGGCCTTCAACCTCGG
>PLSH01000047.1:2080-4469 GCA_003165095.1 Acidobacteriaceae bacterium
TTGTGTTCACGGCAAGTAACGGCATCTCGCCGAATGCCACGCTGAACTATGCACTTACGGTGAAGCAGCCGATTGCGTTTACCAGTTCCGCCAGCACCACATTCACAACGGGCACCGCAGGATCGTTCGCCGTCACAACCACGGGCTATCCGGAACCGACGTTCGGCGAAACCGGCGCTCTGCCGAGTGGTGTCACATTCACTGACAATGGCAACGGCACGGCGTCGCTTGCCGGCACCCCGGCTGCGGGCAGTGGCGGCAGCTACTCAATCACCATCAACGCGACGAATGGCTCCAGCAACCCCTCGCAATCGTTCACACTGATCGTCGACCAGGCTCCGGCGATCACCAGCGCCGGCAACACCGCTTTTGTGGCAGGAACAGCCGGCACCTTCAGCGTCACCGCCTCGGGCTACCCGGCCCCGACGTATAGCGTAACCGGCGGAACTCTGCCAAGCGGCGTGACGCTCACCTCTGCCGGACTTCTTTCCGGCACGCCGGCAGCAGGGACTGGCGGCACTTACCCGATAACGATCACGGCGGCCAACGGCACTACGAACGCCACGCAGAGCTTCACGCTGACTGTGTTCGGAGGCCCAGCGACACATTTCGTCGTCACACCGTCAATTTCCTGGGCGGCGGAAGGATATCCATTCAGCGTTACGGTGACCGCGGAGGACTCCGGCAACTCGGTCTCGAACGGCTATACGGGCACAGTCACTTTCAGAAGTTCGGACGGCTCGGCCACCTTACCCGCCAACTCCACGCTCACCAATGGTGTGGGCACCTTCAATGTGACACTGCTGTCCCCCGGAACGCAGAGCATCGTCGCCACCGATACAGTTAACTCCAGCATCACGGGCAATGCCAGCGTCCTGGATAGCCAGGGAGGGCCGACAACTCTCACCATTACCACCGTCCAAGGGAGCTCGACTGCAGGCGGTGTGGTGACTGCATGGGCGGGCACAGGGGTGAGCGTCA
The DNA here is from genome assembly GCA_003165095.1 of Acidobacteriaceae bacterium. Next base: position 3,062 of record PLSH01000047.1, read on the forward strand.
CTGTTGCGGCCCTCAACCCAAACAATTTAGGGCTTCCAGCGAATTACAATGGCGGAATCACGATCACCGGTTCCGATCCCGCATTCGTCCCGGGATCGTGCGCTTTTATCAATGGAACCTGCAACATTCTTGTCGAGTTCAAAACTGTCGGGGCCCAGACAATCACGGCCAGCGAAACAGGCCTTCCAGCCATTGCGAGCGTGCCGGTGACCGTGATTGCGATTCCAGGACCGGCGCAGTATTTCGGCGTGTCCGCACCGTCGTCTACCAATGCAGGATCACCGATCAGCTTCACGGTGACCGCCTATGACGGAGGCGGTAATCCAACCAGCTACAGCGGTACAGCCGCCTTTACCAGCAGCGATCCGCATGCAATCCTGCCTGCGAGCACAACGCTGAGTTCCGGAACCGGCACCTTCTCCGCGACTCTGGAGACGGCCGGTAACCAGACCATTACCGCGACCGATACCGTGACCCCGTCAATCACGGGCACGTCGGGAACCATCGCGGTCACCACCCAATACCTGGTAGTCAACCAGACCGGCGACGACGCGGGCGACGCCTCGAACTGCAGCGTGCAGCCTGCGGCGGGAACCACCACCAACTCCGATGCGTGCAGCCTGCGGGATGCATTGCTCGAAGCGGCGAGCCTCGGCGCAGCCAACATCAGCTTCGATTCCACAGTCTTTACAGCAGCGACCACTATCCCCGTCACCGCCGCGTTGAATATTCCTCCCAGCACGACAATTCAAGGGCCGACCAGCGGCAGCGGTGCGGCACTCACCAATCTGGTGACTGTCTCCGGAGGCGGTCCCAGCAGCGACTTCCCAGTCTTCACTGTCAACTCATCGGCTACCAACACCACCATCTCCGGCCTCACCATTTCCAACGGGAACAGCACAGGGAATGCCGGCGGCATTGTCAACGGGTACGCGTCCGGATTGACCGTGATCAACAGCACCATCTCAGGCAACACGGCTTCTGTCGGAACAGGCGCCATCTTTAACGACTACAACGCAACGCTTACCGTCAGCGGCAGTACGATTTCGGGCAACTCCGGCTCCTATGGCGGCATTGTCAACGAGTCCGGCGGGACAGTGACGATCAATTCGAGCACCATTGCCAACAACACCGGCGCCGGCATTTCAAGTATCGGCACCACCGTGACTGTAACCGCGAGCACAATTTCCGGGAACATCGGCGGATACAGCGGCGGCGGCATTAACACGAGCGCCGGCGCCGTGACCTTGGCGAATACGATTGTGGCCGGCAATATTGCCACCACCAGCCCCGATATCTCCGGCGCCTATACCGACAACGGCGGCAACGTTCTGGGCGGCGTGAACGGCGTGACTGCAAGTAACGTCAACCTGGCGCCGCTCGGCAACTACGGCGGCCCCACGCAGAC
>PLSH01000194.1:0-2496 GCA_003165095.1 Acidobacteriaceae bacterium
GTCTTGAAGATCACGGGAAAGATCAATTGCGAGCCTTTCAGTGAGTCAATGCCCAGGACCTGCGGGTCGGCCACAAATTCACTTTTGAATTGCTCGCTGTTGCGCACCTCCATGGCGATGTTCCTGAGCAGTTTCATTACTGTGTCGGGGTTGGCGGAGAAATCGACGCTGACGTTGATGGTGGCCATTGAATAGTCCATGCTGAGGTTGGCAACGGTGGTGATCTGGGAGTTGGGAATGACGTAGAGGGTCCCATCACTGTCGCGCACGGTGGTTTTGCGGAGGGTCATGGCCTCGACGGTTCCGGCGAGGCCGGCGAGGCGGACGGTATCGCCGACGTTGAACTGGCCCTCGACCAGGAAGAGGATGCCGTTGAACATGTCCTTGACAATGTTCTGCGCGGCCAATCCGATGGCCACGCCGGCCACACCGGCGGAGGCCAGTAGCGGCGCGAGGTTGACGCCCAGGGCGTCAAGAAACTGCATGCCGGCGATCATGCCGATGATGGCCAGTCCGGTGGCGTGGATGACCCCGGCCAGAGTTTTTACCTCTCCGATGCGTCCCGGCCCGGCCGCGTGGCGCTCGGCCACGCGGATCATGCGACTTGTGACCAGCCGCAGCAGCCTGTTCAGGAAGAACGCGATGGCTGCAATTACCAGCAGGTGAGGCAGCCTGGTGTGCAGGAACTCCTGGCTATCGACGATCCATTCGTCGAGCACCTTGCCGAGGAACCGGCCTTCGGCAAACCAGCCCCAGCGGGTAGCCATTGATAAAACCGCAGCAAGGGAGAAACGAAGCATGGCAAAAACTCCTCCTTCTAGACTAGACTGTGCGCAGGTGTTACCGGAACCTTCCTCCGGCACACTCGTGGTGAGATGCTGAGGTTACCCATGACAGGGCAGCAGATCGGCGCATGGAGGCTGGCGGACCGCTTACGAAGCGGAACGGCATGGATTTTTGGGTTGGCGCTTCTGGCCGTTCTGGCGACCGGCGCGGGACTGCTGCACGCGCATGCGCAGTCACCGGCTGCAGTTCCCGCAGCAAAATCGACCCAGAACGCCGCAGCCGCGGCTTCGGCACAACCGGCTTTGTCTCAGGACACGGCAACGGACACGGCTACGGGCACGGCTACTCGAGACGAGGAGCGCAAGCGGCAGTTGGCCGCCCAGAGTGCAGAATTATTGAGAATGGCGACCGCCCTGAAGGCCGAAGTGGACAAATCCACCAAGGACGAATTGTCGGTGACGGTGGTGCGCAGAGCGGATGAGATTGTGCAGATGACCCGCAGGATGAGGGGCGAGACGAAACTCGCCGCCAATAAAGACTGAGGCAAAACGCGTCTTGAGAAACACGGGCAATTCCGCCGCGATGGGCTACACGGAAGATCTCAGGAGGGCAGTATTGGCGCGAACGTCTGCGCGGCGGCGCCGCCAACTGCGAGCAGCGTTCTGCCTGGCGGTTCTGCTGGCTTTGCCGTTCACATGCAGCCTCAGCCAGCAATCCTCAGGCGGTGGGCTGAATGCCGCGCAATTGTCCAACGGAGTTCCCGTGGGGGCCAGTCCGCTTTCCTCGCTGGATGATTACAGCCCCGTCCTATCTGAAAAACGCCGGCACCAGATGAACATCGAGCGCCAGAAATCAATGGTTGTCGATTCCGACAAACTGCTCAAGCTGGCGACGGAACTGAACGGTGAGATCGCGCACTCGAACCCCAACGCGCTCTCGCCGACCCAGATTCATAAAGTGGCAGAAATCGAGAAACTGGCCCACAGCATCAAAGACAAGATGGCGATGTCGGGTTTTGGCCCTTCGCCGAACGGGAATGCTCCCGTTGATCTACCATTTCGTCCGTGATATGGCGTGGTTTTTTCCTTCCCCGCGGGCGGAAGGGCGGGGGATGCGGAGGCTCTGAAAGGCGCTTGAGGATGGTTGGCGCGCCGGGTTGGTACAATTTTCGCAGGGATCGGTATTTGCGGCAAAGCCGGAGTTAGCTTTTGCTCCAGAGTGCGGTTGTGGTCGATGCTCCCCGATGTACGCATCGACTTGAGTATTGTGGCTTCGGGACGCATGATCTCCGGTTTTGCGAGGGGGGACGACAGGAATGGAAGTGGCACTTTCCAGCGCCCGGGCGCCAGAGCCGGGGATTACCTCGAATGGCCTGAGCGCACAGAAGTTGGTGGAAATCTACCGGCTGATGTATCTTTCCCGCTGCGTGGATGACCGAGAGATTCTGCTCAAGCGCCAGCAAAAGATTTTTTTCCAGATTTCGGCAGCCGGTCACGAAGCGCTGCAAGTGGCGGCGGGCTTGGCGCTGCGTCCGGGTTACGACTGGTTCTTCCCCTATTATCGCGATCGCGCTCTTTGCCTTACCCTGGGTGTTTCGCCTTACGACATGATGTTGCAGGCGGTTGGCGCGGCCACCGATACGGCGAGCGGGGGCCGGCAGATGCCGACGCACTGGAGCAGCCGGGAGCTGCACATTGTGAGCACTTCGTC
>PLSH01000194.1:2514-13238 GCA_003165095.1 Acidobacteriaceae bacterium
GAGGGCTCGACCTCGCAGGGCGAGTTCTGGGAGGCGATGAATACCGCATCCAATCAGAAGCTCCCAGTGATCTTCGTGGTGGAGGACAACGGGTACGCGATCAGCGTGCCGGTGGAAGTAAACACGCCGGGCGGAAACATATCGCGGATCGTAGCCAATTTTCCCAATTTTCACTTTGCAGAGATCGACGGCACCGATGCCGAGGCCTGCCTGCTGGCGTTTGAGTCTGCGGCAGCGTACTGCCGGGCGGGGCTGGGGCCTGCATTTGTACATGCCCACTGCGTGCGTCACTACTCACATTCGTTTTCAGACGATGACAAGAATTACCGCTGCTCGGCGGAGCGTGAGACCGACGCGCTGCGCGATCCAATTGTCAGGATGCGGGACCGGCTGGTGCTGGAGGGCATTCTGACCGGTGCAGAGCTTGAGGAACTGGAGCAGCAACTGGACCGCGAAGCCGCCGAGGCCGCGGAGCGCGCGCTGGAGGCGCCGATGCCGGAAGTGGTGAGCATTCCTGAGCATGTGTACTCCGCCGATCTGGATCCGGCGCATGTTGCGTTCGCCACAGAGCAGGAGGGGCCACAGAAAGGCGTAGCGCGCACCATGGCCGACCTGATCAACGCCTGCCTGCACGACGAGATGCGCCGCGATCCGCGCATCGTGGTCTACGGCGAGGACATTGCCGACGCCAGCCGGGAGCAGGCGCTGGCCGAGGTGAAAGGGAAGGGCGGCGTGTTCAAGCTGACTGCCGGCCTGCAAACGAAGTTCGGGTCGGAGCGGGTATTCAACTCCCAGCTTGCCGAAGCGAACATTGTCGGACGGGCGGTGGGATACGCGGTGCGGGGCATGAAGCCGGTGGTTGAAATACAGTTCTTCGACTACATCTGGCCGGCGATGCACCAGATTCACAATGAGCTTGCGCTGATGCGGTGGCGCTCGAACGGCGGGTGGGCTTCGCCGGTGGTGATCAGGGTGCCGATCGGCGGCTATCTCACCGGTGGAGCGATCTACCATTCGCAATCCGGCGAAAGCATGTTCACCCACATTCCCGGCCTGCGGGTGGTGATGCCCTCGAATTCCCTGGACGCCAATGGGCTGCTGCGCACGGCCATCCGTTGCGACGACCCGGTGCTTTTTCTGGAGCACAAGCGGCTNNCAGGCGGCGCAGCATGCGGAGCGCGAGCACTCGATCGATGTGGAAGTGATCGACCTGCGCACCCTGAACCCATACGACTGGGAAGCGATTGCGACCTCGGTGCGCAAGACCAGCCGGGTGCTGGTTGCGCACGAAGACATGCTGAGCTGGGGTTACGGAGCGGAGATTGCGGCGCGCATTGCCGACGAGCTATTCGACGATCTTGACGCTCCGGTGCGACGTATCGGCGCCATGGATACTTTTGTGGCTTACCAGCCCATTCTTGAAGAGGCGATTCTTCCCCAGCCGGAGAACATTTTGAAGGCGATCGTAGATCTCAGGGGTTATTGAGCGGGGTCGGAGGCGAGAGCGATTCGAGGGTTTCCATCAATCCGCGACCTGTTCAGCGGCAAGGGGGGACATACGTTATAGCCATGCTGGATTACGAGATTTCCCCCGCCGATGCTGAGGCGCTGCTCAAGGAAAACAAGGCTCGTCTCATCGACGTGCGGGAGCCGTGGGAGTTGGCTACGGCGCGCATTGACGGAAGCCTCTCGATGCCGATGGGCGAGGTGACGGCGCGGGCGCACCATGAACTGGACCCGGAAGAGCGACTGGTGGTGGTTTGCCATCGCGGCATCCGCTCGATGAACGTGACTGCGTGGCTGCGGAACCAGGGGTTCGAGGAGGTGCAGTCGCTGCGCGGCGGGATTGACGCGTGGAGCGCGGAAGTGGATGCTTCGGTGCCGCGCTATTAGTGTCCGAACGAGTAGGTCACCTGATAGAGAAGGTTATCGATGCCCGGGTTCTCCAAGGCTGTGCCGTGGTTGGAGATGTGGTGGTAGCGGAGTTCGGCGCGGATGGACTTGGTTTTTGAGCGGTAGAATTCGAGTCCCGCGCCTAAATCGCATGTGAAGTTGAAGGAACCGGCGTCGGGCATGGGAATGGGCTGCGTGGAGTACATATACCCGCCATGGCCGACGAAGAACGGCTGCGTCTTTCGGCCCGGCAGGAAGTTCCATTGAAATCCGACCGGAGACATGGCTTCGCCGATGGTCCAGCGGCGACGATAGCAAGTTAAGGTGTAGGTTCCGGCGCTGAAGACGGCGCCATTTTCCAGGTATTCAACATAAGGCGCCGAGGCTGGAGCACAGTCCACAACGGGCCCCTGGTCGTAGGTGTATGTTGCTATGGCCGGCGTGGTTTGGTTTTCCACGACACGGCTCAATGGGTCGCTTTCCAGCGCTACCGGCAATAGCTCGCCGCTGTATTGCCAGTTGACCGCGTGATTGAGGAACAGGCGCCGGCTGTAGGAAGCTCCAATATCCAGCAGCATGCGGTGCTCTGCGGAACCCAGAAGCATGTGGCTGGAGTCGGGAGAGTAGGCGAAGAAGACCGCGTATGTATTCGCTCTTGAGTAGTAAGTGCTTTCCGCCTTGGTCTGGGCTGTCAGATGAGAACTAGAGATGGCCGGCGCCATCAGGATCACGAGAAAAAGCAGGCAGGAGGTATGAGGGAGGCGTATAGTTTCACGTTTCGGCAAGGAGTTCACCTTTCGTGCGGGAAACAGCATTACGGGGTGGGTCTTATACTCTTGTTGGACTCTGAAATCCATTTTAGGGGAGTTGTCACATGTCTTCTTCCGCAGTTGCCTTTGCCGGCCAGAACCAAGCACGCTTTCTCGATGAATTGAAGGCCCTGCTGCGCATCCCTTCCATCTCCACCTCGCCCGAGCACGCAGGCGATTGCCGGCGCGCGGCCGAGGTGCTGGCGGCGGAGTTGAAGCGCATCGGAATGGAGAATGTGCGGCTGATCGAGACCGAGGGCCATCCGCTGGTGTACGCGGACTGGCTGCATGCCGGTGGCAAGCCGACGGTGCTGGTTTACGGCCATTACGACGTTCAGCCGCCGGATCCGCTGGAGGAATGGCTTTCGCCGCCTTTTGAGCCCACTGAGCGCGACGGCAATCTTTACGCCCGGGGCGCGGTGGACGACAAGGGGCAGGTCTGGGCGCAGGTGAAGGCCCTGGAGTCGCTGCTGGCCGGCAATGGAGCGCTTCCCTTGAACGTGCGGGTGCTGTTCGAAGGCGAAGAAGAGGTGGGAGGGGAGGGAATTGCGAATTTTGTTGCCTCGAAACCTCCCGAGCTCAAGTCGGACTTCGCGCTGGTCTCGGATACCGAACTATTCGCGCCCGGCCTTCCCACGCTTTGTGTTGGCCTGCGAGGGATGATTTACACCGAGCTCGAGGTACGCGGGGCGCGCACCGATCTGCATTCGGGCATGTATGGCGGCGCGGCGCCGAATCCCTTTGTATCCCTGGCGCAGATTCTGGCCCGGCTCAAGGATGAGGACGGTCACATCCTGATCCCCGGCTTCTACGACGACATCATCCCACCCAGCGCCGAGGAACTGTCGGCCTGGCGCAGCCTGCCGTTCGACGAAGAGCATTACCGCATCGCGGAAGTGGGTTCGCGGCAGTTGGTGGGTGAGGCCGGCTACAGCGTGCTGGAGCGGACCTGGGCGCGGCCGACCCTGGATGTTCACGGCATTCCTGGCGGGTTTATAGGTGCAGGGGCCAAGACAGTGATACCCGCCAAGGCTGTGGCGAAGGTCTCCATGCGCCTGGTGCCGGGCATGACCCCGGCGAAGTCCTTTGAGCTCTACAAGAGTTATGTGGAGAAGATCGCGCCGGCCGGGGTGGATGTCGACGTCCGGCTGATCCATTCGGGCGATGCGTGCCTGATTCCCGTTGACAACCCCTATATTCAGGCTGCAACGCGGGCCCTGCACGAGGTATGGGGCCGGGATACGGTGTTTATCCGCTCCGGTGGGTCCATCCCGATCGTGGGCGACTTTGCGCGTCACCTGGGTCTGCCCAGCGTGATGATGGGCTTCGGACTACCCGACGACAATCTGCACGCGCCCAACGAGAAATTCCATCTCAAGAACTTCGAGTTGGGGATTGTGTCGCTGATTCGCTTCATGGAGGAGGTTGGCGGTTGAAAGGAGGCGACCCAACTGCGGCCCGACCTGATTCTGAACCGGAGGCCGTGGGGTTTGTACTGGCCGGCGGACAGTCCAGCCGCATGGGCCAGGACAAGGCGCTGCTCCCTTTTTGTGGGCAGCCGCTGGTGGCAAACGCGCTTGCCATCCTGCGCCAGGCCGGCCTTGCGGCATTTGTTGCCGGCGCGCGTTCTCCCCTCGATGCTTTTGCGCCGGTGGTCGAAGATCGGGAGCCGGGCCTGGGACCGTTGTCCGGAATCTGCTCCGCCCTGGCCTCAACATCCGCTCGCCACGCGGTTTTTCTTCCCGTCGATCTGCCGCTTCTCCCCGCCTCGCTGCTTGCCTATTTGTTGCTTCACGCCCAGATCTCGGGCCGCGCTGTAACGGTCTCGTCGTCATGCGGATTCGCCCAGACCTTTCCAGCGGTTCTGGACCGCGCTCTGTTGCCGGCGCTAAGGGGCGAACTGGGTGCGGGGCGGCGGGGATGCCTGTCCGGATTTGAAACTGCCGCGGCCAGCGCGGGAAAGGGAGTGAGCACGATCGCGGTTGAACTGCTGGCGCAGTGCGGGCAGGTGAGCCATTCGTCCAGTCTTCCCGCGGCGCGCTGGTTCTTCAATATCAACACCCCCGTGGATCTGGAACGCTGCCAAGAGCAGATTTCCCGCGCAGATCGCGTAATCTGAAGGCAAGCGGATGTCTGAACCCAAACTCAATTCCGATTCCGGGCCGGAGAACCCGAAGTTTACCGGCTCCGAAATCTCCGACACCGAACTACCGGAACTCACCGAGACGATGGCGGAGATAGCGGCGGCGGAGCCTCAAGAGCCGTTGGAACGGCCAGAAGCCACGCCCGGCGGTGCGCAGGGGCCAATTATTTCTTTCAACCATGTTTCGATCTCATTCGATGGCCGGCCGGTGCTGGAGGACGTGAGCTTTTCGGTTGAGCGCGGCCAGACTCTTTGCATTCTTGGCCGCAGCGGCGTGGGCAAATCGGTCTCCCTGCGCCTGCTGATGGGCTTTCTGCAGCCGGACTCGGGGTCCATTCAAGTGGAGGGCCAGGAGATCGCGGGACTTGGCGAAGAGGGCATGATGGCCATCCGCAAGCGCATCACCATGGTCTTCCAAAACGGGGCGCTGTTCGATTCGCTCAGCGTGCGGGAGAATGTCTCATTTCCGTTGCGTGAGCGGGGCGGTCTGGACGAGGATCAGCTGCATCAGATTGTCGATCGCCTGATTGGCCTGGTAGGCGCCGAAGACGTGGTGGATGCTCTGCCGGCGAGCCTGTCAACGGGGCGCAAGCGGGCGGTGGCGATTGCCCGTGCGCTGGCCGCACAGCCGGAGATCGTGCTCTACGACGAACCGACGACGATGGTCGATCCGATTATTGCGCGGCGGCTCGGGAACCTGATTCAGCGACTCAAGCGCCAACTGGGATTTACGAGCGTGGTGGTCACACACGATATGCGCTTTGCCGAGCGACTTGCCGATGCCGTGCTATTTCTCGATCAGGGCCGAGCGAGTTTCTTCGGGCCGCTGCAAGCGTTTTTGGCGTCGACGGATCCCCACGTTCAGCAGTTTCTATCTCTGGATGCTTATCTATTACCTTCGACATGACGGAACTCTATTACCTTCGACATGACGGAACCGTTATGTCGTAATGTGATTGCACTAAGATTTTGCTTGCAATAAGCAGCCGGTTCGAGCGATGCTGGTGTTGCCAGCTTCTCCTCCAGGCCCCGGAACCAGAGATTGGGAGAAGCAGCGACACGCTGCTTACGCTCCTCCATTGCTTTAGGATTGCTATAATTGCTCTTGGTTCAGCAATTTACGACGTTGGCCCAGCTGTTCGGCACTTTCAACAACCTTCATTTTCCGTTAGCTTCCGCGGTATACGGTTACGGTGATTAAAGGTAACCGTAAGCCAAGGAAGGCGTAGTTGCTTTTTCCGGCTTCCAGCCTGGGGGAATTGGCGTTCCCAAATGATGATCGGCACCAACCGTGGACAGGGTAATGGGAGCAAGGGTGAGGGTTGCAACTTGGAGTGGCAACCCCGGGATGAAGAAAGTTCGCCTAACGATCCAGGATTCACTGTTTCTTAGGCAATGCAAATTCTTGCGGGGAGACGCTCCCTGCCCGGACCCATCGATTCTTTGAACGATTTTAAGATTGCGAAACCCCCATGGCGAGTTCGGATTTTTGGCAGAAACTATCGGCTTCAATGACCTCCTCCGCCGATTGGGACGGGGGGGTATCAAGAGAAGTCGTGCGCGGGTCGCGGGGCACGGTGAGACTATGGATGGTTCTGGATACGATCACCATCCTGTGCGCGGCGACTCTGGCCACACTTTATGAAATGCACACCGGTCCGGTGGCCGGGGCAAGAGGTTTTTGGCATGGCACCCTCATCCACGGGCATTCGATGTGGATCCTGCTGGCGCTTCTGTGCGGATTTACGATATCGCTGATCATTACCAGCCGGCGCCTGAATCTCTACGCGCCCACGCGCCTAACCAGCATCCTGCATGAACAGAGGCTCAGTGCGCAGGTCTGTTTCACATCCGGCCTTCTGCTTACGGGCGCACTTTACCTGGTGCACGAGAGCGACATTCCCCGGAGCATTGTGCTCATTACTATCACCCTGGTCACGATCGCGCTGAGTCTGCGCAGGTTTGTTTACCGGGTTCTGCTTTATCGCCGCTACGATCGTGGCGTGGGCACGCGCAATGTGCTGATCGTGGGCACGGGGCCTGAAGCGCACGCGCTTCGGCATCATTTTGAGAGCATCCGCCACCTGGGCTACACATTCAAGGGATTCATTGAATTCCCGGGTTCTGTATCCCGTTCTTCGGCGGCCTCGGGCGACGTGGTCGGGACGCTGGAGACGCTGTTCCAGAATGCGCGCAAGCAATTCGTGGACGAGATATTCTTCACTACGCACTGCGAGCGCGGGATCGTGCAGAATGTGCTCGAACAGGCGCGAATTCAGGGGGTCGATCTGCGCGTAGTTCCCGACATGTACGATGGGCTGGCCTGGAACAGTCCGATTGAATATATCGGCCAGTTTCCGACTATTCCGTTGCACTGCGGCCACGTTCCGGAGCTCGGCCTGCTGTTCAAGCGGGTGTTCGATATTGCGTTCTCAACGGTAGCGCTGGTGGTTCTATCGCCGGTGCTGCTGGCAATTGCGATTGCCATCAAGCTTGATTCGCCGGGCCCGATTTTGTATTCTTCAGAACGCATCGGGAAGAAGGGCGTTGTGTTCCACTGCACCAAGTTCCGGACCATGGTGCGGGACGCGGAAAAGCGGCGCGCGGATATCATGCACATGAATGAGCGCGACGGGGTGCTGTTCAAAGTATCCAACGATCCCCGGATTACCAAGCTGGGGCGCTTTCTGCGCAAATACTCTTTCGACGAACTGCCGCAGTTCTTCAATGTGCTGCGCGGGGATATGAGCGTGGTCGGACCCCGTCCGCCGATCGCGAGCGAGGTCAAGGAGTACAAGCTCAGCCATCTGCGCCGGCTGGACGTGACGCCCGGCATCACCGGGCTGTGGCAGGTGCAGGGTCGCCAGGACCCCTCGTTTGCGAGCTATGTTTCGCTCGATGTCACGTACATCGACAACTGGAGCGTGTGGCTGGATTTCAAGATCATCATGCGCACCATCGGCGTAGTATTTACCGGTACCGGAACCTAGCCACCGGTCTTCAGTTTCCAGCATTTCGGAGCGCGCGCAGAATCGAGAGCGTGGCAACCGGTGGCGCGGGAACATTTTCCACCCAGGGATTACACTGGAAGTGTGAAGATCGCACTGGCCCAGATCGACCCCACGGTCGGGGATTTCACCGGGAACCTGGAAAGAATTGTTGCAGCGAGCCGCCGGGCTGCCGCCAGCGGCGCTCGTCTCGCCGTGTTTTCAGAACTGGCCATCTGCGGCTACCCTCCAGCCGACTTTCTTGAGAAACCGAGCTTTCTGGCGCGTTGCCGCTCCGCGGTGGACGAGCTTGCGCAGTCAACGCGCGAGCTGCCAACAGCGATTCTGGCCGGGGTAGCGCTTCCCGCGGGGGCTGAAACGGGAAAGCCCGCGGTCAACGCCGCAGTCCTGCTGGATGGCGGCCGGCTGCTGCTCGAACAGCACAAGCGGCTACTGCCGTTTTACGATGTTTTCGACGAGCAGCGCTATTTCGCGCCATCCCGGGCCCAGCAGGTGGTTGAATTGGATGGGGTGCGCCTGGCTATCAGCATCTGCGAGGACGCCTGGAACGACAAGAACTTCTGGCAGCGGCGGCTGTACACGGTTGACCCGATGGAAGAACTGATGGGGCAGAACCCGGCTCTGCACATCAATCTTTCCTCATCGCCCTTCTGGCATTCCAAGCGCGCCATACGGCGGGAGATGCTGTCAGCCATCGCCCGCCGCGACGGAATTCCGGTGCTGATGGTGAACCAGGTGGGGGGGGACGACAGCCTTATCTTTGACGGCTCCTCACTGGCGCTGGACGGGCGCGGGGAACTGATCGCGCAGGCTGCATCGTTTGAGGAAGACCTGATAGTTGTGGACCCATTCAACGCCCCGGTATTGCCCATGCCGGAGGACGACGACACCGAGGCGGCTTATCGCGCGCTGGTGCTAGGAACGCGGGATTACGTGCGCAAGTGCGGGTTTGGCAAGGTGCTGGTGGGGCTGAGCGGCGGCATCGACTCGGCACTGGTAGCGGCCATCGCCACGGAGGCGCTGGGTGCTGAAAACGTAATCGGAGTGGGCATGCCCAGCCCGTACTCCTCGGCCGGCTCGATCGACGACAGCCGCAGCCTGGCAGCCCATCTTGGCATTCGCTTCGAGGTGATACCGATCAGCGGGCTGTTTGCGGAATTTACGCACGCTCTGGATCCTCTTTTCGCCGGGCTGGCACCGGATATTACGGAAGAAAACATCCAGTCCCGCATTCGCGGCAGTTTGCTGATGGCGCTCTCGAACAAGTTCGGCGCCCTGGTTCTGACCACCGGCAACAAATCGGAGATGGCGGTTGGCTACTGCACGCTTTACGGAGACATGGTGGGTGCCCTGGCGGTGATCGGCGACCTGGTGAAGACGCGCGTATACGCGGTGTGCCGGTGGCTCAACCGCAACGGGGAAGTCATCCCACAGGCGATCCTCAAAAAGGCGCCTTCGGCCGAACTTCGTCCGGACCAGAAGGACACCGACTCGCTTCCACCGTACGAGATTCTGGATCCCATTCTGGAAGCCTACGTGGAGCGTTACGAGACTCCGGAGCGGATCGCCGGCGCAAACGGATTTCCGATTGAGCTCGTCCAACAGGTGGTACGGCTGGTGGAGCGATCGGAGTACAAGCGCCAGCAAGCGGCGCCGGTTTTGAAAGTTACGTCGAAGTCATTCGGCATGGGGCGGAGGTTTCCCATTGCCGTCAAGGTGAAGGTATAAGCTAGAGTCTGGGGCTGTCCCCACGATATTGATCGTTTCATCGCCTGTTGGCGAGAAACGCCTTAAGGAGAAACACTTGATTCGTTTGTTTACCCGTTTAGTCAGCGTTGCCGCGCTGATGTCACTTTCCCTGCCCGCACTCCGCATCTCAGCACAGACCCAGGTCCCGCCGGTTCCCGCGGAAACATCCGCCGTGCCGTCGGAGCCATCCGCGCCGGCTCCTGCCACGCCGCCGGTATTTCCCAAGCCCGACCCTGCGAACTTTACCGCCGCGTCACCCACGAAAGAGACGGTGAGCGCCTTTCTGGAGGCCAATTGGGGTTACGACGAGAACCGCATGTGGCAGGTACAGGAGATCCTGAAGACTCCGTCGGAGGGGGTCAGCAAGGTGGTCGTTTTTGTCGGCGACAAGACGGGCAAGGAAAAGCCGGGAGCGATGGCATTTTTTGTACTTCCGGACGGAAAGCACATTGTCTCGGGCGACGCGGTGCTCCCTTTTGGCGAACATCCTTTTGCGGAGTTTCGCGAGCAGTTGGAGCAGCGCGCCGACGGGCCTTATCGCGGGGTGGCGTCAAAGAAACTTGAGATGGTAGAGTTTGCCGACTTCCAGTGCCCTCATTGCAAAGAAGCCCAGGCAAATATGGATAAACTGGCAGTGGATTTTCCGAACGCGCGCATTGTTTTTCAGAACGACCCGATTGCGCAGATTCATCCGCAGTCAGCGATCGCGGCCTCCTACGGTGTGTGCGTGTCCAAGCTGGGTGGAAGCCCCGCGTTTTTCCAATTCGCTTCGGCGGTGTTTGAGGGCCAGGACGGACTGAGCACGCCGGATGGCGCCACGCTCACGCTGAACAGCGCGGTGACCAAGGCGGGACTCGATCCGGACAAGGTTGCGGCCTGTGCTCAGACCCCGGCGGTCAAGGCCCAGGTGGACGCCTCGGTCAAGCTGGCAACCGATCTGGACATTCTCTCCGTGCCCACGCTGGAAGTGAACGGCCGAGCGATCCCGGCGACTGCGCCGTACGATGTTCTGAAGAAGATCATCGAATACCAGGCCAAGTTGGATGGCGTGACCCAGTAAGAGCGGCCGCGCATCACTGCTGGGCGGGAGTCTTCGACACCATCATCATGGGGGTGTGGCCG